>CAJQQY010000341.1 GCA_905480595.1 uncultured Saprospiraceae bacterium | reverse complement strand
GCAAGGCAAAATAGCATACTAAAAAGAAATATAAATTTGTTTTTTAGAATTTTACCGAATAGAACTTTCAAGTTTACTTCTGTACCGTAGTTTTCTTTAGAGGGAATTTTAAGGGGATTCATTATGGAATTATTTAAGGATGTCTAATAAAAAAATAAAACCTACTACATTAGATTTTAAAAATGTAATGTAAGTTACATTTTTAAAAGCGAAAATTTAGTAAGTGACGGTATTTAGGATTCTATGTTTTTTTATTGCTATAATAAAAATTTGCGGCTAGTAATCTTCTTTCTGGATAAGTTCAATCTATGTTTTAATGAAAAATAGTCCAGATGAAATCAAAATTTTTTAATTAATATACAAGATAGTTCTATTTTCCTTTTTATCCAAATAGATCAACTTGCCACATACTCTATTTTAGCTACTTTTATGGACTCGTTAATATTAAATTTAAAATTAATGTTCCTACTGAAACAGCAGAGATCACCACTCCAACTACTCTTGCACTTCTATCTCTTGATTTTGCCTTAGTTGGTTCTACATAAATTACATCGTATGGTTTTACATAAAAAAAATCTGATTTAATAAAATCTGATTTATGTAAATTCAAATAGACCGTTTTTGACCCTTTCTCCGTAAGACGAATTAATTTGACTTTTTCTCGATCTCCAAAATCTGTCATATCTCCTGCCAGACTAATTGCGTCAAGAATAGTCGTACGTTCGTTGTACAAATATTGAACACCTGGTCTATTGACTTCACCAAAAATGGTGATACGCATATTGGCTAATTTTACAGACGTGGAAACTAGTTTCAAATGCGGTTTATAAGCTTCATCAATTTCTTTTTTTAAATCTGATATTGTTTTTCCTTTTACTTGAATCGATCCAATCAAAGGCAAAGTAATTTGACCACGTTCATCGACGGAATAACTATTGAAATATAGGGAAGCAGGATCATAAGTAATGTCTCTGCTAAATGTATTCTCCGAAGTAAACTCTCGATTTAAAAAATCTTCCGTATTGCCATCGAAGGCATTTACTTTAATCAATAATTGATCGAAAGGTTGGATCAAATAGGGTAGATAATCTTGGAGACCTTGGTATTTAACATTTCCCACATCACGCAAATCATCTTCGATAGATTCGTCATCTCCGTTGAGTGACACCAATTGTTTATGTTTGAGGCATGAAGTAAAAAACATTCCGCACAAGATGGCAAAACACATAATTCTAATCCAAGCATTAAATAATTTCATAAATATAAACTGTTGTTTTATTGTTCTAAACTTCAAGATTTTTCTAACGAATTCAATAGTTATCAAAAAAAAACTTTTTTTACAGAGAAAAAATTCCCTTTCCAATAAATTAGAAATGGAATTTATTAATAACTAGAGAAATTTTATTCTCTGCACTAAAAATTCATATATGATCCCTCAAGTAATATGATTATTACAAAAAGGAAATTTATCTAACCGATTTTAATTGACTATGAAAGCAATAATTTTAATAATAAATAAACTATTATTTTTTTTAGTAAATAAATCAAAGCTATTAATCATATTAAATGAAGACTCGACTAATAATCAATATTTATTTTCTATGTATGCTTGTTTCTGGAAAAGATCGGAATTTGTGAGGTTGAACGGTATTTTCAAAAAAAGAGACCGCAAAATAGGAATAAGCTGATAAGAAAATCAAATATTCACTTCACATGTTAATGTGACATTCTTTAAATAAAATTGTTTGTTCACAATGTTAATTTGATTTTACCATCAAGATACATTTTCATTATTTCAGCTCTAGAATGTACATTCAACTTTTTATAAATATTTTTGACATGAGTTCGAATACTATTGATGGAGTTAATCATTTTGTCGGCTATTTCTTTATAGCTCAATCCTTCTATTAAATGATGGAGAACTTGAGTTTCTCGATTTGTCAAAGTGACTCCAACTACTTCTGGTTTTTTATTAAAAAATGCGATTATTGTTCTTGCAACAATTGGTGATAAAGGAGGGATACCCTCTATCAAATCCAATACTTTTTGTTCAATCAACTCTATCGAATCTTCTTTTAAAAGATAACCAGAGGCTCCAGCACGTAATGCACCAAAAATTTTATCACTATCATTGGATGCTGAAAGGATTACAATTTCAACATTTGGAGCTTTCGCTTTGATTTTTGGGATCGCTTCAATCCCAGTCATGCCTGGCAATTGAATATCTAAGAGTATAACATCTAAATTCTTAGTGAAATATTTTAAAAAATTTTCAGCAGATTCTGATGATAGAACATATTCCAACTTAGAGGAAGATTTAATAATACCAACTAATTCTTCTCGGACTAAAAAATCATCTTCGATCACTCCAATTTTTATCATTTTATTAGTTTGTCTTTAGGATATCATTTATTCTGCAATTCTAATTAAAAAAAAGAATAAACTGTTTTCTGATAGAAATTAAAACGTCAAAAGTAATATCTAGTTCTTTAAAATAAGATATTTTATATTTATATTTTTTCTGTTCTAATATACTCAATACTTATGAAAGCAAATCGTATTATTAAAGGATAGAAAAAGGTCAATTGTAATATGCCATAAGTTTTAAGTGCCAAAACGAAAAAAAGGAAAATTTGATTTAGAGGAAGGTGAAAACGAAATAGTAGTGCCCTGTCCGTTTTTTATTGTCCCAAAACCTTCCGAATCTGCGCCTTCGTCTCCGTAGGAAAATCAGAACCCAAAACCCAATTACAATAACTTTTCGTTTCAGAAACCAATTGATTCTTGTGCTTTCCAAAACGCCAATAAACTTTTTCTTCTTTTTCATAAAGCTTGCCAGCAAAATCTACTCGCTTAAATTCTCCTTGACAAAAAACTTCAAGATCGCCAGCTCCGCTGGGTAAGTGATCATTTTGTTCCAGTTGTTGATGGAAGATTTTGATCGTAGCATAGATATCAATCAAGGCATTGTGGGCACCTTCTAACTCTTCGCCTGTGTAACGTTGGTAGGTTTCCCCTAATTTATGACTATTAACTTTTCGCTCGATCTTTAGGACATCAATGAATTTAGTTTCCTCTTCTGGGAAGGCTACTCCTACTCTACTAAATTCTTCGATCAGCATAGGAATATCAAAGTTGTCAGAATTATAACCCGCTAAATCAGAACCAGATAACCATGCTACAAAGCTCTTGGCTATCTGTCGAAAGAGTGGTTTATCCTGAACATCAGCATCAGAGATGCCGTGTACCTCCGTTGCTCCTGGAGGAATTGGAATAGTCGGATTGATGAGTACATTTTTGATTTCTTCGGTACCATCAGGGTTGACTTTGATTGCTCCGATTTGGACAATACGATCCTGAGTGATACTAATGCCTGTGGTTTCTAGGTCGAAGAATACGATTGGTTTAGGTAATGACATGCGGCAAATATATTGTTTTTTTGTATATTACTTCCATTTTCTTCTCTTCAAAATCATTACTTTTGTACAATCAAAAAAGCAGTAGTGAACTTTTTAACCTTTTAAAAAATTTCACTCAATGACAGGTAAAAATTTCTCACAATTATCCTCCAGCTATAGAATCTTGTAAATTATTTTTTCAGCATTGATATACAGGTCAATGCGGAATCAGATTCAAAATCCTGTAGCCATAATTGCTTTTTTTAAAAATATGGGTTTAGTAATCCTAGTTATTTTTCAAAAAGTTTTTTGGAGGTCATCTCACTCATAGAACTAACTATACTCGAGTAGAAATATTTATATTCAATAAAAAAATATCTTCTATTCTTAAAATTCAATTCTACTTTCTATTTAATATTTCCCATCTTGTCTCCTACCTAAATAATTTTTCAAAACCAACACCAATCATGAAAACAATGCCAACTTCAACTCCAGAATCATTCTTAGCAAGAGTATGGATTTATTCTAAAGAAATATTTCCTGTCCTTATTTACCTCCCTTATGTTGTTGTGTTATATATATGCCTCAACTTTTCGAGCCAAGCGATTGCTGGATCCACAATTTCGATGGATATCAATGGTATTGTGGGAATGATAACGGCATTTTTTATCATGTTACAAATGAGAACCTTCGATGATTTAAAAGATATAGAAATTGACAAAGATCTGTTCCCTTGGCGGGCAACGCCTCGCAAAGCTGTTCTTAAGTCTGATATTCAAATTTTATCTATTTTTAGTTTTGTCGTATTAGTTTTGACGAATGTTATTTTTGGACAAGAAACGATTAATGTTTTTGTATTAATGATGGTTTATGCCATTCTTACATTTAAGTGGTTTTTTGCAGAAGAATTCCATCGCAAAAATTTGCTATTTACAATGGCAACTCATCAACCACTTCCATGGGTTATTAATTATTTTCTAATACATACCGCCTTGGCAGCAGGTGATACTTACGATTCTTTTTCCACTAACCATTGGATTTTATTAGCCATTTTTTCCTTGCCTATAACAGCTTGGGAGGTTTCTCGAAAAATACGAGCGATTGGTCATGAAACGGAATATGAAACTTTTTCTATGATTTTTGGAACACGTCCTGCAACTTGGATTCCATTCATATGTTTATTATTGACAGGATTACTTTCCATTTATATCGCCAATACTTTAGGACTTAATCTTAGTTTTATTTGGATTACCATAGCATTGATGATTTATGTTATTTTAGTTTATGGTCGATTTTTAAAAACACCTATTGTGGAAAATAACAACTTAACTAACACCGCCATGATTTTCACAACTGCTGTTTTTTTAAACTTCTTAGCTCATGTTTTAATGAATTACGAAGTAGTTAATCAATTGTAAAATTTCTTTTTCCATGTTCAAAGTATACTATGCTAGAAAAACTCATTTTCCAACATGAATTTCAAGATTGTAGCCAAAGAGATTTAGGAGGCAAAGCTTATCATTTGTTGAAAATAAAAGATGAAGGATTAAATGTTCCTCCATTTTTTATCATTCCAAGTAAAATGATAGCCCAAATAATTAAACCAATTCAACATAAAATTGAAGCACTTTCATCAAGAATTAAAACCATAAATGACCCACACCTTTTTTCTATCTCAAAAGAAATTCAAAAAGAAATACTTGATTTAGATTTCTCGAAAGGTTTTCAAAAAGAAATTCATGAAACTTGTATAGCTCTTTTTGGAGATGAATACTTCGTTGCAGTAAGATCCTCCGCTGCTGCGGAAGATGGAAAAAAAGCTTCCTTTGCAGGTCAACATGATACCTTTTTATTCGTTCCTGCAAACCATTTAATATCTAAAATTCGAAAATGTATAGCTTCAGCATGGAGTCATAGTGTGTTGAGTTATCGATTGGCACAAAACATTTCCATTCAAAATATTGAATTCGCTATTGTCATCCAACAGATGATTAAAGCAAAAAAATCAGGCATTAGTTTTTCCATGAATCAAAATGGAAACTTAGCAGATCTGATTATGGTGGTGGGCTATGGACTTGGTGAGGGCGTTGTCACCAATCAAGTCGAAACGGATACTTTTATCATTAATCGACAGCATCAAACGATTGATGAAAAACTTGTAACAAAACATTTGCAAATAAATTTTCAGGATGAAAAAGGTATCAATAAGGTGCCAGTTCGATCAGCATTAAAAAATATACCAACCTTAAATGAGACTGAAATAATGCAAGTTTTTCATTTGACAATGACTGCTGAAAAACTACTTGCAGCTCCAGCAGATATTGAATTTTCTTTTGATAAAAATGGAGATTTGTTTTTGTTGCAAATGCGTCCAATCACTACCATCAATCTTGATGAAATTGAAATCTTGGACAATACAAATATTGTCGAGAGCTATCCTGGAATCACATTCCCATTAAGTTTCAGCTTTGCGTTAGAAGCTTATGAAAAAGTGTTTAAAGGAAGTTCCAATGCTTTTTGGGTTTCTGATAAAGTGATTGAAAAGAATACCATTATTTTTCAAAACCTATTGGCTCAATACTATGGACGCATTTATTATCGCTTGGATAATTGGTATAAAATGATGTCACTAGTGCATAGCTCAGCGAGTTCGATGGAAGCTTGGGAAAAGGCGGTAGGATTGAAAAAGAGCGAAAGAGACAACGTCAAATTTAATTTCCAAAACAAAATCAAAGCGCTACTTTCTATCATTTGGTTGATGATAAATTATAGGCGAGGAAATAAAAGGTTCTTTAAAATATTTGCAGAAAATTATATCTTTTTAAAAAACATAAAACCTCACATAAACGATCCTAAAGCACTTTGGGCACATTATGAAACGGCAACAACTCGCCTCTTCAAACCTTGGTATTTGACGATCGTCAATGACTTCTTGGCTTTTAAATTTTTCGGCTGGTTACAAGATTTAATTGCAAAATATAATCTTTCAAAATCAGAATCGCTTGCTAATGATTTGCTTTGCGGGATAGGCGGCGTAGAATCGGAGGAAGCAATTTTGAATGTTTTAAAATTAAAAGAATCGATATTAGCTGATACTGAATTAGAATCTCTTTTTCAAAAAGAGGAACATAAAATATTGGAAAAATTAGAGCACGGTGCATATCCTGATTTTTATCAAGAGATAAAATATCATCTCGAACGCTACGGTGATCGGACCTTAGCAGAATTAAAACTGGAAACTCCCTCGCTTCGAAATGAACCACTTTTTTTTATTCAACTTTTAAAAAATCAATTATCCACTAAAGTTAAAAGAAAAGATTTTGCACAGCGTCAAAAAGAAATTCGTAACAATGCGGAAGCAATAATTAATGCAAATCTAAAATGGTGGAACCCAAAAACTTACATTTTTAAATTTGTTCGATACATGGCGGCCTATGGTTTGAAGAATAGGGAAAATATGCGGTTTTGCCGCACGAGAGGTTATGGTGCAGTCAAAGATGTTTTTTTAGAAATAGGAAAAATGATGAAGGTGACAGGTGTCATTAAAAATGTAAATGATATATTTTATCTTACAACTAATGATCTTAAATCTTTTTGTAAATATAATGTTATAGATTCTAAAATGGATCAAATTGAACATTTAAAAAAACAATATCATAGCTTTAAAACACTCCAATTACCTGATCGTGTAATCTACCAAAAAGATGATTTGCCGATTGTCAAAAATGAAAAAACATTAAAAAACACATTGGCTAAATTTAATCAAGGCATTGCTGTTTCAAAAGGAATAGTGACTGCTGAAGCAGCAATCATTCTCCAACCTGAACCACACATCAATGTTCATGGGAAAATTTTGGTTTCAGAAATGACAGATCCTGGATGGGTGTTTTTGATGATGCAAGCAGTTGGATTGGTTAGTGAAAAAGGGTCCTTGCTTTCGCATACAGCGATTGTAGGAAGAGAGTTGGGAATACCTGTAGTGGTCGGTTTATCGGGAGCAACTTCTATTTTTAAAGATGGAGATATCTTGAAAATGGATGGAAGTTTAGGCATTGTAGAATTGGTTAACACATAAGAAATATGATAAAATATCCTATCGTACCAGGAAGAGGTTTGAATACTAAAGATGCTAAAAAGTATCGCCTGGACTTTCTTAATGAACAAGGAATTGAAGTTCCTCATTTAAGTGATTCAAGATTGGATGATCAGATTCACCATAATATTGAATCTTACATAGGTTCAGTTGAAATTCCAATCGGCTTAGCTGGACCACTATTATTTAATGAAAAAAAAGGAAGTGACTTTGTCTATGCTCCTGCAGGAACATTGGAAGGCGCCTTGGTCGCAAGTATGAATCGAGGTTCGAAAGTTGTCAGTAAAAGCGGCGGTTTTAATGCGGTGGTATTGCATCAAAGAATGGTGCGAAGTCCTATGTTCATTTTTAAAAATTTGGAAGAATGCGTGATTTTTAAAAACTGGGTAGAAAATAATTTTGAAGCAATTAAAAATGTTGCTGAACAATATTCCAACCACGCCAACCTAAAATCCATCTCCGCTTTTATCGCTAGTCGAAGTGTTCACTTAAAATTTATTTATAGTACAGGCGATGCTTCTGGACAAAATATGACGACGACTTGCACTTCTCATGCTACTCATTGGGTGAATGAAAATTTTCAAAAAAAATGCGGAATAAAACCTGTTCAATTTGTCATCGAAGGCAATGCTGCTACTGATAAAAAAGTCTCTCATTATTCTATTAATCAAGGGCGAGGAATTCATGTCATTGCTGAATGCGAGCTGTCTGATCGAGAAATTGAAAAAGTACTACGTGTCAAATCAGAAGATATGTTGCGTGCTTTGAGACAATCACAAACCATGAGTAGACTCGATGGGATGATCGGTTATAACATTAATATTACAAATGCGATTGCTGCCATTTTTGTGGCAACAGGTCAAGACTTGGCCAGTATCCACGAATCAGGCGTTGGTATTTTAAATATGGAAAAAACCGAACATGGTTTGTATTGCACTTTGCACCTCCCCTCTCTCGTGATTGGAACGATAGGTGGTGGAACTCAATTGCTCCGACAAAATGAAGCTTTGAGAATGATGGATTGTGTAGGAAAGGGAAAGGTCGAGCGGTTTGCAAAACTCATTGCAGGATTTGCGTTGGCTTTGGAGGTTTCTACTTTTGCTGCAATCGTAGGAGGACAGTTTGCAAAAGTACATGAAAAAATAGGAAGAAATAAACCTGTTAACTGGTTACTAAAATCAGAAATTAATAAAAGTTTTTTGGAAAAAAATCTAAAACCTTTTTATCGTGAAAGATTGGGTTCTGTTTCTTTCTTAGAAAAAAAATTAGTTGAGAATGGTTTGATAATTAATTTGACAAGTCGAGTTAACAATAAACTTACAGGATTTGTTCCTTTAGAAATCAGTTGGAAAAATTCAGAAAATCAATCTTTAATACATAGTCCAGTTTTACTCAAAAGCAAACCTTTGGATGTTGAAGTTTTTCAAGGGTTACATAATATGGCAGCATCGATTGACCCTCATTTGGCTGATTTGATTTCTTCACATCAAGGTTTTTTAGAGTATAAAAATTGTCATCTGAAAGAAATTGAATTGTATCAAATTTTAGATGAGCATGAGCTGCACGTTATCCCCAAATTTTATGGTAGCCATGCTCATCCAAAGCGTGAAATTTATACCCTAATAATTGAATTGTTAGATTATTCTAAATTAGAGATATTTAATAGTGAAAATCAACCTGAGCTTTGGACACCTTCTTCCATCCAATCTGTTATTCGAACGATAAGTGAAGTCCATGGCGTGTTTTCAAATTTGGAAAAAATACCTGCTGAAATAAAAACATGCGAACCATGGAAAGCAAAGGCGCTTTACACCAAATTTATAAAAATAATTTCCCTTGAATATGAGGATGTGGAATGGCATGATTTGCCACCAAGACTTTTTAACTACATCGAAAACTTAGAAAAATTTCATGGAAAAATCGATCTTCCAAAAACGATTATTCACAATGATTTTAATCCTCGCAATATCGCTATTCGAGAAGGTGGAGCAGTTTGTATTTATGATTGGGAATTGGCTGTCCTAAATTTTCCGCATCGAGATATTATTGAGTTTTTAAGTTTTGCATTGCCTATAAATTTTGATGGAATATCATTACTCAACTATTTAAAATATCATTTCGATTTACAACTGACTTCACTAAAATGGAAAGATTGGAAAGAAGGATATATTTATGCTCTCCAAGAATATTTGGTGACAAGAGTTACTTTTTATATGACTGGAAAAATAATTATGAACTATCAATTTGCAGAACGCATATTTCAAAATGCATTTAGAATGATTGATATTTTATCATCAGAAAACAAAGATTAACCTTTGGAAAATTATCTACTTCATATTTTTATTCCAATGATTGTATCGAATATTATTCATATGATTATTGTAAAAAAAAATTGGTTATCACCCATGGCAATTTCTATTGCACCAACTCTTTTTGGAGCGAATAAAACATGGCGTGGAATAATTGTTTTAACCTTACTTAATGGAATTTTATTTTGGGGAGTAAATTTGTTTTTTCCTTTGTTTGGAAATTTGGAAGCATTTATTTTCGGAGCAATATTAGGATTTGTTTATATGATTTTTGAATTACCCAACTCTTGGCTCAAAAGGCGAATGGGAATTAAAGCTGGTCAAACGGCAACAAAAAATAAAAGATTTTTTATGTTGTTGGATAAAATGGATTCTGCGTTGGGAGTGAGTTTGATCAGTAAAATTCTCTTTGGGTTGAATTGGTTGGCAACAGTTAAATTATTTTTATTGGCAGTACTTATTCATGTTTTTTTTTCGTGGATTTTAGTTGTAGTAAGGATTAAAAAACGATTTTAAAAGATAAATGGAAACAATCGCCAACTTCGTTTTTGATAAGTTTTATAGTCATTTAAAAAATTTTGAATTAAGACTTTTTCTTCCACTTGAATTCGATTGACGACTACCAACAGCGGAGCAATAATTAAAATAATTATACAAATCCAATTTTGCATGACCAATCCCAAACCAAAATAATAGACCAAAATTCCTGTGTAAGATGGATGACGAATATATTTATAAATGCCGTTTGTTTTGAGTGAATGATTTTCTAAAATCGAAACTTTTACTGTAAATGCATTACCCAAACTAATTACCGAAATCCATCGGATACTTAATCCCAAAACAACTAAAAAACAGCCTAAATACAAACTTAAGATGGTCCAAGAAAGATGACCAATTTTTGAAAAATAAAATACCAAACTGATTACCAAGGCAAAGGGTATGATTACTCTAAACCAAAAAAGTGTAGCACCATCTTTTGTGAATTTTATTTTTTCGTCACCTCCTTTTTTAACCATATTGATAACAATTCCTGAGAGAGAAATAATCAAGGCAATGAGAAGTATCAATAAATTTTTATCAGCCATAAAAAAATCATTATGAAAAAAATACCACTAAACATTCCAAATATACTTTCCTTATATCGGAT
>CAJQQY010000340.1 GCA_905480595.1 uncultured Saprospiraceae bacterium | reverse complement strand
ATGATTAAGCCTGGTCAGGTTTTATTAATTTCAGAAGCTGTATCTGGAACTCAAGTTATTCAAGTTCCTGTTCAACAACAAACTCCTCAAGAGTATGTTTATATCAATCCGGCTTTGGCTGGAAATAGAAATGCTCAAGGTCAAGCTTTAGTAACTGGAAAAGGAGAAGAGTTGATCGAAATGAATGTAGATGGTACACAAAGATTAATTCACATCGTTCAAGATGAAGATACTTTACACAGCATCGCTCAAAAATATAAAACGACTGTTGCTCAACTTAGATCATTAAATGACATGGATAGAAATGAGGTAATTGTTCCTTTCCAAAGATTGTATGTGAGATAGGATTCTGAGGAAATAGTTTTTGAAAAAAAGGCTTCCAACTATTAAAAGTTGGAAGCCTTTTTTGCTTACCTATTTCCCAAATTATGAACTCTATTTTTCTATTAAAACAAATACTGACCCAACACCTCAAAAAATCTTCGATCCTCAAAATCATCTTTTTTTGCATTACAAGAAAATTGCAGATTCACTTTTTCCTTAATTTTAATTCCAACAAATCCAATCCAAGGATCATCAACTAAGGTTCGATAAGTAGTTCCAACAAAATATTTTTTCCGAAAAGAAAAATAAGAGGACAAGTCATGAATATTTTGAGTCTCCGTATTTCTAAATAAAAATGCTAAGCTCCAATCCCAGTTTTTTGATAATCTAAAAGTATTAGCTAGTGAAATATTGACCTGTCTTTCTCCATTCATAACATCAGAAAAAACAGTTACGCCATCTTCAGAGATCAAGGTAGTAGGGAAAAGATTTTGTACACTCACTCCAAATCTGAATTGCTTGGCTTGAAATGCAAGTCCAATATCCATGGATGGTGAATTATACCATTTGTTTTGATTATCACCAAACCCAATTTGGTTTTCGTCAAACGAAATACTGATTTGAGAAAACTGAAATCCTAATCTTAACTTAGCTTTACCTTTTATATTAAATCCATAATTGTAAGCTAAACCATAATACCTCGCAGAACTGAATTCATCTGAAGTGTAGGAATAATGCATTCCAATTGCACTATTTATTGATGAGATAGGCTGTTCATAACTACCTGAGAAAGAGTGATCTATTTGTCTATTCCAATTCGTATTTAATTGTTTTTTATCCTCTATACCAGCCATGGCAGGATTATAATAATAAGGATTAAAAAAATGATAATTGGAAAGAGGCAAATAACTATTGGTTCCCTCAAATGAAGGAATAAAAATTAATCTTTCCGGAGCTATTAATGCGTTAGCAAAAGATTGAGCTGAAGTTTTTCCAAAACATAAAAAGACGACAACCAAAATCAGATAATATTTATTTTTCATTAGTTTCAATTTAAAGCAAGGAGGTTATCAAAATAAAAAGAACCATATAACAATTAACCAACTAGACACCAATCCTTAGAGAAATGGTTTGGTAAAGCGCTTGAATTATTCTTCATTCTTATCCTATCTCTCTCTAAAGTCTGGTCTCTTTCAATCCCGGACAAAATGTTCTCAATCCTCTAAAAATCTACTTGGATCGTTAAATTCTTCCTATTGAAACTTGAAAACACATAACCATCAGATAAAAAATTATGATTTTTAACATATTATCAAAATATTATTTGCTTGTTTATTATTTTCGCAGACATTTTTCTTAACTTTATTCAAAATTCTACTTCGTACCAATCTGTAGAATAATTCATTCTAAAAACTAGATCTTAACTTATTAAAAAAAATCACCTTCACAATGTAATCGATTGCCGATTGTATTGCATTACTTTTTTATTAACCTTCTAAATGCATCAAAAAAATGAAATTGAAATTTACCCTTCTTTTGGTCGCCTTATTTTTTAATTCTTCCACAATTTTTTCACAACTCGCGAATGGGTCTACAGCACCTGATTTCACAGTAACTGATCTTGATGGAAATACTCACACCCTGTATGAATATCTAGATGCAGGCAAAACTGTTGTACTAGATTTTTCTGCAACATGGTGTGGCCCATGTTGGAATTATCACCAACAACATATTTTGGAAGACCTTTATAACTCAAGAGGTCCAAATGGAACTGACGAGGTGATGGTTATAATGATTGAAGCAGATTTGGGAACTAGCGAACCATGTATCTATGGCCTTTCTAATTGTTCTGGTGGAACAATAGGAGATTGGACTGAAGGTGTTTCCTATCCAATTGTTAATCTAACTGGAAGTAATGGACCTTCTGTAGGTAGTAATTATAATATCAATTTTTACCCTACTCTATATAGCATTTGTCCTGATCGAAAAACTTATGAAGTGGGACAACCCCCCGTATCAACTTGGTATAATTGGATTACAAGTTGTTCATTAGATGGATCAGGTCAAGTAACGGCCAATGAAGATTGTTATGGAAATAATAATGGACAAGTTGATATTACCGCAACAGGAGGATATAGTAATAATTCTTATGCATGGAGTAATGGAAGTAATTCTCAAAACTTAAATGCAGGTGCAGGAACTTATACTGTAACTGTAACAGAAGGACAAGGTCATTTTATTGAATTAGGTCCTTTTGTCATAAATGGCCCTGCTAATCCTTTGCAAGTTTCAGTAGATAACGTTTCTAATGTTGACTGTTTTGGGCAAGGAACAGGTTCAATATTAACTTCAAGTTCTGGAGGAACTTCTGGATATTCTTATTTATGGAGTAATGGAGAAACAAATTCTAATATTTCAGGTCTCGCTGGTGGCACTTACACTTTAACTGTAACTGATGCCAACGGATGTACAGAAATGAATCAAGCAACAATTACTGAACCTCCATTATTGACAATTAGTGCTTCTGCAATAAATGAGAACTGTAATCAATCTGATGGAATTTTACTATTTGATACTGGAGGTGGAAGTCCAGGATACTTATTTGATATTGGATTTGGGCAAACATCAAGTAGTCAGATATTCAACTTGCAAGCTGGAACTTACTTTATTACAGTAACAGATAACAATGGATGTACTGAAATTACTAGTGCTACAATAGGTAATAATCCTCCTCCAACATCAAGTGCAGGACCAAGTGGTTCTCTCGATTGTATAAATACTACTGCTGTTTTAACTGCTAGCACGACTGCTATAGCTCCTTCTTATTCTTGGTCTACTTCTACTGGAAATATTGTATCAGGTGGAAATACTGCCACTCCAACTGTTAATAGCGCTGGATTCTATACAGTCCTAGTTACTGATGGATTGACAGGATGTACCTCTACAGATATGGTGGAGGTAGTGGATAATTATAATTTTCCAACTGCTAGTGCAGGTACAAGTCCGAATATAGATTGTAGTACTGCTGAGGTTAGCTTGAATGGAACAGCTTCATCTTCAGGACCAAACATCACTTATAGTTGGACGACTACAAATGGTAATATTGTCTCAGGAGAAAATACAACTACTCCAATAGTAAATGCTACTGGAACTTATACCCTTACAGTATCTAATAATGCAAATGGATGTTCTCAAACTGACAATGTAGTTGTGCTAGGAAATACTAATGCTCCAACTGCTTCTGCTGGACCAACTAGTGAGCTAAACTGTATTGTAAATCAGGTTACACTTAATGGATCAGGCTCTTCAACTGGTGGTACATTTACTTACTTATGGACAACTACAAATGGAAATATTACAGGTGGAGGAACTACCTTAAACCCTACAGTTGATGCATCAGGTACTTACGTTTTGGTAGTAACCAATACTTTAAATAGTTGTACTTCCGAAGCATCTACTATTGTAAATAATAATACACTAGCTCCTTCTGCTAATTCTGGTACTCCTGGAACATTGACTTGTGCCAACAACTCTGTTGAATTAGATGGTTCTAATTCTTCTGGAGGAAGTAACCTAAGTTATGAGTGGTTTGATTCAAACAATAACTCTATTTCAACTAGTTCAACCGCAACAGTAAATAGTTCTGGAGATTATACTTTAATAGTTACTAATGATGATAATGGTTGTACTGACCTATCAAGCGCAACCGTTAATGAAGATACTAATGCTCCAACAGCTACTGCAAGTACAAGTGGAATTCTAGATTGTTCAACTTCAACAGTAACATTAAATAGTTCCGGTTCAACCAACGGTACTTTCCAATGGTCTGATCCTTCAGGAGCAAATATTGGAAGTGGAGCTACAATAGATGTTACTCAAGCAGGAACTTATGAGTTAATGGTAACTGACAATGATAATGGTTGTACTTCTCAAACTTCAATTGTTGTTGATCAAGACATTAGCGCACCTACCTCTAGTATTGCACCTGCTCCAAGTATTACTTGTGTAACTGGAACTGTAAATTTAGATGGTGCTGCATCTAGTTCTGGAAATAACATTAGCTACCAATGGGTAGATCCTGATGGAAATCCAATTGGAACTGCAAACAATGTTGATGTTTCAGTAGCTGGAGAATATAGCTTAATCGTAACTGATAATGATAATGGTTGTACTTCTTCTTCAACAGAAACTGTAACTGTAGATTCTTCTCCTCCTTCAGTTGACCCAGGTCCAACAGGAACTTTGGATTGTGCTAATTCAACTGTTACTTTAGATGGAAGTAACTCTGCTACAGGGACAAATATCACTTATGAATGGTTTGACCAAAATGGAAACTCTTTGGGAACTACTTCTTCTGTAAATGTTTCCAGTACAGGAACCTACGAATTAATTGTTTCTGATAATTCAAATGGATGTTCTGCATCAGCAACTACGGATGTTGATGAAAACTACCTTGCTCCTACTTCAGATGCAGGAGACCCCGGACAATTAGATTGTATTAATTCTACTGTAACTTTAGATGGAAGTAATTCTTCAACAGGTTCTAATTTCAATTATGAATGGACAGATGGAAATGGTGCAACGGTAGGAACGGGTATAACTATTAATGTTTCTGCCGTAGGAGAATATAATCTCCTTGTTACTAACAATTCCAATGGATGTACTGCAACAAGTCAAGTTGCAGTAACTGCAAGTAATGATTTTCCAAATGTATCAATAAATGGGTCTAGCGAATTGAATTGTTCTATTCAATTGGTAACATTAGACGGAAGTGGGTCTTCAGTAGGTCCTAATTTTGAATATCAATGGGTAGATTCTAATGGTTCGCCAATTGGTTCAAATATAACTGTTGAGGTTTCTAGTGCTGGGACATACAGTTTAGAAGTTACCAATACTACTAATGGTTGTTCTGCTTCTTCAAATTATATTTTAGATGAGGATACTACTGCTCCAACAGCTGAAGCAAATGCTACTGCTCAATTAGATTGTACAAATACCACGACGACGATTGATGGTTCAAACTCTTCAACTGGACTTAATTTTTCTTACGAGTGGCAAGATGCAAATGGAAACGTTTTGGGTACGGGCATAACTGTCGAAGTAAGTCAAGTCGGTACTTATACTTTAATTGTTTCTAATTCTACTAATGGCTGTAGTAATTCTGTCAATGCTGAAGTTACTGCTTCAGCTGATTTACCCGTATCAAATGCAGGAACAGGAGGTATATTAAATTGTAATATCACTTCTTTGACT
Organism: uncultured Saprospiraceae bacterium; assembly: GCA_905480595.1. Lineage (GTDB taxonomy): Bacteria > Bacteroidota > Bacteroidia > Chitinophagales > Saprospiraceae > CAJQQY01. The sequence continues at coordinate 2,508 of CAJQQY010000340.1, read as the reverse complement.
TTGGACGGAAGCGGTTCATCTAGTGGAACTGAGTTTACCTACGAATGGACGACTATAAATGGTTCAATCGTTAACGGAGGAACTACTCTTAATCCAGATGTAAATGCTGCAGGTACTTATGAATTAACAGTTTATAATAATAATAATGGATGTGTTTCTACTTCAGAAGTCGAAGTTTCTCAAACTCCAGAGTTGTTAGTTGATTTGGATAACTCAACTAATGTAAATTGTTTTGGAGAAAATAATGGATCTGCCTCAGTAGCGGTTTCAGGAGGAAATGGAGCTTACACTTACGAGTGGTCAAATGGAGGAACACAATCATCAATTGAAAATGTTTCAGCTGGTTCATACGACGTCGTAGTTACCGATGAAGACGATTGTACTGCAACTTATAGTGTTGAAATTGAACAACCTAATGAACTTTCAGGTAATACTTCTTCTTCAAATGAATCTTCCTACCAAGGAAATAACGGATCAGCAACTGCTAGTCCTTCAGGTGGAGTAATGGGATATACTTACTTATGGAGTAACGGTTCAACTGATGCGACTGTTTCAAACTTAGCACCAGGAACATATACTGTTGTTATTACTGATGCCAATGGATGTAAAACTGAAGAAACTGTTACTATCGAGGAATTCATCTGTTCTATTTCTTCTGACGTTTCATCAATCAATGTAAGTTGTAATGGAGCAAATGATGGGCAAGCAACTGCTACCTTAACTCAAGGAGCAGGAACCCCAACTTTTGAATGGAGTAATGGCGCTACGACAAGTTCTGTTTCAAATCTTGGAGCTGGAACATTTACAGTAATTATTACAGATGGAAATAATTGTCCAAGTACCCAAGAAGTAACTATTTCTGAACCTTCTGAAATATCGACAACTATCGTGGATGTAGTGGATGTAATTTGTGCAAACGCTACAGACGGATCAGCTACTGTTGATGCTCAAGGGGGTGTTGGAACATTAACTTACCAATGGTCAACTGGTGCAACAACTGCAACAGCTACTGATTTAAGTGCTGGAACTTATACTGCAACAGTTACAGATGATAACTTCTGTTCAACTACTACAACTGTTCAGATCATGGCTAATGATGCCGTTATGCCACAAGCAATTGCTCAAAATGTTACTATTTCTCTTGACGACAATGGTGACGCTAGTCTTTCAGCGGCAATGGTTGATAATGGAAGTACTGACAACTGTAATATTTCAAGTCTTGATTTAGATAAATCACAATTTGACTGTTCTAACTTAGGAACTAATGAAGTGATGTTAACTGTAACTGATGGTGCAGGAAATACTAATTCAACAATGGCTATTATTACTGTTATCGACGAAATCGCACCAACCGTAATTTGTGTTGAAGATGTTGTTTCCAATAGTTGTAATGGAGTTACTTACAGTTTACCAACAGCTGACGATAACTGTGGAGTACCGACTATGGAGTTAATTAGTGGTCTTGCAAGTGGAGAAGTTTTTCCTGAAGGAACTACTGAAATTATGTACAAAGTTACCGATGCTTCAGGCAACGAAGCTACTTGTTCTTTCACAGTTACAGTTGAAAACACTTTAGACATTGAAACAATGGATGATGTGATGCCAGCATGTAATGGAGATGCAAATGGTTCTCTTACTGCCTTAGTTGGTGGAGGAACAGCAGGATATAATTACTTATGGAGTGACGGTCAAACTACCGAAACTGCAATGGATCTTACTGCAGGAACTTATACTCTTGTGATTACAGATGCAACTGGTTGTGAATTAGAAACAACGACTACTCTTGCTGAACCAGATGTATTAAGTCTTGATTATTCGAGTGAAGAACCTGCTTGTTTTGGTGCAGTTAACGGTACAATTACAGCTACGCCTGATGGTGGTACAGAGGGTTACTCTTACTTATGGAGCGATGGACAAACGACTCAAACTGCAGTTAACTTAGAAGCTGACATCTACTCTGTAGTCGTTACTGATGCGAATGGTTGTGAAGTTATGATCTCAGACATTCCTTTGAATCAACCTGATGAATTAATATTGACACTTGATAATGTTACGAATGCAACTACAACTACTTCAAATGATGGTAGTGCCGAAGTAACTGTTGAAGGTGGTGTAGGAGGATATACATATGCTTGGGAATTGAATGGAAATATTATTTCGACTGATGAAGATTTGACGAATGCTGCTCCTGGTGATTATTTACTAACTGTTACAGACGACAATGGTTGTGTAGTAGTTTCAAGCATAATTACAATTGAAGCACCGACTTCTATAGTTGATCCTAGTTTGGAAAAACACATTTCTATAATGCCTAATCCAACGGATGGAATGTTTTTGATTAATCTTGAATTACCTCAAGTGAGTGATGTGCAAGTTCGCATTTACGACATCACAGGTAAAGAAATCTTGACGAGTCCAAAACAAAGTATTTTTGAAAATAAATTAGAGTTCAATTTATCTTCATTTACAGACGGAGTTTATATTGTGAAAATCACAGTTGATGATTCT
>CAJQQY010000339.1 GCA_905480595.1 uncultured Saprospiraceae bacterium | reverse complement strand
ATCAATTCCAATTTTCGGCAAAAAATGATGAATGAAATGATCGGTCCCACCATAAACTGGCGAACTATATAACAATACATCTCCGGGTTTTAAAAACTCCAAAAGTACTGTGCTGATGGCAGACATTCCACTTTCAAAAACCGCACAATCATCTGCTTTGTCCCAAAGACAAAGTCGATTTTCGAGGATCTCTAAATTTGGATTATTGATGCGACTATAAATCAAGCCTAACGCTTCATTTTGATCTTTTTCTCTTAGACCATAAGCAATTTCAAAAAATGCTTTTCCTTCTTCCGCTGTTTTGAAAACAAAGGTCGATGTTTGGAAAATTGGCGGCTTAACTGCACCTTCTGATAATTCAGGTTTGTAGCCATAAGACATCATTAAACTTTCTGGAGAATACTTGTGATTTGCCATTTTGATTATATTTGGTTTGTGAATTATATTTTACAAAATTACGCGATGTGAGGTTTAATTTCTTTATTTTTGAACATTGGAGTATTAAATTTCTTTTTATTTCTTTTTTTGGAGAAAAAAATACCTAATATCGTTTTTTAGTTTTTATAAAAAAGAAAAAAAATCTTTGTGATGGATTACAAAATTGACGCAATTGATAAAAGAATTATCCAATTACTACAGCAGGATGGTAAAATGAAAATCAAGGAAGTGGCTCATGCTTTAAAAATGACAACTACGCCTATTTTTGATCGAATAAAACGATTGGAAAAAGAAGGTTTTATTGAAGGATATTCGACGATTGTGAATAAGGCAAAATTAGGTTTTAACTTGGTTGCTTTTTGTACGGTAAGCTTGGAAAGTCATCACAAAGAATATTTGAACCAATTTGTAAAAGATGTGGAAAATATACCTGAAGTGGCAGAGTGTTATCACATTGCGGGGATGTTTGATTACCTATTGAAGATTTATGTAAAAGACATGGTGGATTATCAAAATTTCATTACTCAAAAATTAGCTTCACTTCCAAATATTGGGAGAGTGCAAAGTTCGTTTGTGATGACTGAGGTGAAAAATAATTATGTGTTGCCGATTTAAAATCGAAAAGAAAAGCCCTTTCATATTTTTAAAAATATGGAAGGGCTTCTGTTAATTTTATTTAAATTACTTCGAATAGTCTAATCGAATTTTTACGCCTCCATAAATCCAAGTCCCCGGCATCTGCACTAAATTCGTTTCAAAATATTCTACATCCAATAAATTATTGGCAGCTAAATAGACTGAATAATTTTTTTCTTTCCAAGAAACTTTTGCGTCAATTAAACTATAATTATCCATCGTAACTCGATTGAAATATCGGTAAGAAATATTAAGGTAGAAATTCCCTCCGATTAAATAATCTAATCCAGCTGTGAATTGGTGATTTAAATTTTCTAAAACGTATCGCGAAATACCTTCAATATTTTGAGGAACTTCTGCATCAATATAAGTGTAGCCCAATCGGAAATTTTTAATGTAAAAATCTCTTTTAAAATAAGCAGAAGGGTTGAAATCCAAGCTTGCATCAATTCCCATCATTGCCAAACTAGCAATATTACTTGGTTGCCATTGAAGTGTATCTGCAGCTCTTGTCCAATCAATCAAATCGGTTCCATCTCTCAAGAACCAACTCAAATTAGCACGTACTCCTGCCACATCATACTTCACTCCAAACTCATAAGAAAGGGCAGATTCAGGTTCTAAATCTTCATTTCCTAAGTTTCCAGCATCTTCATAAAATAAATCGGTAAAAGTTGGGATTCTCCATGTGTACCCTACGTTACCAAATAGTTTTATGTCTTTGTTGATTTTATAACCAACATCAAGCCCTGGAAAAATATGTGTTCCAAAATCAGAATATTGACTAATTGCAATTCCAGGAGTTACATCTATTTTATCATTCAAAAAACTAACTCTGTGCTCCAAAAATAAAGTAGCAATTTGACGTTCTCTTTTTCCTAAATTATTACTTCGCAAATAAACAGAACTTAACTCAACGCCAACGCCAGTTGTACCTGCTTTACTATAAAAATCAGCATGACTTTCTACCGTCAAGACATTACTAATATGCAAATTTCGATAGAAGTTTGGTTCATTTCTTTTTAGTAAATATTCATCTTGATTTCGTCTCCAATTGAATCTAGTTTTGATAGCAAACTTATCAGTTACTTTTTGATGACCGATGTTAAAAAGACTCGTTTGAATTTCTTCATATTGATCTTGCCAAAAATCAGAAGTGCCGCCATAAAAACGATTCGCTCCAAATTCTCGATCTGTAAATGTTCCCATCACATCCAATTTTTGTGTAGCATCAATTTTATATTCCGCTTGGTAGAGGTAATTAGAAATGTCATAATCAGTATTAAACCGATAGCCATCAGAGAATTGACGACCTACCGAAAAATATTGATTAAAATCTCCTTTGGGTAAAGCTGCGGAAATCGAAACACCTCCTAAACTGTTCTGACCACCTTCTAAATTAATATTGACAAATGCTTTATCAGGTGTTCTGGTAACGATATTGATCGCTCCAGCAAATGCATTGGCTCCGTAAATTCGGGCGGCAGGTCCTTTTAAAATTTCGATACGTTCGATATTATCCATGTTGAGTGGAATATTTAATGCATGATGTCCAGTTTGTGGATCGGCCATTTTTACTCCATTGATCAAAATCAAAACTTGATCAAAAGTACCACCTCGCAAACTCACATCTGCTTGCACTCCATGAACACCTCGCTGACGAATGTCAAGGCCAGCAACATTTTGAAGTGCTTCAGCGACACTATGAACTGGAGTATTTTCCAATTGTTGGCGAGAAATAATATTAATAGTGTTGGAACTTTCAGAAACGGGTAGTTGAAGTCGATTGGCTTGAATGATGACTTCTTCAATTTTGATTGGAGTAGAATCTCTATTTATTTGTGCTGATGCTGCAATAGTTAAAAACAACATCATAAATGGAAGCATTATTTTTCTCATAAAATTATTCGTTGGTTAAAAAAACGCAAAGGTAATCGAACATTGAGACTGACCAATTTTATCAAAGGTTTTTTTACAAAAGTGTCATCTTCCGAATACAATTAGCATTTTAAAAATTAA
>CAJQQY010000338.1 GCA_905480595.1 uncultured Saprospiraceae bacterium | reverse complement strand
CAAAATGTTGTTTACAGAAAAACCAAGCTCAAGTTTTGCACAACGAGTAATTCAAAAATTAAAAGAATGGATCATCGCAGTTCGTCTAGAAAAACAATACACTAAGCAAGAAATTATAGCGATGTATTTGAATAAATTTAGTTTTCTTAATGGCGCATTTGGAATTAAAGCTGCCTCTGAAATTTATTTTGGAAAAGGGCAAGATGAATTAGAATTGCAGGAAGCTGCCATGTTAGTGGGAATGTTAAAAAATCCATCTTTATTTAATCCTGTTCGTTTCCCTGACACCACCTTGCATCGAAGGATGGTAGTACTCAAGCAAATGCAAAAAAATGATATGCTTACTCAAAGTCAATATGATTCTTTGAGAAATGTGCCACTAGGGATGGGTAGTTTTAAACGAAAAACTCATGATGATGGGCTCGCTCCATATTTCAGAATGCACTTGCGTGAGGAATTAAAACGAATTTTAGTAGACGAAACAAAAGCTAAATTTAAATCTAATGGCAAACCATATAATCTTTACGAAGATGGTTTAAAAATATACACTACTATTGATCCAGTCATGCAAAAGCATGCAGAAGCAGCCATGGTAGAGCATATGAAAAAACAACAAAAGAAGTTTTGGAAAAGATGGAAAGGAAAAGATCCTTGGACTTATAGAGATCCTTCCGATGATCGAGAGCGTAAAGAAATTGAAGAAGATTTAGCTAGTCGACAAAGATCTCTTACAAAACTAATTCGAGGAAGTGATCGATACGAAACACTTAGAAATACTCATCTAAACCCTGTCATTGCAAAAATCAGCAAAGGAATAGATGGTTACGAATTACGTGATTTTGATATCGACCGAATGTTAAGAGAAGACAAAAAGAAAGGTACGATTGCCAGATTAGTTTCTCGAAAAATTGTGCCTTCCGAGCGATCGATCAAGTACCGAAAAATCATGAATAGCGCTGATTGGAAAATACTTAAAACGACCTGGAATAAGTTTCAAAAAGAGGTCAAAAATGAATTTGCCAAACCAGCTCCAATGACCGTTTTTGCCTACACTCCTGAAATGGAAAAGGATACCGTAATGAGTCCACTTGACTCAATTAAGTATCATCGGATGTTTTTACAATTTGGTTCTATGTCGGTAAATCCTTTGACAGGACATGTTAAAACTTGGATTGGAGGAATTAATCATAAATATTTCCAGTATGATCACGTTACTTCAGATCGGCAAGTTGGTTCAACTTTTAAACCATTTATATACGCTACTGCGATCAATGAAATGGGAATTTCTCCTTGTCAAAAAATTGCAGACATACCTTATACAATTCATGTTGGCGAAGGTGATTTCATCCTTCAGGAAGATTGGACCCCTAAAAATGCAGGAGTATACACGGGCGAAGATTTCACCTTAATCAAAGGCTTAAAATGGTCGCAAAACACCATCTCAGTCAACTTAATGAAGCAGATGGGGAGTGTCAAATTGGTTCGTCAGTTAGTTCACGAAATGGGTTTGGATAAAGATGCAAAACGATCAAATGGTATGTATCGAATTCCTAAAGTACCTTCAATTTGTTTGGGAGCAACTGACTTGAAAGTATTTGAAATGACTGGAGCTTACACCACTTTTGCAAATAATGGATTGTATAACAAACCTATTTTTATTTCAAAAATTGAAGATAAAAATGGGAAACTAATCTATAGCGAAACTGCATTGGAAAACTCTGCAATCAAATCCCAAGCAAACTATGTGATGCTTCATATGCTCAAAGAAGTAATGAATCAAGGCCAAGCGGATTTTAGAGGATTGAAAAGTGAGATCGGTGGAAAAACAGGAACGACCAATGATTATGTTGATGGTTGGTTTATGGGATTAACGCCTGATTTAGTGACCGGAACTTGGGTTGGGGGAGAAGATCGTTGGGTCAGATTTTTATCTATTAGAGATGGAGCAGGAGCCAAAATGGCGAGACCATTCTTTGCTAATTTCATTAGAAAATTGGAAGAAGATGAAAATTCTAATTACGATGTAAACGCACGTTTTTATCGCCCAAAAGGAGATCTGGGAATCGAAATAGATTGTTCAATTTATGAAGGAGATGAAAATCCATTTGGCCCAAATGGTGACGATGAGTCTTTTGGAGATCAAGAATTAGAAGATGAAGGTTTCGGAGATGAATCAGAGAATGAAGGTTTTGATGGTTGATATTAACGCTAAACAACCTTTACTCACAAAAATGCCACTCATTTTCAATTAATAAATGAGTGGCATTTTTTTATCCTACATTTTAAAACAATACATTTACATTTCCTTAAATAAAAAAATGAAGCAAAACGAATCAAATACTTTCCGCAAATACCTCACTCCAAAATGGGGACTTTTGCTATTGAGTTTGATTTATTTTAGTCTTCAAATTCCTTTTATTAAAGCTGATCCTGACATCCAAATTTCATGGAGTCGTGGAGCAAACACCGATGAAGGTTTACACGCTTCGCAAATTCGAAACTTCATCAATCATGGAAAATTAGGCCTTCA
>CAJQQY010000337.1 GCA_905480595.1 uncultured Saprospiraceae bacterium | reverse complement strand
TAATACTTTTATGATTTAAAAAAGTCGTAACACTTCTTTTACGAACGTCAGACTTTCATTTTTTTTAATAATAAATTATCCAATTTTTGCTGCTGACTTTATAGCAGACTTGATACGAGTGTATGTACCACACCTACAAATATTTCCATGCATCGCAGCATCAATATCTGCATCACTAGGATTAGGATTATCTTTCAATAATGCCGAAGCACTCATGATTTGTCCAGCTTGACAATATCCACATTGTGGTACGTCATGCTCTATCCAAGCTTCTTGAACTGGATGATTTCCATTTTCAGATAAACCTTCAATCGTAGTTATTTTTTTATCTCCAATAACTGAGATAGGTAGTTGACAGGAACGCATGGCAGCGCCATCTAGATGGATTGTACAAGCACCGCATTGAGCTATGCCACAACCATATTTGGTTCCTTGAAGATTTAGAGAATCCCGCAAAACCCATAGAATCGGTGTAGTTGGATCTACATCTACCTCTTGGATTTTTCCATTAATGTTTAATTTAAATATTGCCATAATATTATTTTTTGATGCTAATTTAGCTAATAAAAAGTTTCAAAAAGAACTAAAATCAAATACTGATTTACAAAATTCAATCAATCCTTCTTTTGAGTGAATAAATGCATAACACATTTTAATAAAACTTTAACACGTGCATAAGATTAATTGATTTGGAAAAATAAAATCTGTCTATATATTTGCATCATCATTCAGATGAATCTTAAAAAGTATAGGTTCGAATGAAATTTTACTTATCCAGAAAGGTCGAGGGACTGTGCCCTATGAAGCCTTAGCAACCTGTTCATTGTGAATAAGGTGCTAAATCCTGTCCCAAGATTTTGGGAATAGATAAGTTAGTAAGTTGATTCCAATTATTTATTTTTTGATAAATAAGAAATCTCTTCTGACTTTTCAGGGGAGATTTTTTTTTGGAAAAATCTAACTTGGAAATTTTACTTCATGTTTTTGCACATTTTTAATCCTCACTTTTTTGAAATTTTTCAACGATTTATTAATTGATTCTTAGGTGTATCCTTTGTTTTTAGTCATGATAAAATAGAAATCAACACTTCCGTTGGTCGTTTTTGATTCCCATTTCAACATGACCAAAGGATTCACCTAAGAATAAAAAATTCAAAAAAATGAAAAAGGCAACTCAAATTATTCACTCAATTCCAGTCGATGAATTAACCGGAGCAATCTCAGTTCCAATTTATCAAACATCAACTTTTGTTCAAGATGCGCCAGGTGTCAACAAAGGTTTTGATTATTCCAGGTCAAACAATCCTACTCGATTAGCTTTAGAAAATTTAGCAGCCAAATTGGAAAATGGCCACTCAGGTTATGCCTTCTCCAGCGGGCTTGCTGCGGTCGATTGTGTCTTAAAATTACTAAAACCTGGAGACGAAATCTTGGCAGTCGACGATCTTTATGGTGGAGCATATCGCTTATTTGAACAAGTCTATCGTGGTTTTGGAATTAGGATTAAATACATTGATACTTCAGAGATTAAGAATGTAATTGATCATATCAACTATCAAACTAAATTGGTTTGGCTAGAATCTCCTACTAATCCTACCTTGAAAATTTCTGACATCAAATCCATTTCAAAAATTGCTCATCGCTATGGTGCATTGGTTGTGGTTGACAATACCTTTGCTTCTCCTGCGATTCAAAAGCCATTGGATTTTGGAGCAGATATAATTGTACATAGTGCAACAAAATATTTGGCGGGACATTCTGATGTGATTGCAGGTTTGGTGATTGCAAAGGATGGTGCGATTGGAGCAAAAATCAAATTTTTCCAAAATGCTTGTGGAGCAGTTTTAGGGCCATTCGATTCTTGGTTGACCATTCGAGGAATTGAAACTTTACTTTTGAGAATTGAAAAGCAATCCGAAAATGCTTTTAAGATTGCTCAATTTTTAGCAACTAGAGAAGAAGTGGATAAGGTATTTTATCCTGGTTTGAAGTCTCATCCCAATCACGAAATTGCTACGAAACAACAAACATTTTTCGGAGGTGTCGTTTCTTTTTCGCTAGTTGATGATGACGCATATGCTGCCATTAAATATTGCCAATCAACACAACTTTTTAAGTTGGCTGAAAGTCTTGGAGGGGTGAAAAGTTTAATTTGCCATCCTGCAAGTATGACCCATAAAACAATTCCAACTGAAGTCCGAAAAGCAAATGGAATTCAAAATTCTTTGATTCGACTTTCGGTTGGAATCGAAGATGGTGATGACTTGATCGATGATATTCGTCAAGCATTGCTTTTAATTAAACAGAAAAAATACGCCATCAATTTTGGAGAATGAATTGAATAATTAATAGGTTTACAATCTTTATTGCCTCGGTTTTTTTTCAAAAAAATCGAGGTGTTTTTTTTTGTAACAATCCATTTACAATTTTATAAACTTCTTAAAAACGAATTCCGATTTTACTGTTTCAATTTTCAAATAATAAACTCCTATTGGGAAATCTGAAATATTAATTTGAGAAAATCCATTTTCTACTTGAAATGATTTTATCACCTGCCCATTGAAATTAAGAATGTTCAACTCTTCAATTTTTAGCATTTCATCATATTCTAAATTCAGAATATCTTGGGTTGGATTTGGGAAAACTTTTATTTTACTTTCTTCAATTTCATCAGTAGAGTTTATGATAAAACATGTTGAACCATCTGTCGGTCCATATAAAAAACTGCCATCATTTGAAAAACATCTCAGAAACCGACCAATATCTGTAGCGCAAAAATTTTCAATAAAAGACATCGCATGAGAAACTCCACCAATGCCTTCTATCCAATATTCACTATCATTTAAATTTGGACAGGTTAAAGAATTCAAGTCTAATCGTTTTCTTTTCGATCCATCATTCAATTCAATTGAATCAATAGCTCCTACAATGGCCATCTCATCAGGATTAATATTTGAAAAAATCGTATCTCCTACAGATAATCCAAAATCATAAATTAATAAATCATCAATTATACCAATATGTTGAAATACTTTTTGAGTCGAATCTTCTCTTATAATTTTTTCCAAAGTCCAATTCCCAATACTTGGATCTTCGTTAGTATGCCACATTTTTTTATGGACAATTCCATTAATTAACGTGTCTCCTTCTATTCGATATGTACTATTGTATGCATTCCCATTAAATGCATAGCTAACCAAACTCCATTGATTTCCCTCGTCAACAAAGGATTGAGAGTTTAAATTTTGACAAAAAAGGAATATGAAAATAAGAATTGAAAAGGTGGTTTTAAGTTTCATATTTTAATTTTTTTTCAAAATACAACTATCTCAATTTTATTTGTGCCTTTTCTTTTCTAAAAAAGACATGGGCTTTACATATTTATAAAAAGCGTATCTATCAATTTTTTCCAAAAAACGAATTACCTTAGTTGCGAACTATTTTTCCAAAAAAAATCAAAACAAAATGAAGTCAATTAAAATATTATTCTTTGTAGCAATTTGCATTTTTTGTTTCCAACAATGTGCAACGGAATCAAAACCTTCTGCTGAAAAGCCTCAACCACCAAAAGTTGAAACTCCTCAACAAGCAGAATACGCTCTTGTCATCCATGGAGGTGCAGGAACTATTTTGAAAAAACACATGACTGATGAAAAAGAAAAAGAGTATCGAGAAAAATTGAATGAAGCACTAAGCGTGGGTGAAAAAATTTTAAAGGAGGGTGGCTCTTCAATGGATGCAGTTGCTCAAACTATTATGGTCATGGAAAATTCTCCCCTCTTCAATGCTGGAAAAGGAGCCGTTTTTACTAACGAAGGAAAAAACGAAATGGACGCTTCCTTTATGGAAGGTAAAACAATGAACGCAGGTGCAGTCGGTGGATTGACTGTTATCAAAAACCCTATCCTTGCAGCACGGGCGGTAATGGAAAAATCAGAGCATGTTTTGTTAACGGGTAATGGTGCAGAAACTTTTGCCAAAGAACAAGGTTTAGAAGTCGTGGACACAAAATATTTTTACACAGACAGAAGATGGCAATCATTGGAGCGAGCAAAGAAAGCTGAAAAAGTAGAACTTAGTGAAAGCGAAGATGAAGCCGAAGAAAAGAAACATGGAACTGTTGGTTGCGTGGCTCTAGATAAAAATGGAAACCTTGCTGCTGGAACTTCGACAGGTGGAATGACCAATAAAAGATATAATCGTTTTGGGGATGTGCCGATCATTGGAGCTGGAACTTATGCGAATAATAATACTTGTGCGGTAAGTTGTACCGGTCACGGTGAGTACTTTATTCGATGGGCGGTGGCTCATGATATATCTGCCATGATGGAATATAAAGGGGTAGATTTAGAAACAGCTGGAAAAGCAGTAATCAATGAAAAGCTAGTAAAAGTTGGAGGTTCTGGCGGTGCGGTTTGTGTAGATAAATATGGCAATATTTCGATGCCGTTTAATTCGGAAGGAATGTATCGTGGTTTTGTGAAGGCAGATGGAACGCGAGAAGTTTCCATTTTTAAATAAACTGAATATCCAATATCGCACAAGGAATAACCAATTTCCAATGGTACAAAAACAGCTTCAGTATTCTGACGTTGGAAATTAGTTATTCCTTATTGGATATTAGATATTAGATATTCAAAAAATCATACATAATCATTTCCAAAATCTTCTTCCAAAGCCATCGGTTCCAACCGCTTTACCGTCTCCTGTGCGCCTGCAACAGCAGCCAAAGGAGGCGCTACTAAAAATCCAACTCCAGTTCCCAAAAGCAAAAGAAATACCGTACCATTTCCAACCGCCAACCATCGATGCTTTTTTACAAAGCGAGTACTTTCTCGAACAGAATAATGTCCTTCCAAAGTGTAATCCATATTTCCAAAACCAGCAAAATAGGCTTGAATCAAAAATATTAAAACCATACATGGGATAGTCAAAATTGGAATTAAACCTAAAAGGAATAATGGAATGACATAAAACAATTCTTTAAAAATATTACGAACCGCAATGTTCATTCCTCTGAAAAAATCTTTAATTGCTTTCGATCCATTGAAGCCAGAATATTTAGTATAATTTCCAGTTAAATGCTCTTCCACTTTTTGGGCGAGTGGAGTCATAAATGGCGAAACGCAAGCAATCACTAAATGCTTAAATAAAACAAATCCAATTAATCCAAACAATATATTGAGCACCCAACCCGTCACCGCTTCCCATGGAATCCATGGTGCTAACCAAGATGAAAATGCACCTGACAAAGTCCAAATAGCTGTACCTAACCCTCCTGCCACAAATAAACTAACCAGAAGAGGAACTAAAAAATATTTCCACAACCTAAGTTTGGAAATGATTTGGAAAGCCGAAAAATAAGATGAAATTCCGTTGAAAAAATCTTTGATCATTTTTTAATTAAATTAGTTAAATACAACTTAATGGACTTATTTTAATTGGTAAATTATTTCTCTACTTGAATCCATTTTTTTTAGACAAATGATCGGTTATAAACAAAAACAGACTTTTACCAACTTAAAAAGTCGATAAAAGTCTGAGTTTTTTTTCGTTTGACGATGGACGTTTTACGATACCTTCCGAACTCTTTTAGTCTTAAAGAATTCTACAATTTGTTTTTCAGTCATAAAACCGAAATCAAGGAAACTCACTTTTACAAAACGTTTCACATCTTGGTAAGCTCTTCCTCGTTTATCTGTGAATTTTCTTGTTAATTTTTTCACATATTTCATGCACAATTCTTTCAAATTCTGAGCGAATTGTTGGTTATCAAAAATACCGAAGTATGTTGGGAAAATTTTAGCCAACTCAAAGAATTCAGGATAATCTTCAATTTCCAAATTGCTAATAAATCGTTGGAAATATTTAAAGATTGTCGCACGAACACATTCGTTAATAGGTGATTTTCCTGGGTAAGAATTATAAAAAACTTTAACTGATTCAATCACCTCTTCATTTGTATAACTCTTCGTGTGAATTTCGTCCAGCAAAGTATATAATTGATTTACTTTATCGTCTATGCTTTTATCAATACTTGCAGAAAGTCGTTGATCTTCAACACTAGTCAAACTCAAATCATTGCTATGAATTTCTAAAACTAAATCCAACCACTTGTTTTCAAAATCTTCAATATCTGATCTACTTCTATTAAAATGAGTAGTAAATTCTGCTTGAGATACTTCATCTTTTTCGAAGAAAAAACCATAATAAGCTAACATTTCCATGTACTCATCAGTACCTTGAAAATCAGTATTATTCATGAAATCTTTGATATCAGAAATAAAACTAGCATTGTTTCCTGCCAATTTAATTCTGTGCTTCAAAAACAACTTCACTTCTGAAAATTGAATTTTTAATTCTGTCAAATTAGTTGGGAAATCACATGCGAAGTAATTTTCATTTCGGAATTGATTTTTATACCGAGCCAAAGCAATTTTCCGCTCTTTCAAATCTCGAAATTTACCATTCTTTTGACCTTGCAAAAAGTATCGAATTTTTTTATTGGCAATTACATTGATTAAGTTGGTAATCCAAATATCAGAACTCATTGCAAATCCCATTTGAATCGTTTGCCCAATTCTTTTTCGAATAATATCAAAATTAGAAGAACCACAAACGGCCATTAATACTTCTTTAAAGTGAGATTGTGGACGAACATACTTGAAATTATCATTGATCTCTCCTCGCAAAACTGCAAATCCTAAAACTCGCGTGATATACATTCCTTCATATCCATCATCTAACAACTCTTTTTCAAGTGTCACCAATTGCAATGGATTATTTTCAGCTACTTTTTTGTACAAGTCAGCGATACGAGGTTCAAATGCTTCTCGCAAGGCCAAATAATCCTCTTCTTCTTCCTCATCCAAATATTTAACTAGAATTTCAGATGCTTGAATGTCTGTTTGAATCAACGCTAATTCATCAAGATATTCTTGATTAAGTGGTTTCATATTCTTTCTTTTTTTTAAAGACGGTTGACGGTCAACCGCCAGATGTCTTCGATTTTTAAATAGAAACCTGGAAGAGACAATTAAGCTCTCCCAGGTTCCAATTATACTATCTTTTTAGATTTCTGTTCTATAATTTCAACAAATATAATAAAATCAATTGAAAAAAATAAAACATATATTTTTTAATGGTGAACGATAAACGTTTAACTATTAACTCCATTAATTATTAAAACTACGGTGCTAATCATTTACCGATAACAGTTAACCATTATTACTCTTCGTCCTTTTTCTCTTCAGCAGCTGGTGCTTCTTCAACTGCAGGTGCAGCCTCTTCAGCAGCCGGTGCTTCTTCGACTACAGGTGCAGCCTCTTCAGCAGCTGGTGCTTCTTCAACTGCAGGTGCAGCTTCTTCAGCTGCTGGTGCTTCTTCAACTGCAGGTGCAGCTTCTTCAACTGCTGGTGCTTCTTCAACTACAGGTGCAGCCTCTTCAGCAGCTGGTGCTTCTTCAACTGCAGGTGCAGCTTCT
>CAJQQY010000336.1 GCA_905480595.1 uncultured Saprospiraceae bacterium | reverse complement strand
ATTTTTAATAAAAAAAAATAAAAAATGTATCCAGATTTAATTAAAAAATATAATGTTGCAGCACCAAGATACACCAGTTACCCAACTGTTCCTTATTGGCAAACTGAGGCGCCAACAGAATATCAATGGGCCGAAAGATTCAATATTACATTTACTCATAATAGTGAAATTAGCCTTTATATTCACCTTCCTTTTTGCGAAAGTCTTTGCACTTACTGTGGCTGTAACAAAAGGATTACAAAAAATCACGGGGTAGAATTACCTTACGTAAATGCATTGTTACAAGAATGGGACATGTATCTTGAGCACTTGCCATTTAAGCCAACTTTGAAAGAAGTACATCTTGGTGGAGGTACTCCAACTTTCTTTTCCCCAGAGCAAATCGAACGATTGATGAAAGGAATTTTTGACAAAGCAAATATTGCTGAAGATCATGCTTTTAGTTTTGAAGCGCATCCATGGAGTACAACCAGAGAGCATTTGCAAACTTTCCGAGATTTAGGGTTTAATCGAATTAGTATTGGTGTTCAAGATTTTGAGCCAGAAATTTTAAAGATTATCAATCGGCATCAAACGACTGAGCAAGTTGAAAATGTGGTAAATTGGAGTCGAGAATTAGGATACGATTCTATTAATTTTGATTTGATTTTTGGATTGCCTTTGCAAGAGCCGCATCACATTGAAGAAACCATGCGACAAGTGAAAATAATGCAACCAGATCGAATCGCATTTTATAGTTATGCGCATGTGCCTTGGGTAAGTCCAAGTCAGCGAGGGTATTCCGAAGAACATTTGCCGCTAGGGGATAAGAAGCAGTTTTTATATGAATTAGGGAAAAAGTTATTGCAAGAAGATGGATACATTGAAATAGGTTTAGATCATTTTGCGAAGGAAACTGACGATTTGTATATTGCTTTAGAGAGTGGCACACTTCATCGAAACTTCATGGGATATACTTCTTTTCATACGGACTTGATGATTGGATTGGGAGCGTCTTCAATTAGTGATTCGGGAACTGCCTTTGTGCAAAATGAAAAGAAAATTGAAGCTTACCAGAAGAGAATTGCACTAGGTGAAATTCCAATAATTAAAGGACATTTACATTCTGAAGAAGATGTGGTGATCAGAAAACATATCACCGCTTTGATGTGCCAGCACACTACTTCTTGGAATAACGATGAAGCTAAATATTTTGATCAAATCATGCTTCGATTGCAGGATATGGAAGCTGATGGAATTGTGAAGATTTTACAAAATCAAATCACGGTGACGGATGCAGGAATGCCATTTATTAGAAATGTTTGTATGGCTTTTGATCAGCGACTATGGGCGAAAAAACCAACGACTCAATTATTTAGTCAAGTAGTCTAGAAGGCTTGTAAAATAACATTTGCCGAGGGGAGCGATGCTCAACCCTCGGCAAGGTAGGTTAAAAAAATTAATTAAAAAAAAATTTAAAAAACCGAGTAAGGATAAAACAGAATACTGAAAAATTACAAACAATGAATCCTTACTCCATACATCTATTGAGAACAAAAAAAAGGTCGCTTGGTGGTTCTCAACGTAAAATTTATTGACTCTGTATTTCGGAATCAAATTTAAAATGTCTTTCCAAAAAAGTCAATTTTTTTTTGGATTTTTTTTTGAAAAAATTCAATTTTAACATTTTTAAGAAAAATAATTCATTAGAATGGCAAGACCAAAATCCAAATCTGATCTCCTTGAATTAAGTAATAAAAACTTCCAAAAACTATTCGATTTTATTGAGGAAAAAAGCAAAGAAGAACAGCTCAAGGAATTTCCCAAAGGAACCATGAATAGAAATATTCGAGATGTTCTAGTTCACCTGCATCATTGGCATTTAATGATGTTAGAATGGTATAAAGTTGGGATGTTAGGCGAAAAACCAGAGATGCCAGCAAAGGGATACACGTGGAAGACTACGCCAGAATTGAATAAATGGATTTGGGAAAAACACCAAAATATAGAACTTAAGAAAGCTAAATCTCTTTTGAAAAAAAGTTTTAAAAACGTCCAAAAGATAATTGAGAAGCATTCGAACGAAGAACTTTTTGAAAAGAAAAGATATAAATGGACTGGATCAACCTCGGTTGGAGCATATTTAATTTCAGCTACCTCAAGTCATTATGATTGGGCTTTTAAATTAATTAAAAAGGCGACAAAATAAATTGAATTTTGATTCATAAAAAAAGCCTTATTAGAATTACTAACAAGGCTTTTACAATTTTATAAATAACGTATTTCTATTGTACTTTAGATAAAGATTACATGAGTTCCATCTCCCTCTGCACGAGCGTAGAAATCACCAACCGTCAATACACCATCCAAATCATCCACTAAATCTTCTTCAGATATATCAAACATATCCATCGCTAATTTACATGCCCAAAGTTTAGTCCCGGAGGCAGTAAGAATTTCTAAAAATTCATCAACTGGTGGAATATCTAATTTTTCCATTTTAGATTTCATCATCTTAGTTGCAACTGCTTCCATACCTGGCAATCCTCCTAACATGGTAGGAATATGCATTCCAGGATTTCCAACAGTAGCTACATGTAAACTCTCTAGTTTGGATTTTTGGATTGCTTCCAATCCAAAAAATGTAAAAAATATTTCAGATTCAATACCTTCCATTCTTGCTCCATTAGCAAGGATAAAACAAGCATATGCATTATCCAAAGTTGCTTTGGATAGAATGAGCATCATCTTTTTTACTTTCTTAGAACCATTATTGTTATTCATGTTCTTTTTTTTATGGTTTAAGACAAACCCTGTTAGTACAGGATTTGTCTTGGAATATTATTTTTTAAATACAGCTTACTGGTTTGGGAATTCCAGCAATTCTACTTGCTTTTTTCAATGGACCACCAGGAAATAAAGCGTAAAATTCTTTGATGTTTACCACACCACTTTTTCCTACTCTTCGAATACTTAGGGCAACTTCATTTTTACATTGCTCTTGGAGGTATTTGATAACTTCCCAATGCTTATCAGTCATTTCTATTTCCTCTTCAGCTGCGATTTCTTTTCCTATTTCAGGAGTCCATTGTTCTAATTCTGTTAAGTATCCTTGGTCGCTACAGTAGACACAAGTACCTGCATAAGTTCTTTCCATCATGACATTTATTTTTTTATAATTATAAAATTGGAGTTTCTTCTTCTTTTAAATCTTTACCAGCTGTACTCATTGCTGAGGAGACAAAAGGAATATGAGTTCCTTTAATCAACATGTTCCAATAAATCCAACGGAAGGCTAATTTACCAAAATGATTCATTCGACTTTCTTTTAACAATCGAAGTGGTCCGACACCAGGTAATGGGAATGATCCTGTAACTGGTTCGTGAGTATAGTTGAAATCAATCAACAATGCTTTTCCGTGGCCAGTCTCAATAAAACAATTGGCGTGACCATCAAAAGAAGCTTTAAGCTCTTTTCCATCGATGAATCTTAAAATATTTTCTAATAAAATTTCTGCTTCAAAGTGAGCAACAGATCCTGCTTTTGATGCTGGAATATTCGTAGCATCTCCGATAGCAAAAATGTTATCTTTTACTGTACTTTGTAAGGTTGATTTATCCGTAGGGACAAAATTTAAATCATCGCCAAAACCAGATCGTTCAATCATCGGATCTCCCATGTTCGTTGGAACAGTTACCAATAAATCATACTCAACTTCTGCACCTCCGTAGTCGACAATTTTTTTATTTTCATTATCTACTTTTTCAATATTGAAATTAGGAACGATCTTAATATTCTTCTCTTCTAAAAGATGATTTAATTCTTTAGTAGCAGTTGGTTTTGTAAAAGCACCATCCATTGGAGTGACAAAAGTAAGATCAACTTTGTCTCTCATATCTTTGTTGATAAAAAATGAATCGGCTAAGAATGCAAATTCCAAAGGTGCCACAGGACATTTAATTGGCATCTCACAAATGTGAACAACCAATTTTCCACCTTCCCATTCTCTTAATTTATTTCTTAGATTTTTAGCACCATCAAAAGTGTAAAAATCAAAAACATCTTTATGCCAATTGTCACTTTGCATTCCTTCAATTTCTTGAGGAGCAATATCAGTCCCAGTAGCAATAATTAAAATATCATAAGAGATGATTTCTCCATTTTGAAGAAAAACTTGATCAGAATCTTTTTCGATACGATCAATTTTTTCCCGAACTAAATTCACTCCTTTAGGAATAAACTTATCAATAGATTTTTTTACCTGCTTAGGTTTATAAATATCAAAAGGAAGGAATAAAAATCCTGGTTGATAATAATGAGTCTCTTCTTTGTCAACAATGGTAATATTCCATTGATCTTTAGAAAGACTTTTTCTTAAGTGATTGGCCATCATTGTACCTGAAGTACCTGCGCCTAGAATAAGGATATTTTTCATTTGAATTGTTATTTATTTTTTTATTTATGACAAAGGTATTTTTCGCCCGAGTTATTTTTGGTGACTTTGATTACTTAGGAATGGTGATTTTTGTCACCTTGTTTTTTCCTAAAAAAAAAACCTATTGTGTGACCTTGTTCACAAACAAACAGTAGCTTCTGCCTTTATCTTTGCAATAAAAAAAGTAATTATGATTTCATTTATTAAAAAAATGTTAGGATTCGAAGAATTAGATTATACTAGACTTATGGAGCGAGGTGCAATCATTATTGATGTGAGAACTCCTCAGGAATTTAAGCAAGGGCATGTTAAAAAAGCGATTAATATCCCTTTATCAGATATCTCAAGAAGTATCAAAAAAATTAAGCAAAAAAATAAGCCGATCATCACTTGTTGTCGTTCAGGTGCAAGATCAGGAAATGCAGCGTCCACTTTGAAGAGTGCAGGAATTGAAGTGTATAATGGAGGAAGTTGGAACAGCGTTCGGGACGCTATAAGAAATTAGAAACGATTTTGGAGAATCGTTTTATGTAGATTGTTTTCATTTGGTTTACTGTTTGCTTTGGCAGACAGAATTGAGGTTAAGAGAGTCAATTCTAAATTGACTCTCTTTTTTTTGAGTAAAAATGAGAAATGTTTTTATGCTTCAGGATCTTTTTTCTTTT
>CAJQQY010000335.1 GCA_905480595.1 uncultured Saprospiraceae bacterium | reverse complement strand
TTTTTAAAAAAGAAGTTCTTACTTTTGGTTTCCGAAATTGATTATGAAAAACTTTTCCAAAAAAAAAATACTGATCTGTTCCTACTACTTCCCTCCTACCAAAACGGTGGCGACGGTTCGTATTTTTAATTTTCACCTCGAAGCACAAAAATATTTTGCAGCAGTTTATGGATTGACGACTTCCAATCGACAACTTTTCCCCGAAGATGATTTTCCTTTGGATGACAACGCTATCGCTAACACCACAGAGATTTGGACCTACGACCTACGTACCTTTTTAAGTAAAAAAGATAAATCATCATTAACGATAAATCAAAGCAAAAAGGAAAGCCGTTTTGGGAAATTTCTTGCTAAACTTGTTTACTCTTTTCCATTCAATTTGATTCTCGCTGATGGTGGAGTAACATATATTTTAGGCGGATTTTTTAAAGGAAAAAAACTGATTCGCAAAAATAAGATTGATGTTATTTTCTCCACCTTCAAGCCTTATTCTAATCATCTCATTTGTTATTTATTAAAAAGGTGGAATCCCAAATTAATTTGGATTGCAGACTTTCGAGATTTGCATGTAGATGAAATGCGAGACAATGTTTATTTTCCAAAATTACAATATTGGTTTAATCGACAGATTTTGAAAAAGGCGAATGTGGTAACGACCGTTTCGGAAGGATTAGTTAAAAAATTAGACCGCTATCATTCTAAAATTTATGTGTTGAAAAACGCTATTCCATCTTCTGTTTCAATTGAGAAAAAATCAATATCCTTTGAAAAATTTTCGATTTCATATACTGGATCTATTTACTCTAATCTCCAATCTGCTGAGTTACTATTTAAAGCTTTGCAAAATTTAATGACTCAAGGAAAAATAGATAAAGAGAAAATCCAACTTAATTACGCTGGGAAAGAAGAGGCCATTTGGATGCAATGGGCCAACGATTTTAACCTTCAAAATATAAATATTTCCCACGGGATTGTTCCCATGCAAGAAGCAAAAATGATTCAGCAAAAAAGTCAGATCAATTTATTACTGAGTTGGGCGAGCGAAAATCAACAAGGAATTCTAACTGCAAAATTTTATGAATATATCGCTGCACAAAATCCAATTTTACTCATCATTAAAGGTTCAAAAGATTTTGAGTTTGAAAAGATATTTGATGAGTTACAAGCTGGTATGGTTGCTTATGATAATGATGATTTTCAGAAGGAGGTGGAAGATTTTATTTTAAAATATTATCACGAATGGTTGGAAAAAGGGACGATAACTCCCTCAATTAAAACGGATGAATTGCAGAAGTATCGTTGGGATAATCAAATGAAACAATTTTTAAATTACCTCGAAAAACAAGTTTAAAGCGTGTATTTTTTTAAAACAGACTTTAGTAAATTACTTCTTGGAATAGCTTTACTCATACTGCCCATTTTTTTTAATGATAATTTTAATGGCGGCTGGATTTCGATTGGTACGTATATTTTGTTAGCTATAACGGGTGTTTCAATGATATCCTATTTTTTGGCTAAAATATTGAAAATCAAACCATTATACTTTTTTGTTTTGATTTTACTTTTGGAGTGTGGGATTTATGCTGTGTTTTATTGTGTAAAAACTAATCAAGTCAAATCGCCTTCTTTTATTCAATTTTCCCAAGATATTTATTTTGATTATTTGCGGAATATCCCTTCCTTTCAAGCGGGGTTAGGGCAATATGACCCTGATCTATTTTACACCCTTAAACCAAATAATTCGGAACCAGTTGTCAATTCAAATATTGAATTTTCTAATTATTATAATATAAATTCTCAAGGAACTCGAGACGATGAAACTTCCCTCGATTTCCCAGAAATAATTATGTTGGGTGACTCGCACACCATGGGTTGGGGAGTTGATCAGGAGAAATCTTTCTCCAATTTGTTGGAGCAAACAACGAAAGAGAAAGTGCTGAATACTGGCATCGTTTCTTACGGAAGTGCTCGCCAATATTTGATGTACAAAAAATTAAAAACAGATTCTTGCAAAACCATCATCTGGCAATATTGCTCGAATGACATGCGAGAGAATCAATCGTTTGTGGAAAATGAAAACCAACTTAAAATTTCTTCCGAACAAGAATATCAATTTCAATACAAAAGAAATTTTCTTCACGCTACCTACTACCCTTTTAAATATTCTTTTGAAACTTTTGCTCATCAAATCAGAAAAAGGACAAAGCGAAAAAACAATTCATCTCAAAGTTTACCATTGACCGATCAAGTCAATAATTTTTTCTCCATCCTAAAATTACTCCAAGAAGATTTCAAAGGAAAAATTCTCCTCTTTAATTTAGAATCATTCGACACCACAGATGAATATTTTTTAGCCTTCGAAAAATACATTGAGGAAAACCAATTGCAAAAAATCCAATTATTAGATTTTTCAAAAATATTGAACCAAGATGATTATTTTATCATTGATGGTCATATCAATGTGTCAGGACATCAAAAAGTGAGTGACACAATTTTGAAAATAATTCAGAGTGAACCAGAAACAATTTCGCAAAAATGAAAATGGAACAACTAACCACCGACAGATTGATTTTAAGATTATTGACTCCTGAAGTGTACGATTTTATTTATCAAAATTACTCAACGGCTGAGCAAATGGAATTTCTTGGCTTATCCTCAGAAGAAGAATTGGCTACGGAGAAGAATAAATATGACCATGGCCTTTCCATGTTCAATAAGTCATTTCGTGGATTTCAATTAATAGATAAAACCTCTGAAAAAATTATTGGCTGGTGCGGGTATCACACTTGGTATCTAGAACATAATCGAGCAGAAATAGGTTATGGTTTATTCGATGATGCTTTTAAACAAAAAGGATTTATGTCAGAAGCGCTGCCAACGATCATTGAATATGGATTTGTAACAATGAAATTACATCGGATCGAAGCATTAGCCGCTACCTATAATATTCCTTCCTTAAAGCTTTTGGATAAATTGAATTTTCAAAAAGAAGGTGTTTTGCGAGAGCATTATTTAGTAGATGATCGAATGGAAGATTCGGTGGTTTTTTCTTTGTTGAGAAGTGAATTCAAACCATGACAGATAAAATATTGAAAATGAGATAGTTATCGCATTTTGTTATTTCTATATTCATAGTTATTTCAACTCATTTTTTCATGGGATGGCTAGGAAAACATCCATCCATACTTAAGTATATTAAACAAGGAGTTGGATAATCATATCATGGTTATCCAACTCTTCGTGTAATACTCAAATTTTAAATTTAATCTCTACAAAATTCATCAAAATCATCCAATCGATTTAGGATGGTAAATTCTGCTAATTAAATTATTGATCACATACGTTTTAGATTTCGCAAAAAAGTTATCCATAGATTTGAGATAACTGTGATAGAAAAAATTCAAAACTAAACCGATAAATAATGCGACTAAGGTAGTATCAAATGCGATGTATAAACTTCTTGTAATCTCAGGCATTCCATCAGCTGTTTTTGCCAAATGTGCCATTCCAATAGAGGTGGATAATCCAATTAAAGTTCCAATGAAACCTAATGAAATGACCGTACTTAATAAGTATCGCACCATCTCCAAATCTCCTTCCATTTCTTCTTTACTATTATCTACCTGAGATTGAAATACCTGTAAGGTCTCGCTGATAGATTGGTCATTTCGATATTGGGTACAAGCTTTTTTAATAAAGTCATTGACTAAAAATTCTTGGCCTTGACGTTCATATTGAATAGCCTGTAGTTTGATTTCTGATACCTCATCTGGAGTCAACACCAATTGATCTTTGGTTGGTAATAAACCTAGTTTAAAACCATCGAACTGAGTTTGGATATATTGCTGCTTCTTTAATAATTCAAACAAGCAGTAAAAAAAGACAATATAGATTAAGGCTTGAATGATTCCTGTAGAACTTCCTCCCAACAATTCTATAAAGCGAAGCGCATTAGAATCGGTTGGAGACATCGAACCTAAAAAGATTAATAATATCCATACTCCCAATCCTGAGAAAGCGGCAAAAATGATCTGACTTTTATTTGAGTTAAACATAATATTTTGTTTTTAATGAGTTAGGAATTTTATTGACTACATCAAATCCCAATTTCTATTTTTTAATAAGTTGATAAGTTCCGTCTGCTTTTAATTGTACGGTTCCGATTAAAAACCTGTTGGTCGTAATTAGAAGACTACGAGTAAAGTGCTCTCCCCTTTCTTGTGATTTTGCATTTTTAGTATAGATCAATCCTTTGATAGTTGCGGTCTTGTTATTTTTTTTACTCTCCTTAAATTGAGCGTAAATTTGATATCGACCTGGGATGATTTCATCGTACTGCCTAACTGCTTCTTGATTGGTTCTCAAGTCATTTCCAAATAATCGGTTTCGAGATTTTCCACTATCCCATTGTCCAACTCCCTTAACTCGTTTCTTACCACCATACACACATTTTCCATCTTTACAAACAATCAAATCCACATTGTCATTTTTGTCGGCCCAGTTAATTTCAAATGAAACTGCCGCAGGTACAGATGGAGGACTTCCTTTAAATTGGGTGGACTCTTTTTTCGCCTGTTGAGATTTGGAATCAGACTGCTGCTGAGTTCCTTTTTTTACCGCTGTCTTTTTTGCAGGTTGCGTTGACTTTGTTTTTGGAACTTGTTTTGGTTTGTCAACATCAGATGCTCGCTTTCGTGGAGGTGGCTTTGGTAATTTAGCTTCATTGCTTGCCAATACCTTGTAAGGTGATTTTTCTTTTTTAGGTAAATTTTTATAATCCTTTAATACCACCAACAAAGAATCGCCATTTCTTTTTGCCAATAAACTATCAGGCAAAGCTCCATGAATTTTCATTTGCAGCGTGTCAAAATATACGACAGCTTGCTGTTCCACCGCAGGGGCTGCACCCTCTCCTTTTGGTGTGATGATAAACAAAAATATTATCGCACCCAATGCACCTGTCAGTAGATCGAGCATCGACAAACTAAAAAGTTCTGTGTTTCTCCTAGACATGTTATTTCTATTTAGATTCAAACAACTATTGAGCTGCTTTAAAATTAGGTTTTAGTGAAATGGAATTTCCTTCCTCTCCCATTTCTTTTTTAGAAATTGGAAAATGACATTGAAAACATTTTGCTCCTTCCCCCCTATCAGGAATCCCACAATTGGGACATTGGATATTCTCCTTCAATTCCATTTTTTTAATGGGCAAACTATGAAAGGTAAATTGACCTTCAATCTTGCAATTTTCACATTGTACCGCAGAGTCTATATTTATCGTATCGCAATTATTACAATTTTTCATAGCTGTTTAATATTTATCTTCAAAGTTAAAATGACGCGTGTACCCGATTGTAAATATGACTGATTGATTCAATTGATTTCCACTATAGTCATAGAAAAAATCATTGGCTGATTTATATCTTTTGTTAAATGAATCACTTGTTCCCATATCCCAATTCACGGAAAGATGCACTCTACTTTTATCATTGACTTTATAAAAAAGGCTAGGAATAATTTGAAAACCTATTTGAGTTTTTTTGTAATCATCATTCACCCCTTTTCCAAAACTCACTACATAGTGTTCTTTATCTACTTCTTCCACTCCGAAATATTCATACGTTTCATCAATCTTTCCTTTTAGTCCAAAGTTGATAGAAGGTCCGATAGAAATGGCTGCTCCCAATTTTTCATAAAACCATTTTTGATAACCGACAGTAATCGGAATACTTAAAAAGTTTAATCTTTCTTTAGCGGAAATAAAACCAACTCCTTGTCCGTCATCAAAATTATCTGTTTGGTATTTCCCTCCTTTTTGGATATAACTCAACCCTGTAGTAAAAATCCACTCTTCCATTTCAAATCCAACTTTGACACCAGCATTAACCCCAGTTCGGAAATTGGATGTTGGGTAAAGCTCTTTTAAGTCTTCCGTGTATTCTAATTTCGAAATATTAAATCCACCATCTGTTCCTATAAAAACGGAAGTACTCTGAGCTAAAAGTTGGCTGGTTACCATTAGGCATAGCACGGCCATAAAAAATGTTAGTCGTTTCATCTTTGACATTTTTTTAATTTTTTAAGAAAATATAGATTAAGGAAGAGATTAAAAGGTAGATGTCTTTTTCTGGTTGTGATAAAACAAAAGAAGTGCTTTTTCTTGTTAAGAAATGTTATTAGAACATTTTTGATGTGTTAAAATAAAATGAAGTATTCGGGAAATGCTAAATAAATAGTTAATAAAATCTATATGATTTAATGAAACGTTATTGGTTTTTTGTTCTGATTAGTTCAATTAGGGAGGAAAAGAAGGTTCAGTAAATAATATGAGTAGGGAATAAAAGAATAAGTGCTGTAAGATCAATATAGGTGGGACTAGCCCACAAAGTGTGTCAAAGTAAATTTTTAAATAATTTCTTAAATTTAAAAAAGCTTAGACATGAAAAAGCAAAAGAACCCAAGATTATCAGATTTGATAAAAGATGAAAAGTTACGAACTCAAATCGAAGAA
>CAJQQY010000334.1 GCA_905480595.1 uncultured Saprospiraceae bacterium | reverse complement strand
TTAACTTTCTGAATCCCTTCCTTTCTACAGCTTCCGGCTCGGAAATGCGCTGTAGAATACCAAGCTTGATTGCCTCATCTAAATAATGTAAACATCATTTCTACAAGGACTTTAACATACTCCGTAAAAAAGATTTTACTCTTCCTTCCAATTCAAATGCGTATCGCCAACATAAGTTTTCGTACAGCATTTTTCCTTTCTGAAAAAGTGATTTTAGATTCAACATGTGGGTTTGGCCGAGCCAATCATCATGCAGATTGCCAAAATCTCCCTTCTTCTAATTTGTCTAAATCTTGAAAGATTTATTCATCTCAAAAAAGAGTATGTTTTCGCTCTTTTGAGTGGTGCTTTTGTACCATTTCAGATTCAAATTGGTGGCTCCACCTAGAGAACTAAGTTGGACTAATTTCTATAACTTACCTTTCAGTTAAGTTCATTTTTTACAGTTTTTCCAAACGAGTTGGTATTTATATTTTTTGTCGAGAATTGCTTCCCAATCAAAAATAAAATTACTGATTGTTACGAGTAACATTAAATAATGAGTAGAATATTAATCCATATCTTTTCATGGTAAATTTATCTATTCCGAGGAATAAATTGATTTTCCATATCCAAGACATTGCTCCAGTTTTTTAGAAAGAATTAAATGTACCCTGCTTTTCTTGCGATCCACAAGTCATTTGTTTTTGGCCAAATTAGTTTCATTTTCCAAAATCATCGAAATAATTTTAGTCCTGAAAAAAATCCGATTTGCAACAAAAATTAAACGTTCAATTTTGTTTTTCCAAATCACTTTTGCATTAGACTTTTCATTTTTTCTTTCCTCATAGTATCATTGCTAATATATGATGATGTCGTGAAACATCGTGAAAAGAACTTATTTTCAAGTCCACCAATTACTTGTATTATTTCTATCTTCTTGTTTTTCTTTATTGATTTTTATCCTTCTTCACCGAAGTAAAAAAAACTAAAATTCAACTCAAAAATACATATAGTGAATAAGTATAATATTTTATAATTGATCTTTATTTCAAAATATAATACTATCTTTTTAGTATTATGTAGTTTATTATTCCCTATTAAGGTGATTGCAAGATAGTATAATTGGAGTCAGAAAAGCAAATTTTGTTCTCCACATACAATTCACAAAAGTTACCAACAGTTGTTAATTACTTGATAGTTAAGGGTTTATAACTTGAACTTTTTTGAAAAGAAGTAAAAAATATCTAAAAAAAATTAGAACCTAACAATGAATAAATTTTGTTTTTTTGACCATCTCTTTTGTTCTTATACTTATTTAGAATTACAAGCTATAAAAATAAGTAAAACCATCTTCCACTTTTGAGAAGATGGTTTTAATATTAACCAATTATAAAATCATTAAAGCTTATTCTAAATAAATTTGAATGGGTGTTGTGTCTGTGGCACAGTTGAAATTGAAACTCAACCAAATTTATTTAAACCTTCTCAAATCCGTGTTCCTATCTAAAAAATACAACTTTTGATTTTCTGTCTGCTTACTACGGAATATTCCAATCAATAATTAGTTAAAACGTATACTGCACACCTCCACTAAGTCCCCAAAAAGTGGAAGAATATTTTAATTGATAAAAATCTGAATCTCCAAAATCTTGGAATCGAAAATCGGTTCGTAATTGAAAAGAAATTTTTTCATCTAATGTATAATTCAAATATGGCCGTAGATGATAGGATAAGAAAAATTTAGAAACTGGTAATAAGTCATTTTCAGTTATTGGGTAAATTGCGACTTGATTACTAGAATTTAAAGATTTCCCAGTTTGAGTTTTTATAAAATTTAAACCAACACCAGTACTGATTCCCAATTCTATTTTCCCAATTGATTTTTGGAAACTCAATAAAATCGGAACAGAAAAATAATCCATTCTATTATGATGTCGAACCGTTCGCTCTACGATAGCATCAGTCAATGCTCCAACATGTGAATTAGGATTCACAATTATGGTGTCCCAAGTTTGATTAAAATTAAATTCACTTTTCGATTTTACATATTCCAATCCACTAGTTATGGAAATATTTTTATTAAAATGAAAACTTGCTTCCATGGCAAAAGAGTAACCTGTTTCAAGTTGGAAACCTTGATTTAATAAATCTTTCCTTTCATTGTCCGAAGCTAATTTTGAGGAAAAATTATTTTTCATAGTATGGATTCCTGTAAAAACTCCAAGACTAAATTTGGATTTTTTATCCTTGAATTTTGAAAGGATAATTAAATCATTTAAACCTAACTGATCTTCTTTTTCATTTGGGAGAAGAAGAGCAATTGATTCTATTTTTTCTGTGAAATCAATTTTTTCTCCATTGAATAGTTGTTCAATTTGTGGAGTATTATCTTGAGTAAGAGTTGATTCTTTTTGAATTTCAGTTTTAATTAACTCATTCTTGTCAGCGTTGTTTTTTGAGTTGTCGTTAAAAAGTGGGGTGTTGTTTTTTTCAAGGACACTTAAAGATTCATGATTGATATTTGTATTTATGGATTGGGTTTTATTTTTACTTTTTGGTAAAATAATAACTGGTGTATTTTCTAAAAGCTCATGTTGAATGACAGTAGAATTTTCATTTTCTTTATTTGTAATTGTATTGTTATTTTTTTCTTGCGTAAGGTTTTTCCCTTCAACTTTACTCCCTCCAATATTTTGAAATTCGATATTAGAATCTGAATTTTTGATTTCTGAATTTGACAAAGACTCATCAGAGGATTGATTCCAAACTAGTGCTCCACCAATTAGAAACAACGAAAGCAAAAGAATCAAATACCGATATCTTAGAAAAATAAATTTTCTTTTAGGCGACTCTGTTTCAATGGACGATTCTATATTTTTCCAAAGGTCATCAGCATCAATTCCTTCCAGAGAAGATGCATTTTTGAATCGGTCTTTTAGATTTTTTTCGAAAAATTTCATATCAAAATATTAAAGTAAAAATTAGTTGAATGAAAAATTAAATTGAAACTCACTATCCTTGTGTAACCTTTTTTTTAGCCACTCTCGAGCTCTTGATAATCGTTTGCGAGACAAGGAAGAATCGATATTTAATATTTTTGAAATTTCATCATGAGAGAAACCATCAATCACAAACATATTGAAAACTTCAAAATAATTACGAGGCATTTTCTTTAGCCAAACCAACATTTCCTCATTCGAAATATTTTCATAAGCTGTTGGAGTAACTTTTGATTCATGCAAATCAATGACTAATTCTTCGGTTGAGTTTCTATTATTTTTTGCATTGTATTTTAAACAATTGTTGATGGCAATTTTAGTTATCCAAGTTTTAAAACTTGCTTTTTGCACATCGAACTGATGTAGACTTTTAAAAATATTGATAAAAGTATCTTGCAAAACATCTTTTACGTCAGCATCATTAACCAAGTACCTTTTACACATTACATTTAAGTAGGGTAAAAGTAAATTGTAGAGCTTCCTTTGTGCTTCTCCATTTTTGGAAAGGCAAAGAGAGATCAATTTTAAATTAATTTGGTCAGACACTTATATCGTTATTAATAAAATTAAAGGATAGAAACATTCTATTTTCTAGAATGCTTCTATCTATTTTTCATTCTTTAGAAAAAAGAAATATTAAGTACAATTACAATTTTGATCAATAGTACCAGCTACACCATTTGGATTGGTACATGGATCACCAAAATTCGCTTGGATATTTGGGCAATCAAATGGTGAGTTATTTTCCTCACAATCACAATCCGCATTGATAGTACCTGAGATATTTCCTGGAAGCCAACATTGATCACCGATATTAGCTTGGATATTTGGACAATCGAAAGTAGTGTTTGTGTCTTCACAATCACAATTAGCATTTACAACTCCTATCATAGTTCCTGCTGGATCAAGGAAACAATCATCACCGACATTTAACATTAAAGAAGGGCAATCATAGACAACATTTGATACACAATCACAATTAACATCGACAACTCCCGTATTACCCGATGCGGTAGTACATACATCACCAATATTAGCTTGGATATTTGGACAATCAAAAGAGGTATTTAATTCACAATCACAATCTGCATTTACAACTCCTGTAAGCCCCGTTGCAGTTGTACATACATCACCGATATTAGCTTGAATAGTTGGGCAATCATAAGCCACAACAACTACACAGTCACAATCGGAGTTAATATTTCCAGCTACTCCATTTGGATTAGTACAAGGATCGCCAACATTAGCTTGGATATTTGGACAATCAAAAACAGCAGAGACTTCGCAATTACAATCGGCGTTGATGACACCAGTTTGTCCAGCAGCAGAAGTACATACGTCCCCAATGTTAGCTTGAATACTTGGGCAATCAAAAGTCACCACAATCACACATTCACAATCTGAATTCACCACTCCTTCAACCGTTCCTCCATTCGGATTACTTAGTTGACATGCATCTCCGATGTTAAGACCTAAAATTGGGCATTCTGATTCAGGAGTTATTAAAGTATCATCAAGATCATCGTCATTACAAGAGGTGATGAGAAATAAACTCATGGTCATCAGGAATCCACATAAGTAAATAAAGTTCTTTTTCATTTTTTTGTTTTTATTAAAATTAAAGTAATAAATTTTTTCTCGAAAAGGTCTTTTCACCTACTTATATCTACCTTATCTATAGAATGTGACACTTTGAGAAAAAAATATTTTCGATGCAATCACTTTTAATCTTATAATAGAACATAAATAAAGACTTCATTTTATCTAGATGACCTTTGAAAAGTACTTTCTACATTTTTAGATCTTTTAATTTCAGTTCTCTTAATCTTTTGATATTGATTCTTCTTGAATGACTAATTAAGGAGTTTTCTTTGGTTAATTTTTTTAAAAAAAGCCATGAAAAACAACTAGCTTCGCACCTCAAATTTTTAATAGAAAAAAGAAATGGAAGAAATCAAAAAAAAGGTAACCCGAATTTGGGAAAACGAAATTAGAGATGCTTTAGAAAGAGGAGAAGTTATTATCGAAAAACAATTGCATGCTGAAATGTATCATCAGCTCAGGTTGAAATTTCCAAAATATAAAATATGGACAGCACCAACGCTATATTTGAAAAAATATGACCTCGATAGAATAAAACCAGATTTGGTGATTACAAATGACCAAGAGATTTTAGCGGTCATCCAAATGAAATTTAGGCCTTGGGAATTTTTAGATTACAAAGAAGATTTGAGAATCCTGACCGGTTTGGATAAAGTCGGGAAAGCGAAAAAAATCAAACTAGGGATGGTTCCATTTTCATCTATTTGGAAAGAACAAAAAACGAAGGAGGAAAATAATTTGAATTTTACCATGGCAGAGAATCTGCTAAAAGTATTGGTTACAGGTAGTAAAATTGGTTGTCATTCTCTAGAGTTAAAAAAAGTGGAGAAGCCTAGCAGTAATTTTTTACATCTCTTTGGTTATATCGAAGGTGAAACAAGTTTATTTTTTGGAAATAGTTTTTATGATGAAGAAGAGAAAGTAAATGAACAATAACGAAAAGATTATTAAAACAACTTTATTAAATAATCCGCTTACATGTATAAATGGAAGCGGATTATTTCTTTAAAATTAGAAAACAGTTTTTATGTATTAATTGACGCTTCTTTTTTCTCTCGATAGGTCTTATATTTTTTTACAATGATATAAAAAAGTATAGCGAGGATAAATAATGCTCCGAAAATATAATAGCTATTTCTTTGGGATCGAAAAACGGCTAACAAAACTATTGCGATTAAAATTAAAGTAGGCACTTCATTGAGCAATCTAAATTGGGTAGAAGTATTCACATTAGTTCCCAAAGCAAGTTCGTCGGTTATTTTTTTACAATAAAAATGATAGGCAATCAATAATCCTAGAAAAACCAATTTGATTTGCATCCAACCAAAAGTTAAGTAAACAGGATTTATGACCAACATTCCAACTCCACAGATGATCGTAAAGACCATGGCAGGAGTTGCAATGATGCTATAGACTCGACCTTCCATAATTCGATATTGTTGAATCAAAATATCTTTTTCAACTTTAGGCAATTTCTTAGCTTCAGAATGATAAACGAATATTCTCACCAAATAGAAAAGTCCTGCAAACCAAGCAACGAATCCAATAATATGTAAGGCTTTAAAAAGGGGAAGGATCATTTTTTTTTTGGAGCAAGATATCTTTTTTTCTTTTTATATCCTGCCACAAGATTGTAAAATTACAATTAGTCATATTTTTTTTAAAATGTCAAATAGGGTAAAAGGTGATAAAAGTCACCTTTTGGTGCTAATAAAAATCACCATTAGTCGAAGGTAAAATGGAGAGTTTTGC
>CAJQQY010000333.1 GCA_905480595.1 uncultured Saprospiraceae bacterium | reverse complement strand
ACTAACCTTCCTGTAAAACCACTCGCTCCCCAAAAGATGATGTCAAATTCTCGTTTATCACTCATAATTTTTTATTATTAAAAATTTATAAAAATCGAATTTACTATTTATCATCTAAAAAATTCAATTAAGTATTTCTAGGTTGCGATAAATCACTCTTTAACTTATCATTTATTTGTAACTTAAAATAAATATAAGTGTTCAATGAGAGTAGGGTTTTTAAAGAAAAATAAGCCAAAAATAGACCATCCAAATTTTGTCTTTAATTGAACTCTATTACTTATATTTGCGGGCTAAAACCAGAAATTTATTTTTAATAAAATATATCATTAAAAAATGTTACATCAATTAAGAGATTTACCTACTGATGAAATGCAAGAATTACTCGATGCAATTCCTGTAATTACTTTGTTAATCGCTGGAGCTGACGGAGATATCGAAGGCGAAGAATTAGCGCATTCTGAAAAAATCACAAAAATCAGAAGTTTCTCAGGTGGAGAAATCATGCAAGATTTTTATGAAAAAGCGGGAGAAGATTATACTGAACGATTAAATCGTTGGTTAAAAGTAATTCCAAAAGATACTGCCGAAAGAACAGCTGATCTTTCAGGTCGATTGGAAAAATTAAATCCAATTTTAGCAAAATTAGCTCCTGAATTAGGTGCTGAGATGTACAAAAGTTTCACCTCTTTTGCAAAGCATGTAGCTAAAGCTTCAGGTGGGTTTTTAGGATTTGGAAGTATCAACAAAGAGGAAGCCGTATTGGTTAATTTGCCAATGTTGACTCCAATCATTGTTGAAAAAGAAGAAGAAGGCGAAGCATAGTTTTCGTTTTTTATAAAAAAAGCTGCTACCGATTTCAAGATTTGTAGCAGCTTTTTTTTTACAATTAACCTTGCATGATTCTACCTTTCAGTCTTTCGTTAATTTTTTCTCAAAAATATTAATATTTCTCTTTGTTCGTTTTAGAGAAAGATCAAAACAAAAAAGAGTAAATATTTCCTCTGAAAGATTTACTTTTGCGAAATAATCACAACGTTACATGGAAAATAATGAGAACCTACTAGGCGTCATTTCTACACTTTTGAAATGGCGAAAACCTATCATAAGAATTTGTTTAATTGCAGGAATTGGAACTGCACTCATCACTTGGTTTGGCTTAGATGACTACTATCAATCCACCACAGTTTTTTATGCTGCAAGTCCTGATTTGGGGAAACCTGAGGCCGTGGGTGAAATCGAAAGAGATCGAGATATTTATGGAGAAGATACTGATAATGATCGACTTCTGACGATAGCACAATCAAATGAGTTAGTAACTTATTTAATTAGTAAGTTTAAGCTTTATGATCATTACGAAATCGATCCAAGCAAAAGAAAATCAAAGGATAAAGTTCGTAAAAAATTCCGTAAATTATACAATGTAGAAAAGACTAAATATGAAGCAATTGAAATTGCGGTGGAAGATAGAGATAGTATTAAAGCTGCCGAAATCGTAAATGCTGCGAGAGTTAGAACAACCGAAATCGCGCAAACATTAATTAAAGATGGACATTCTAAAAGGATGGCTTCATTAAAATCAACCATCAAAGAAAAGGAACAATCACTTTATATTTTAGGAGATAGTCTTTCAAAAGTTAGAACAAAATATCAAGTTTTTAATACTGAAACGCAAGGTGAATTGTTAGCACAAATGGTTGCTAAACAACGTGGTCAATTGATCGGTGCAAAAGCAAAATTAGAAGTTTTAAAAACAGGCAGAGGTGCCGCTAGAGACTCTTCAATCTTCCTACGAGCACAAGTAAAAGGATTTGAAAAAGAAGTAGAAAGTCTTGAAAAAAACTTAGCTCTTTTTAATAGTGGAATGTCACTAGTCAATGAATTGGAAGATGAACACCAAGAAGCACGAGAGCAAATCAGTATTGATAGGGAACGATTCAAACAACTTAAAGCAAGTTATGATTCTTATATTCCAACTATCATGGTTGTCGAAAATGGAACTGTCCCAGTCGTAAAATCTCGTCCAGGTCGTGCCTTAATTACTATCAGCGCAGTTATCATCGCTTTTATTTTAAGTTTGATTGGTGTTTTGATTTTGGAAAATTATAAGGATGTGGATTGGAAAAAACTGTCTGAATAACGGTGAATTGTTAATGGTGAACTGTTAACATCTCGTCAGTAGTTCACCCTCAACCATTCACATTTAACTATTAATACAATTGTTCGCAAAGCTGCTTGGCATATCGACGGAAGATGTTTCTCAAAAATTATTTACAATTTTTGGAGCAGTTATCTTGTTGTCTTTATTTATTGGAGCGGCGACTGATTTTTATTTTTTAGCACTATTGCCTGTGGTGGTTTTGATTGGATTTGTGGCAGTAGTAGATTTTAAAAGTTTATTTTTCTTCACCTTACTATTAATTCCTTTTTCGATAGAAATGACATTACCCGGAGGTCTTGGAACTGACTTTCCGCCTGAGCTTTTGATCATAGGATTGATGCTCACCTACCTTTTGTATTTTATCAAAAATTTGAAAAATATTGGGAAAGAATTTTACAAGCATCCAATCACAATCTTGGTGATGTTGCATTTGTTATGGACATTTATTACCACCATTCATTCCTACGATTATCTAGTTTCTGTAAAATTCTTACTCGCAAAATTTTGGTATGTCTTCGTCTTTTATTTCATGGCAGGGCAACTTATTAAGACAACGAAGGATTTTAAAAAGCTATTTTGGTTTTTCTTCTTTCCCATTTTTGCAACGATATTTTATGTGATGGTTCGACATGCTGCTACTGGTTTTTCATTTAAAGAAATCAACTTTTGCGTTGGTCCATTCTATCGAAACCATGTGATGTATGGATGTATCGTTGCGCTATTTTTACCATTCATTTGGTATGTCAAAAAATGGTATTCTAAATATTCTAAGACTTGGTGGTTTTTAATCGGAGCACTTTTAGTTGGTTTGTTAGCTGTGCAATTATCGTATACTCGAGCAGCTTACGTTGGAATTATGATCGCGATTGCTGCGGTTCAAATCATTCGTTTTCGATTGATGAAAGTGGCAGTTGGTTTGGCAATTGCAATTGCTTTGGGAGTAGTTGTTCATTTGATTACCGATAATTCATACATGGATTATGCTCCTGAATTTAAAAATACGGTTACGCATAATCAGTTTGACAACTTGATTTCAGCGACAGCAAAAGGAGAAGATATTTCGACGATGGAAAGAGTTTATCGTTGGGTGGCTGGTTATCAAATGAGTCAAAAAGAACCATTAACAGGTTTTGGTCCAGGAAACTTTTATGGTTTTTACAAAGGCTATACCGTCACTAGTTTTGAAACTTATGTGAGCGATAATCCTGAACAATCAGGAATCCATAATTACTATTTAATGTTGATTGTGGAGCAAGGTTTTATTGGAGCGTTTTTGTTTTTGTTGATGTGTTTTTTCTTTTTGATTCGAGGAGAAACGGTTTATCACAAAATTAAAGATCCAATGAAAAAACATATTGTGATGACCGTGATTTTGACGGTTATAATTATTGATTGTTTATTGCTGATCAATGATATGATTGAAACGGATAAGATCGGATCGTTCTTTTTTATTTGTATGGCAGTACTCACGAATATGGATATTGAGCACCCCAAACTACAACCCCCGACCCCTAAAGGGGAGTTTTGACTTTCCTTTAGGGGTCGGGGGGTTAAAACGCCTCCAACGTCTTAATCAAAAAGAAACCATCATCTCCCTGCTTCTGATAAAGCGGCATCAAAATCAGACTATCTTCAATCGCCACCACATTCCCATTTTTATCTTTTGCTAAAATTTCTCCCTTTTTTACTGGTTGAAAATTTTTATAATTAGGAGCCATTTCAAAATTATCCTCTGGTGAAATATGATGTGTAGTTACTAATTCTGCAATCTTTGGTAACCCTTTTGAGTACTCAATCAAAATAGAATCATGCCTATTTTCCACATGTGATTCTTTTACACAGCCGACAGTTCGCAAGCAATTCGTCAATGCAGCGATTGCTCTATTGACAGAAAGTTGTTCATCATGTTGCCCTGACTCGAAAGTCACCGCAACAGTATCTGGCTCAAAATTATCATTATTAAAAAAGTGAAGTGTTGTCCCCTTTATCCCTTTTAGCATACCTCTAATAACTGGTGCATGTAACTCTACCGCAATCCGAACACTTTCTTCTGTTTCTTGAGGAATAGAAAAAATCCCCCCAAAAGCAGTCGTTGTATGTAAATCTAGAAATATTAATCTCTCGGGTTTGTAAGTATTAATCTCATGATGGACAACCTCTAATAACTCTTTTATTTCTAAATCTTCTTCATCTAAATCTTCTTCTTTCGCATTATTTATCCGAGTTATATTTTCAGGAGTCCATTGTCGATTCAAATCTCGATTGATATATCTTACTCCTTTTTCCTTTGCTCTAATATTCCCAATCAACCCTATTAATCTTCCACAAAAATTAAAATCAGGATTAGTAATTGGCTCTACTTCTAACATCTTAAACATCAAATCCAACGCCTTAACGCCTGCAGGTTCATTTCCATGCATCGCTCCAAAAACAATCAACAAAGGTCCTTTTTCACTTCCTTCATAACTTCCTATGTACCGTTCATTCCCCATATTTCTTTCTTGTAATTATTTTTTTATTCTACGTATTTGTATTGTTACAAAAACAAGTCCTGTTTAATTTTAATCTAACTTCATTCGATGTAAAATTAATTTGCGCTCCCCTGCCCATGCATTTTTATATAAAAAATACAGATAGCCATTTCTCACTTTTGGTTTTTCGATATAAGCAAAATCAATCTGATAAGCTGTTTTCAATGTTCCTTTTTCTAAATTAATTTCTTGCACCTTTTCTCCCCATCGAGTATTAAAAGAAGTAAACGCTCGTTTTTGGATATTATCAAATAATATTTGTTTTTTCCATTTTCGAGTCTTGTGGTATTCAATTGGAACACTTCGGATTGAATCCCCTTTCTCCGAAAAGAATTGCAGTTCAGCATTGAAATGATTGAAAACAATCAGTTCATTTTCTTTTTGAAAAATTGGGGCATTTAATTTTGGATAAAAGACTTTCATGATTCCTTTCAAAAAATAATCACTTTCCTTCAGTTCCAGAATTTTCTCATCTAGATTCGCTTCCCACAAATCACCTGACCATGGTTTTCGCAATCCTAATTCTTCAATGAGTCGAAAAATTTCTTTTTCATTTTGAATTAATGGAAACTCATGCTTTTCTAAAGAATCTGTGGGAATAGGTGCTTCACCACTTTGTTGTTGAGCATTTAGTTGTCGAGCAAACGCATTATACCTCAGCGCTTGCCCCTGATAAAAATATTGCTCAAAATAAAGAAAATTTTCGTTGGCTAAAACACATGGATGGTCAATTAGGTAAAAATCACCAATAAATATTTTTTTGGGAAAAGAAAACCTCGTAGAATCAATGGCAATTTCTCGAACATTCTTCTCCGTCACTAAAAATGCTTGTCCTGTGCAATGCTGTAACAATCCCTTTGGGTAATAGTTTTTCAACGAAAATTCTGCAATCTGTTCATTTGTCTCTCCATCCAAAGCGATTAATGAATACTTCTCAATAGAATTTCGATGAGCGAGTAGTAATATTTTATCTTCAAAAAAAATATAATCTACCACGCTGAATGGCTCAAAAAAAACAGTATCTATTTTTCGTTTGGAACTCACCGAAACTTCAGGAAGTGCCGATGCTGTTGGTCGCAGCTCTACAATAAACTCACGGATTTCTGGATTTTTTATTTCTAAAACTTCTGTTTTAAATCCCACAAAACTAAAACTTAGCGTGGTTGGTAAATTAGAAATTTCTATTTGAAAAAAACCTTTTTGGTTCGTCGTACTTCCATCAGAGTCTTCTATTTCTCTTAAAATATTAACATTTAGAAGTGGTTCTTTGGTTTGAGAATTTAGAACTACACCTTGAATTTGAAAAGGTGTTTGGCTATTCATTCTTACAAAAAGAAATAAGAAAAAAAGAAGGGTGAGTATTTTTAATATTTTAAAATTCATAGCTCAATTTATTTTTTGTTAAAAAACTTACTTTCAAATTTAAAGAAAAAAATTAGTTTGAGTTTTATAAAAATTGAAGTGTGACAGGAGTATGCTATCTTTGATTTTTATTTACACTTTGCACATATAATGTCTAACAAATCAACATATTTACAATTTTGCGAAAAAGAAAAAGAGGTGCCTATTTTTTCTCAGCCTTGGCTTTTGGATGCAGTTTGTGGAGAAGATGGTTGGGATGTTTTGATTGTAAAAAGAGGAGATGAAATCGCAGCTACGATGCCAATTCAAGTTCGAAAAAAATATGGCTTGAATCTACCTCGCATGCCACTCTTTGTAAAATACTGGGGGCCTTATTTTCCAAAAACATTCCGCTCGCCAAAGCATCAACAAAGATTGATGAAAGATCTGATTCGCCAATTTCCAAAATTTGATTTGTTCGAGCAGTATTTCCATCCTTCGATTAAAAGTTGGTTGCCTTTTCTTTGGGAAAAATTTGACGGAACGATTCGATATACTTTTAAGATTAATTTGGAAGAAGACTTGGAGAAAATTTTTTCCAGGTTGCATGGCGGTTATCGTAATAATAATATTCCAAAAGCGAAAACCATTGTTCATATTTCAACTGACCGCAGTCTCAAATATTTTTACAATGTCCAACAAAAAACTTTTGAGCGACAGAAATTAGAAATGCCTTTCTCTTTTGAAGTTTTAAAAAAATTAGATCTTGCATTAGAAAAAAACAATGCGAGAAAAATGTTTTTTGCTTTGGACGATGATAATAATATCCACGCTGTTGTTTATTTGATTTGGGATGAAAATACTGCCTACTATTTGTTGGCTGGCGATGACCCTGACTTAAGAAATAGTGGTGCTGGAATTTTAACGACCTGGCATTCTATCAAATATGCAAAGGAAGTTTTAGGGAAAAAGGATTTTGATTTTTTAGGAAGTATGATTGAACCAATTACTCGAGTGCGAAGGAATTTTGGAGCGACGCAAGTACCTTATTTTGAGGTGAAAAAATATAAGTCGAAGTGGGTAAAAGTATTGCATGGGTTTTTTAAGTAGCACGTGGTGATCTGCTTAAAAATAACTCACATACCCAAAATGAGATTTCACACTTCGAAAATCAAATGGGTTATCTTTCTGTTTTCCAACTGCCAGACTAAATCCAAAAACACCAATCTTTGTCTCAAATGTAATCCCTGCTCCTATTCCAATCGGAGTATCATATTCACGTGAGTCTTCTGTTATATCTTCAGTATATCCATAATCTCCAAAAGCAAAAAGAAAAGAATTTTGCCCAATTAATAATCGATATTCTAAAGTCCCAATTACATAATTTGTTGTAAAAATAGACTCTTCATCAAAACCACGAAGCAAACGATTCCCTCCCAGTCGAAATTGTTCATTCCTATAAATTGGCGATTCAGAAATAATCCACCCTGAAGTAATTGAGCCCTTTATTGTACTTCGTTTGAAAACTGGAAAGTACTTTTCAATCTTCCCTTCCAATTGATATTGAAAAGTTCGCAAGGTCAAAGAATCATATAAACTCTGAAAAGTGAAATCAGGGTCAGATGTCTCTAATCCAAGAATCGTATTATTTTCTTTGATACGCTTGAAACCTGCTCCTACCCTTAGAAGTGTCCCCCACCCTTTTCGAGGATTGAAGCGATAATCTAATTTTTGCAAATTATATTCGAGACCAAAGACAGAGTTTGTAAGATCTAATTCTGCTGGCAATCTTTTAGACGCAATAATTTGAGACTCGTTGACTGTCAATAAGTTTGTGGTTCGTGTATTCCAAAATGCTTTTAAATAATTCCCTCCTTCGAGCAGATATTGAATTCCGAAATCAGATTCAATTTGTAAAAAAGTGGAATCCTTTTTATACAAGTCAAATTTAAAATCAACACCAAAAGGAAAATTCAAAATGTATGGATAGGCAAATTGCATTTCCAATTCTTGCGTCCCTGGAGAAAGCTGTTGGAACTCGGCAAAGATTCTTTCACCCAAACCAAATTGATTGTGCATGTCGGCGTTAAAAGTTCCTGTGATTAGAAAATTTCTTTGAGAGGTCCCAGGAGAAGTATTATTAGTTCGAGGCAAAACTCCAACTAAAAAATCGAAACGGCTCGCCTTCTTTTTTTTCAAAAATAAATTAATCGTTGCTTTGTCACCTTTGAAGGTAATCGTCAAATCTTTCGCTTCTTGCACAAAAGGAAGTTCTCGAATTCGTTGGCGGATCTTTTGAATTTTACTCTTATCATAAAGATCTCCATCTTTGAATCCTAAATAATTTTCAAGGTAGCGAGCAGATATTTTCACTTCCCCTTTTATCTTAATTCCATCTATAGTGATCAGTCTATTTTTTTTCATAAAAAGCTGCGCAGCCACTTTTCCTTCTTTAATATTTATATTTTTTAAGCCAACTTCTGCAAAAGGATAACCATTATTTTCAGCGTAAGCCAATAATGATTTTTGCAATTTTAAAACTTCTTGATAATAGAAATCTTTGTTTTGATACAGTCGTTTTCGAAAACCAATTTGTTCTAAAAATGCAGGTTCGACATTTCCATTTTCAAGACTTGCCCATTCGTATTTTTCACCGATGAAAATTTGTGCAAAAAAGGTTTTCTCAAACCGGTAAATACTATCAATTGATGCTTCCAAATATGCTTCAGCGTGTAACTGTAACAATATATTTGCAAGCTCATTTCTGATCGAGAGGGAGTCTGAGAAGGATGGTTGAATTTCGATTTGATTTTTGATAAATGACTCGGTTTGGTCGATTGGTTGGAGTTTGAGGTTGTATCGAGTTGGAGTTTGGGCTGATAATTTTATTGAAAAAATAAAGAGAAGTAGCATAAATGAATATCGGTGTAGAGACAAAGTATGCCTTGTCTCTACAGTAGTTCTTCGATATTCGATATTCCCTATCTTTTTCATTAAAATTTAAAACGTTCTATTTTCAAAAATATGTTTCCGTTAAAATTAATACTTTTGTTCTTATGAGCGGAATTTATATACATATCCCTTTTTGCAAGCAAGCATGTCATTATTGCAATTTTCATTTTTCGACTTCTTTGAAGTATAAGTCGCAAATGATTGATGCAATTTTAAAAGAAATTGACTTGCAAAAAAACTATCTCGCCGACAAAAACCTCGAAACAATTTATTTTGGAGGAGGAACTCCTTCCCTCTTGGATGAACGAGATCTGAATCTTTTTTTTGAAAAAATAAATCAAATCTTCGAGGTAAAAAAAGATGCTGA
Organism: uncultured Saprospiraceae bacterium; assembly: GCA_905480595.1. Lineage (GTDB taxonomy): Bacteria > Bacteroidota > Bacteroidia > Chitinophagales > Saprospiraceae > CAJQQY01. The sequence continues at coordinate 5,703 of CAJQQY010000333.1, read as the reverse complement.
AATTACGCTCGAAGCCAATCCTGATGATTTGACTTTGGAAAAATTAAGGATGCTCAAATCTACGCCAATCAATCGTTTAAGTATTGGCGTTCAATCTTTTTCTGAAATAGATTTGAAAACGATGAACCGTGCACATAATGTTATGGAAGCTGAAAGTTGCATTCAAAATGCGCAATCTCTTGGCTTCGATAATTTAACGGTAGATTTGATTTATGGTTCGCCAACCACCTCGAATAACCAATGGGAAACGAATGTTCAGAAATTATTTGATTTTGAAATTCCACATTTATCTTGCTATTGTTTGACCGTTGAACCTGGAACTGCGCTCGATCATTTTGTCAAAAAAGGAAAAGCGCAACCTGTGGATGATGAAAAAGCAGCTCATCAATTTGAAGTACTGATGCAGATGATGGAGGCAAATGGTTACGATCATTATGAGATTAGTAATTTTGCCAAACCAGGAAAATATGCCCGTCATAATTCAAATTATTGGTCAGGGAAATCTTACCTGGGAGTTGGTCCATCGGCACATTCATTTGATGGAAAAAGTCGGCAATGGAATATCGCAAATAATGCTCTTTATATCAAAGCGGTAGAATTTGAGGGAATGGAATCCAGTAACCTTAGACCTAGATTTGAAAAAGAAATTCTTTCTTCTGAACAACAATATAATGAATATGTGATGACTGCTTTACGAACGATGTGGGGTTGTGATTTGGGGAAAATAAAAACTTGGGGAAATGATTTTGAAAAACATTTTTTAAAATCATCTGAGTTTTTTGTTCAGAATGAAACAATGGAAAAGGATGGTGATCATTTTATTTTGACGAAAAAAGGGAAGTTATTGGCGGATAATATCGCAATGGAAATGTTCGTAGCTGGACTCTCCTGAGTCCTGTAATGGTAAAAAAAGGTCAACGAAATATATCGTTGACCTTTTTTTTGGACTAAACTCGGGAGAGTACAGCTACGCAAGAGGGTTATTTCAAAATAAAAGCATCTTCCTTTGTAATTGGAAAATGATAATCCGCTTCTTCTTTTAGAATTTGCGCAGTTGTTTCTTCAACCGAACAAATTTCCACTCGTACTCCTCTCGACTTCAAGTGACGAACCAAATCTACATAATCAGCATCTCCAGAAAGGATTATAATTGTATCTACTTTTTCAGCAATTTGAGTTGCCGTAATAGTCAATGGAATATCTGCTGACTTGTAGCAAGGCATCACCGACCCGTGAAAAAGTCGATGCAATCGCTCTGCTAATTTATCTGAAATATTTAATCCTTCTCGAAAATAAATCAATCGACTTAATCCCCGATCCATCAAGATTCTTGGAATCAAGACATCAAAATTTACAACTGCATTTTTATTGTTCGTTAATTTGGTAAGGCTTATTTCGATATTATTGCCATCGATTAGGACTGCAACATTTTGGTGTATTCTTACTTCTGTCATAGTGTTTAATTTTTTTATTAAAAAGACTAGCGGTATTAGAGCTTAAAGCATTAACATCGCTTCTTGAATGAAACGAACAAATTACAAATTATGTTCTACTTTTTTTACTGACAAAATACATGTCAGTTTCTCCGATGTGTTTCACCATCACTTTTCCTCTGTGTTCGCAATCAAAATGATCTTTGACTAATTGGTAAGTTGCCTCTGAAATATTGACTTTTTTCTCTGCTCCATTTTGCTCCATTCTTGAAGCAGTATTTACGGTATCTCCCCAAAGGTCGAAGGCGAATTTTTTAATTCCAACTATTCCTGCAACAACAGGTCCAGTGTGTAATCCAATTCTTGCTTCAAAAAACAGTTGCCCTTTTTCCTTTTTTTCTTCACCAATTTTTTCCAAGAATTCTTGAATTTCCAACGCTGCTAAAACCATTTGAATGGCACTTCGCTCATTTTTTACCGACATTCCGCTTACACACATGTAAGCATCACCGATAGTTTTAATTTTTTCTAATTGATACTTTTCAATAATTCGATCGAAAGCTTTGAAGTAAAAATCAATTTCATCGACTAATTGTTCCGGCCCTAAATCCTGTGATATTTTTGTAAAATCTTTGAAGTCAGAAAAAAACACAGTAACTGAATCATATCGTTTAGCTTTGGCCTTCCCATATTTTTTCAACTCCTCCGCAGTCTCTGCCGGGAGAATATTTAGAAGTAAATCATCTGATTTTTTCTTTTCTCTTTTCAATTCATTAGTTCTGGCTTGGACTTCTCGTTCGAGATTTTTTTCATTCTCTTTTAATGAATAGATCCGATATCGATAAGCTAAAAATAAAATTCCAGCACCAATGATTCCACATGCGGTGAGAAACCACCAAGTTTTATAATAGGCTTGTTGCACTGTTAACCTTACCGCTAATTCTTTTTTGTTCCAATCATTTTGATTAGCAGTAGCTCGTACTCTAAAAGTATAATCACCAGCCGGGATTCCATTGAATCTTGCCGAAGTTGCTGTCGAAGATTCTGACCATTCACTATCATATCCTTCCAAGATATAGCTGTAAGTATTTCCTGATGGGTTTTTATAATTAGTTAAGGCAAAATTAAAAACGAACAACTTATCATGATAAGTCAAATCAAAAGATTCGTTTCCTGAGAGGTCATTTTTAAAACTTATCATCTCTCCCTTGACATCATCTAGCTTGGAAAAAGAAGTAAGAATCAAATTGGCTTCTTTTAATTTTTCTTCTTTTAGAAAATTTTCATTTGGATAAAATGCATTTACACCTTTGATACTTCCAAAATATAATCGTCCATCTTCAGTTTGATAAAATGAAACACGATTAAATTCATTGGTGGTCAACCCATTTTGTTTGTAAAAATTAATGAACGATTCATTAGTAATACTCATTCTCGAAATTCCAACATCAGTACTCATCCAAAGAGCGGTGTCTCCTTCTGATAGAAGCCCATTGATAAAATTATTAGGCATTCCATTTTTGATAGTGAAGGTTCGAATTGTTTCTTCTTGAATATTTAGTTTTTGAATTCCATGAGCTGTTCCAATCCATAAATTACCATCATTATCTTCGTAGGTGACATTAACTCGATTACTTACCAATTTCACTCTAGAGGTTGAATCACTTGTGTAGTGTGCAATAGCAGCACCCTGCTGTGGATCTATTTTATATAGACCATCTTGGAGAGTAGAAAGCCAAATAAACTCATTCGTTTTACCTTGATAAAGATAAGCTGCATCAAGTTTAGTGGTATCAATAATTTGATTCTGATCTATAAATTCTACCAATTCTTTGGTATCTGGATTGTAAGTGTAAATCCAATTACGGTAGGCAAACCAAAGATTTTTGTCATTTCCAACGATACAAACACCAAGGTCAATAGACGGTTTATTTAAAATTGTATCAACTTCTTGGGTTTCTAAATCTATACGTCGTCCATTGCCTGTCCAAAGTGCATTTTTGTAATAAGTCAATCCGAATGGAAAATTAAAATAATCGTTTCGAGGGAAAAGTGGTTGAGGAGTGTTCTCTCCTTTTTTTAAAATATGAATCGAATTATAATAGCTAAAATAAATATTCCCTTCTTCATCTTCGGTAATTCCACGGATACTACAAAACCCATTAGTGCAATATTCACTTCCTTCAGCGAGGTAATTATCAAATATTTTTTCAGAGTGTAAAATTTTAATTACGCCATATTCTGAAGCTGCCCAAATCAATCCCATATCATCTTGGAACAAATGTCGAATATTGCAATAATTATCCGTCAACTCTTTTATTTCCAAACTGTAATCAGTTAACCGCCCTGTTGATTTTTCCAAATAAAATAAGATCCCAAGACCACCAATCCAGATATCTCCATTTTTTTCTATCAAAAGTGTATTGGTTGTTTCTCGATTGGAAACCGATTTCATAACAGGGTGTACACGGAATTCTTTTTCACCCTTGGGTAAGAAATATAACCGTCCATCATCCATGAGTGCCCACAGAGTTTGGTCATCGGTTACTTGCATTTGGACGATCCATGCTTCGGTATTTCTTTCTATGGGAAAATTAAATGGTCGTACTACTTTTCCTTCTTTTTCTATCTTTAAAATCTCATTAGATCTATTAGCTAAATAAATATGGTTGTGAGCCCAAATCATTCCACGCTTGGATGCATTACCTTCACACTTCATCACATCTTTGAGACGATTGTCAGTTCCTAACTTTTGTAAAAACGATTCACCTGCATCTTTTTGATACGTAATATTCCAAATGTTGCCATCATCATCTTGGACAAGACTTCCGGGTGTTCGGTTTTTATTATAAACTGCACTATCTTTACTGGAATTAATTTTTTGATACTGATAATTTCGACCGTTGAGAGTAGTCACATTATTTTCACCAGCCATCCAAATCATAGTATCAGAAGTGATGAGTAATTCGGAGACATAATTTTGAGGAATAAAGTTTTCTTTAGATAAATGGCTATAATGAGTGAAGCGATTTCCATCATATTTATTTAGTCCATTGATAGTAGCAATCCAGATATAACCGTATGGGTCTTGTTGAATTTTAAATGCGTTTCGATGACTAAGTCCTTCTTCAAATGAAAACAACTTAAAATCTATTTTTTCTTTTTGAGAAAAAACAGTTGTGGTGAAAAATAAACTAAATAGTAAAAGTAGGTTTCGCATTTCTTTTAATAAAAAAACTTAAGTTTGGATCTTTTGAAACAGGATGGAAAAATAGGAATTTTTGATGAACTGTGAAAGGTTTTTCTTTTTTAGCATAAAAGGAGAAAGGAATAATATAAAATACCGTCATAAAATAAAAAAAGGTTCAAATCGAATATTGATTTGAACCTTTTTCTATTTTTTAAAAAAATATTATTTAAGGACGGTAACATTTCCTTTCTCTTCATGCACTTCTCCATTCACACATACTGCTCGTAGGTAGTAACCAAAAACGTCACCACTAACTGGTTCTCCATTATGAGTTCCATCCCAAGCACTATTAATACTATTTCCTTCAAATACTTTTTCGCCCCATCTATTGTAGATCACAAAGAAAACTTCATCAGCGACTACACTTTCTACTTTTAACACATCATTGCGACCATCGCCATTTGGACTAAATACATTTGGAAAGAAGACAAAATCTGGTCCACATACTCCTTCAACAGTAACAAAAACAGTAGATAAAGCAGTACAACCATTATTATCGTCAGTTACAACAACATCATACTGAAACTCACCTTCTTCATCTGGTAATGCTTCAGGAGATTGCGATGTAGTATCCCCAGTAATTGTATTTCTTGCATCCGACCATGAGAAAGTATAAGACCCCATTCCGTAATCCACATCCAATTGCACAGTTTCCCCTAAAAGAATGTCGTCAGGAGTTGCTGTAGCTTGAATGCTAAGGGATATATCAATGAGATCGATTTCGAACATTTCCATTTCTGTACATCCATAGTTGTTAGAAATATTAACAGTATAAGTTCCAGAAAGTGAAGGAGTAAATGATAAATCTGAAGCTGTTCCTATTACCATATTATTAGGATCAAGCCAATTATAAAATAACGTATCTCCATTAGAAACAGCTCCTACATTAATATCTACTAAAGAACCAAGACAAGTATCTACAGGAGGAACTTGAGAAAAAAGAATCTGTGCGTTTCCTGCAAAAACACTATCCATAGTTGGGCAATCAAACATATCTAATGCCTCTACATAATAATATTG
>CAJQQY010000332.1 GCA_905480595.1 uncultured Saprospiraceae bacterium | reverse complement strand
AAATTAGAGTCTGGAGTATATATTATTGATGTGATGACGAGCGAAGGACCAATGTCTAAAAAACTTGAAGTTTTTAGACGTTAAATCAAATACGGATATGTTCATTTCATTGGATTTATAATCAGCTCATGCTGATGACAAAAACCTAAGTTAATAGAGTTAAGCGCGCCAATTAAAGTTTGACTATCAATTGACCAAAGGTTAAGAAATGGAAAAAGTGGCTGAAGTTGTATCAGTCACTTTTTTTTATGCCCATACCTCAAATTTTCTACTTTCCTTAAATATTATCAAACGGTATAGTTCTTATTTTTTCTCCTCTAAAATCTTTAATCTTAATTAAATAAACCTGTTTAATGATAAAATAGGAAAATAATATTTGATTTGTTTTCATTTGAAAAAGCATAATCTCAACTTATTTAATTTTTAAAATCACAAAACTTAGAAGATATGGCAAAGCAGTATATGGACATGAACACCCTAAAATTCTTACTTCATAATGTTCATGATTTACAATCAGTATTAGAACAAGAATACTTCTCAGAGCATGATAAAGATGGAATGAATATTTTCCTAGATTCCATTAAAGATTTTTCTGACAAAGAATTATTTCCATATTTCCAAGAAGTCGATGAGCAAGCGGCTTATTATAAAGATGGAAAAATTATCGTTCATCCTCAGGTGGAAGTAATGATGAGAAAAGGAGGGGAGATGGGGTTACTAGCTTCAAGTTTCAAATATGAAGATGGCGGATTACAAATTCCCAGTATGGTTTCAACAGCAGGTGGATATATTTTAGATGCTGCAAACAATCATTTGGGTGGATATATAGGACTAACATCAGGAGCTGCCGAGTTGATTGCACATTTTGGAGATGATGGTTTAAAGGAAAAATATTTACCGAAAATGCTTGATGGAACTTGGGGTGGAACAATGTGTTTAACTGAACCACAAGCAGGAAGCTCATTATCTGATATAACAACAAGTGCAACTCCTACAGAAGATGGTTTTTATAAAATTTCAGGACAAAAGATTTTTATCTCTGGTGGTGATCATGAGTATAGTGATAATTTTATTCATCTTTTAATAGGTCGAATTGATGGAGCACCAGAAGGAACAAAAGGAATCTCACTTTTTGTAGTTCCTAAAAACAGGCCAAATGAAGATGGTACTTTTACCCCTAATGATGTAATTACTGCTGGTGATTTTCAAAAGTTAGGGCAACGCGGATATTGCACTACTCATTTAGTTTTTGGTGAAAAAGAAGACTGCAGAGGGTACTTGGTTGGAGAAGCTAACAAAGGATTGAAATATATGTTTTTGATGATGAATGGAGCTAGGATTGCAGTTGGACGTGGTGCAGCAAGTATTGCAATGGCTGCTTATCAAGCATCTTTAGAATATGCTAACGAAAGACCACAAGGACGAAGATTGAATAGTGAAGGTAAAAAAGATGCTAATCAAAAACCTAGTTTGATTATTGAGCATGCTGATGTCCGACGTATGTTACTTTTACAAAAAGTAGTTGCAGAAGGATCATTAAGTTTAGCATTATTGACTTCTAGATATTTAGATTTGAGCAGAACTCACTCAGATGAAAATGAACGCGATAGATATCATTTATTGCTTGAACTTTTGACACCTATAGTAAAAACATATCCTTCTGAAATGGGAGCTGTTTCAGTTTCTAATGGTGTTCAGATATTAGGAGGTTATGGTTTTACCATGGATTTTGTTTTGCAACAATATTACCGAGATATTCGAATTTTTACTTTGTATGAAGGTACAACAGGGATTCAGTCATTAGATTTATTAGGCAGAAAAATTCCAATGCAAAGAGGAAAAGCTGTAGAGCTTTTGGCAATGGAAGTAATGCAATCAATTCAAAGAGCAATGAAGTTTGATGAGTTAAAACCATATGCGAATCAACTTGGTGCAAAGTTACAAGATATTCAAAAAGTACTTGGCCATTTGAGTAAATATGCAAAAGCTGGAGACTATGAAAGATATACGGCCGATGCTAATTTATTTATGGAATACTTCAGTAATATAGTAATGGCTTGGATATGGTTGGATATGGCAGAAGAAGCTAAATCATCTTTAGTAAAAGGAGATAAAACATATACTGAAGAGTTTTATGAAAGTAAAGTTCATGCTATGAAATTTTTCTTTAAGTATGAATTATCAAAAACTACCTACTTATCAGAGGTATTAATGAATGAAGAATCATTGACTATTAAGAATGAAGAGAAGAAAGTTTTTGTGTAGTTTTAAGGAGAATAGTAATTTTTAAAAATTACTATTCTCCATTTATTTAAATCACCTATAACTTTTAGAATATGAAAAAAATCGACTACATCATCATCGGCGCTGGTTCAGCAGGTTGTATTTTAGCTAATCGACTTTCGGCAGATCCCAATAATAATGTTTTGATTCTTGAGGCAGGTGGCCCAGATTCAGATTTCGAAATTCATATTCCTGGTGCTTACGTAAAAAATTTTAAGAAAAAAATAGATTGGGGATTCTGGACTGAACCTCAGGAACATATTGATCATAGAAAAATATATTTGCCTAGAGGAAAAACTTTAGGGGGAAGTAGTTCTATTAATGCCATGGCATATGTTCGAGGAAACAAAACTGATTATGATGGTTGGGCAGCGTTAGGGAATGATGGTTGGGATTTCGAAAGTATTCTTCCTTATTTTATTAGGTCAGAAAAAAATGAACAGCTTGATATATTAGATAGGGGATACCATGGGAAGGATGGAGAATTGAATGTTTCCTTTGCTCAAGGGTTTAAAACACCTTTTTCAACTGCATTCATTGAAGCTTGTGAACAGGTTGGAATTCCAAAGAATAAAGACTTTAATGGAGTGAAACAAACAGGTGCTAGTTTTTTCCAATTTAATATTAAAAATGGAAAACGTGATAGTGCAGCCGTTGCATTTTTAAAACCTGCCTTAAAACGACCAAATCTACAAGCGATTACAAAAGCTCAGGTTTCGAAAATAATTATCGAAAACGGTAAAGCTATTGGGGTTAAATATCTTGATAAAAGAAAAAAGGAACATACTGTTCTTGCTGAGAGGGAAATAATTGTTTCTGCTGGAGCATTTCAATCTCCACAATTATTAATGCTCTCTGGAATAGGTGACAAAACTGAACTGAAAGAGCATGGAATTGAGTGCATTAAAGATTTAAAAGGAGTGGGAAAAAATCTTCAAGATCATCTCTTCGTAAACGTGAGTGCTAAATCAAAACAACAAGTAGGACTCAATCACTACTCACCAATTTTTAAACAGATAGGAGCTGCAATAAATTACTTCTTAAATGGCAAAGGCCCATTTATGATTGGACCTTTAGAGTCTGTTGCATTTGTAGATATTCACAATGAAGGTAAACCTGCTAATTTCCAATTTCATTTTGCTCCAATGCATGTTGGGGAAGGATATGATTATGATATGTATGATTTATCTACTTATCCAACTCATGATGGATTTACCATTTTGCCAACTTTACTTCATCCAAAAAGCAGAGGATTTATTAAATTAGGATCATCTGATCCAATGGCTCCACCCGTAATTCAACCTAATTTTTTACAGGAAAAAGAAGACATGGATCAATTGGTTACTGGAGTAAAAAAAGCATTAGAAATTTATAAGCAAAAAGCTTTTGAACCTTACCTCGAAAAGGTAAATGCACCATTAGATTCAAGTTCCGACGAAGCTCTAAAAGCGCATATTAGGAAAGGAGTTGAAACAGTTTACCATCCTGTTGGTACTTGCAAGATGGGAAATGATGACATGGCTGTAGTCGATAGTCAATTACGTGTACACGGTGTTACAAACCTTCGAGTAGTTGATGCTTCGATTATGCCAAAGATCGTAACAGGGAATACAAATGCACCTGTTTATATGATTGCTGAGAAAGCTGCTGATATGATTTTAGGAAAATCATTAACTAAAAAGAATAAGAAACAAGAAGTTTCTTAAAAATTATAACAATATATTTACAAAATAATATTATTACTGTTTTAATTATTAGTAATAATTAAAAACTCATTTCATGAATTTCGAACTAACCGAAAAATCACAATCTTACCTCGATAAATTAAACAGATTTTTTGAGGCACATATTTACCCTAATGAGGCGGAGGTAGACAAGTTTCACCACTCACATGAAAACCTTTGGAAGAACTGGCCTGGACTAGAAGATTTAAAAGCTAAAGCAAAAGCTGAGGGACTTTGGAATTTGTTTTTACCAAAAGCTTATGGTGATTTAAGTCCGGGGTTGACAAACTTAGAATATGCACATTTAGCAGGAATGATGGGAAGAGTTCGTTGGGCTTCAGAAGTATTTAATTGTAGTGCCCCTGATACTGGAAACATGGA
>CAJQQY010000331.1 GCA_905480595.1 uncultured Saprospiraceae bacterium | reverse complement strand
CAATCTGATTTTATTCCAATCATTTCTCAGTTTGGAATTTTCTTTTTTCTCTACATTTTGATTTATAAATACACCAATGAAAAAAGTAAGATTGCATTTTTCATTGGTGTAAGTATATTGTTACGATTCCTTCTAATCTTCACTCTACCTAATCTATCTGATGATGTTTACAGATTCATTTGGGATGGTCGTCTGTTAGTAAATGGACATAATCCTTTTGATTATTTACCCAGCTATTATATTGAAAATAATATTTCCATTCCAGGAATAAACGAAGTACTTTTCAATAAGTTAAATTCACCTGAATACTTTACCATTTATCCTCCTGTAGCTCAAGGAGTTTTTGCATTTGCTTGTTGGCTGTTTCCGAATAGTATTATTGGAAGTGCGATAACAATGAAAGTATTTCTTTTCCTCTGTGAAATTGGTTCCATATTCTTTATAAAAAAACTACTTAATCACTTTCAACTTCCTACGAAAAACATATTACTCTACGCTCTTAACCCATTGATAATCATAGAATTATGTGGCAATCTACATTTTGAAGCTGCTATGATTTTCTTTCTCCTTGCTGCTGTGTTTTTTTTGGTAAAAAACAAAATGACACTTTCTGCTTTTTCAATTGCACTTTCTGTCGCCTCTAAATTATTGCCGTTAATGTTTCTTCCTTTTTTAATTAAAAGGTTAGGTTGGAAAAAAAGCATTCAATATTTTTCGATCATGGGAATTGTAATTGTATTGTTATTTACTCCACTTTTAAGTGGTGCTTTCTTCAATAATTTTGGAGCAAGTTTAGATTTATATTTCCAAAAATTCGAATTCAATGCAAGTATATATTATGCTATCCGATGGGTTGGCTATCGAGTTGTAGGTTACAATTGGATTCAAAGTGCTGGCCCAGCACTTGCCGTGATTGTATTGTTAGGAATATTGACAGTAACCTTTTTAGAAAAGAATTTTAATTGGCAAAATCTTTTTGAAAAAATGTTATTTGCAATTTATTTCTATCTAGCATTTGCAACAATAGTTCATCCTTGGTATGTGACTTTGCCAGTTATGTTGTGTTTGTTTACTCGATTTCGATTCCCTATACTTTGGTCTGGACTGATTTTTTTGACTTATATAAATTATAGTTATGATGAGTATTTTGAAAATCTGTGGATGGTTGGAATCGAATATGTTTTAGTCTTTTCATTTTTGATTTATGAATTGACAAAAACATATTCAATTAATTCAATGAAAAATCAATCCAAATATCCTTGAGCTTGAAGGTGAAATAACTCTGCATATTTTCCATTTTGAGCAACAAGTTCTTCATGACTTCCAAGCTCTTTAAGTTGTCCATTTTCCAAAAATAAAATCCGATCTGCCATTCTCACAGTCGAGAAACGATGTGAAATTAATACCGCACTTTTCCCCGCAATCAAATCTGCGAATCGAAGAAAAACTTCATGCTCCGCTCTTGCATCCAATGCAGAAGTAGGTTCATCCAAAATCAGTAATTGAGCATCTCGCATGTAGGCTCTACCCAATGCAATTTTTTGCCATTGCCCCCCTGATAGTTCTACGCCATCGGCAAATCTTTTACCCAACACTTGATTATATTCATCTGGCAAATTATCAATCACAGTATCTGCCAAACTCTTCTTCGCAGCATCTTTGATGATATCTAATTCAATTCTATTTTCTATATTTCCGATAGCAATATTTTCAGAAGCCTTCATTTGGAAACGAATATAATCTTGAAAAATGATCCCAATATTTTGTCGTAGGTCGCCTAAGTTATATGATTCCAAATCTTTCCCATCTAGCAAAATTCTACCTTCGGTTGGTTTGTATAATCGGGCAAGAAGTTTTACTAAAGTTGTTTTTCCTGCTCCATTCTCTCCTACTAAGGCTAGTTTTTCTCCTTTCTTCAAATGAAAATTTAAGTTGCGAATTGCCCACATTTCACTATTTGGATATTTAAATCCTACATTTTCAAAAGTAAATCCTTCTTGAATTGGTTGAGGGATCATTAGGTTCTTTTCTCCTGAAACGATCGTAGGTTTAATGGCAAAGAAATCGAACATGTCTTGTAAATACAAAGAGCCTTCGGCAATTTTGGAAAAACGGGTCATGATAGATTGTAACATATTTCGCATTCTTTCAAAGGATCCAGCCAAAAAGGTAAGCGTTCCAATAGTGATCAGACCACTTACTGTTTGGGAAATAATGAATATATAAGCACCATAATATGAGATTGTTCCAATTGACGAAAGCGCACTTCCCCAGAGCGCTCGTTTAACTGCAATCTTTCGATTCGCGAAATAATATTTATCTGAAAGTTCTTTGAACCGCTGTGCTAAAAAATCGGCAAGACTGAATATTTTAACTTCTTTAGCTGTCTCATCACTTGCTCCTATATATCTCAAATAATCTAATTCTCTGCGTTCAGGTGTCCAACTTCGAGTGAGTGAATAAGTTCTTTGATTAAAATGTGTCTCCCCTAAAAAGGATGGCAATACTGCAACAAACAAAATTAAAATCAACCAAGGATTAAATGCCACTAATCCAATTCCTAAAAATAAAATGGTAATTACATCTTGAAACTGGGCTAAAACTTGAGTCATCAAAACAGTTCGTCCAGTAGTTTGTCTTCTAGCCCGTTCCAGTTTGTCGTAAAAATCAGGATTTTCAAATTGATATAAATCGAGCGTGGCAGCATGCTTGATTAATTGAACTGAAGTTTTATTGGAAAATAAATCTCCCAGCAAACTATCTAACAGTATTATTACTCGATTTATCAAATCTGAAAAAACTGCTAATCCTAACTCTATCCCAATCAAAATCCAGAGATAAGACCAACTTTTATCCGTTGCATCTACTAATCGAATAATTTCATCAATAATCTCTTTTCCTACATATAGGATCAACAATGGAATTGATGCTTTTACTATTCGTAGCAATATATTTCCAATAGTCATAGATTTATTGGTTTCCCAAACGAGTTTGAAAAATTCTGGGAGGTTTTTAAGTGCTGAAAATTGAGTTTTAAGCGCGTTTTTATCTTTCTTTTTGGACATATTTCTATTTATTCAATTTTGTAGTTAAGCAAGTGCTTAAGATGGGTAAACAAATTTACCTAAAAAAAGATTTCAAATAATACAAAAGAGGTGTTAATACTATGTACTAACACCTCTCTTTATATTTCGAAAAATTAAAATTATTAATTTTCAGGGATTGAAATTAAATAGTAACAACAAGTTGTTAAGAAATTTCTGAAATATGGAATAGCTGAAATTAAAGGAAACTGCTTTCGTGGAGTTAAATTAAATTTCGCTTCATAGTTGGGGTTAATTAAAAATGGCATCTTTTCATCCACTTTATAATTTTCCTTTTTTAAAATCCTTTCAAATCGTTCGATGCTAATTCCAGTATCTTTAATTTCAATAAGCGCTTCGATTCGATTTGCTGGCTCTCCAAACATTTTTAACATTCTTGCATAAATTGGTCGAGGAAGTAAATGATAATAAGGAAGTTTTGAAGCTATTTTATTTTGACATATTTGTTGGTGACCTCCAAAGGGCATTTGCCAGGGTGGAAATCCAAAAAATATTTTTCCGCTTTTAGAAACGAATTTTTTAAGATAGCCCATAAACTTCTCTTGATTATGAATATGTTCGATAACATCTCTCATAATTATCAAGTCAAATGTTCCTATCTCATCCACTCCAACCTCATAAATATCTCTAAAAAGGAATTGAATATTATCTTTCTTTTCATGAATTTCATAATATGCTTTCCCTTTATTAATCTTTCCTTCACTTAAATCTACTCCAACCACTTGGCATCCTAAATCTAAAAAAGGTTCTAAATTTCCACCTTCGCCACATCCAATTTCTAGGATTCTTGTATTGGAATTCACAGTCATATGCTTTTCTAAAAAAGGAATAACATATTTATTGGTAGTAAATATTTGTTCTTTAAAATAAACCTGCCGGTCTTTATGTCTTACTTGCATATATTTATTTTTCTATAGCAAAAATACGAAAGGATATTGTTTTTGTTTTTAAATCAAGATGTAAATAAAATGAAAAAGCCCATCTCGATTTTCGAAATGGGCTTTTGTATATTTTATCATATTAAATTAATATGACCATAAATCATGTTCGTAATTGAAGATCTCTTGTTTGATCTTATCAGCTTCAAGTAATATATCTACACCTTGAAGGTAATCTTGAATACGTCTGTTGTAAACGTTAGATTCTTTGTAAATGTAACTAGAGAAAAATCTTCTTTCAAAAAGGTCTTCCCATGTACCTAGGTCACCATCATTTCCAGGATTGAATACTTTATGACGTGCAAACAACTCTCTACAGTCAGGATAATAAATCCAAAACATAGGCTTGGTAAAACGGTAGTTACCGTTGTCATCTTTTACATCAATAAGTGGTGCAATTCCTAAAATTCTAACTTGTAGAGTTGATGTATTCTCATCAAAGAACCATACCTCTTTCAATCTGAATTGTTTTACATCTTCAGGATTCAAGTCATTTCTTACGATCTGAACTTGTTCTTCGTAAGTTTCAGGGTCGAAAGTAATTACTGTATCTATGTTACTTCCCATAGATGCAATTTCGTCAGCTTGCAATCTCATTTCAAATTTGTCATATTCATTGACATTATAAGCTGCAATCTCACCATTAACGGCTGCTTCCATAAGAATCGTAAAGAAAGGTTTTTCAGGAAATGCAAATGGTAAATTCATTTTTTCCCTAATGTCAATAACTCTCCAAATTCTTTTTTCCCAAAAAACATCAGCTTCTCGGATTGGAGCATATGGTAAAACCATACGATCATCTACCAATCTTTTTTCTACGATGTCATCTAAAGGTAAATCGTCATTGGTTACTTCTGCCTCAGTTTTGACAGGATTTGGATCTTGTGCCATTGTTGGATTTGAAAAAATCAACAATCCTAAAAGGCATAAGCTAAAAATTTTAAACGAAATCTTCATGACTTAATGATTTATGTAATTTTCTTAATACTAAATTATTTCTAAGTTTGAAATTTAGAGATTTTGAAAAATCAAAACTTCTAAATTTCAAACGAAGTTTTGAGATCTTTATTTGATTTTAAAGACCATTGCGTTAATTTTTCGACCTGCAGGGTCACCCGGACATTTAGCCTTAACATTATCAAAGTAGAAAACGTCACCTGGTTTTGCTTTATTTATAAGCTCTCTTGCTTGAGGAGACCATCTAGGTCCTCTATTATTAACCTCAACTGGATCTGCACGCTTTGCTTGACGAGTTACGATGAAACCTTGAATAGCACATTTCGCATCAAAATCAAATCCATCAAGAATAGCAGATACACCACCTTGAGCTTTAAATTCTCCATTTCCAATTGCCCCTCCAGTATTTCCAGAAAGTTTTGCAGTTGGATCAGGAATACGTTTTACACGGAAAAGGGCTTTTTCACCTTTCAACCCAGGAGCATCAACACGAACTTGACATTCTTCTCCAAGTTTTGCTGGTCTAGTTACAGTAACTTCATATGAACCAGTACCACTAACTTTCTTAAGTGATCCTCCACCGCCTCCACCAAGGGAAACTTTCACATCATTACTATTTACACCTGCGGCAGAAACTTTAATTGGATTAGGTACACCAATATAAAATACATTCATTTTGGTAGCAGAAACAGTAACTGATCCTTTTCCTACTTCATAAGCAAATTCAGAATCACCTTTACTTACTTCGCCCGTTAGTGGATTTTTCACAGTAGCAGTTAATTTTAGATTTCGAGTACCTAAACTTCCTGCTCTTTCTGTAAATTTCACTTTACCATCATTATCTGGTCGGAAAGATTTTCCATTAATGGTAATGTTAACATCATTAGGATTAATCGCATCGGAGTAAGTTCCTACAGAAACAGTAGCCTCGAATGTTTCTCCTTCAAGTAGGTAGCCTTTCTTAGCACTAATTACTGGGAAAAATTGATTAAACTCAACTACACGTCCACCAGAAAGCTCAGCCAATTGGTTAACACCAGCAGCTTCAGCATTTCTTCCATCAGTAATCATTTGAGTTAAAGTAGGAAGAACTGCAGCAACTGGCATTTGTCGGAATTTGTAATCCGACCAGCTAGTTTTGTCTTTCGATTCTTTCCATTCTTCTGTAACTCCAAGAGTCAAATTACTTTCAAAATTTTGAACTCTAGATGAAATTTCTTCTGGTTTTAAACCAAAAGTCTTTCCGTGTTCTTCTAAAACTGTTTTATAAGCGGCAATAATATTTCCTCTTGCCTCAACAATTTTTGCCTCTAATTCGTCCCCTACTCCATCATTTACCATCATCTTCGTAGGCACGTCTTTATTTTTAAGACCTTTTAATTTATATCTTTTACCTTCTTTTATTATATAATCACCATCATTAATGGTACCATCCTTATCACCTGATTGATCTATAAGTTTAACTTTAAGATCTTCAACATAAGAAGAAAAAGAAGCTACCTCATCTCTAATGCTTTGAATAGCAGGTTGAAGAGGTCTGTATTTTGCCTTGGAATCATCTTTTAATAAAGCATCCAAGTTTTTTTGAGTTGCATCTAATGCTTTTACCGTATTTGAATTAGACGTATCTAATGATTTATTAATCGATAAAAAAGCATTCATTACCTCGGCTGATACGTTCAAAGCCAACAATGCCGTCAGTACTAAGTACATCAAGTTAATCATCAGCTGCCGGGGTTCCTTAGGTATTGACATATCCTTTGTTTTTTTTAATTAAACAATAAATTTAAAACCTTCTTAATTTTAATTATTTATTTCCAATGTTAGACATAGCTGTCAATACATTTCCATAAACAGAATTAAGAGAACCGAGGTTTTGATTTAAAGCAGATAATTGTTGCTTATATGCTTTAGTATCTTCTAAAGAATCAGAAAGGTCAGCCATTGCTTCATTCATTCTTGTATAGAAGTTACTCATTGTTTTCATTTGCTCACCAGTTCCTGAGAAATCAACTTCTTGCAATGCTTTTAATGATCCAAGAGATTTGGACATTCCTTGTAACTCATTTAACATTCCGCCTAATTGTTGCTCCATAACTTCTCCATTTATTCCTGGAACTTCTTCATCAATTGGTCCAGCCATTAATGGGGAAATTTTAGAATCATAATCAGAAAGTCCTGGGTATAATTTTTCCCAGTAGTAATCTTTATCAGGCCCAATAATTCCTAAGAAAGCAAAAATAAATGCCTCAATACATAATCCAGCGATCAACATTTCACTAGCATATTCCCAGCTTTCCAATTTAAATAATGCTCCTAATAATACTACAGATGCTCCAAGTCCAATAATTAAATTTTTGATGTACTTGAACGTTTTTGACTTTAAAAAACTCATTTTAATCTTTTTAAGTAGGTTAGTAATTTATTTCAATAATGGTTTTATTACTTTTTAATAAGAAAACCCTTTAGCATAATGCTAAGTCTCAAAAAAGTAACAATTTAATTTAACGTAAATATAAGTAGGTAGGATTCGGTTCAATTAAAATTAATTTATAAAACAATAAGGAATAGCGTTTTTCATTGCTATTCCTTATTGTTTTTATTTTCCTAATTAGAAATCATTGATTGAACGACCTAAGAATGTCAATGCACATCTAAATCCAATATATGATTTAGTCGTATCTTGGAATTCCCAATGACGTGTTCCTGTTTGCATGAAGAATGCAATATCTTTCCATGATCCACCTCTAATCACTTTTCTCTTTTGAGCTTCTGGATCATCATCATCAGCATCATATCTGAAATCTGGATTCAAATCATGAATAAATGAATATGAATTTTCATGAAATGCAGAAGAAGTCCATTCTGATACATTTCCTGCCATATTATACAATCCGTAATCATTTGGGAAATATGCATCAGCTTTTACAGTATAGAAACCTCCATCTTCTGGATAATTTCCTCTTCCTGGTTTGAAGTTAGCTAATAAACAACCTTTAGCATTCCTTACGTAATATCCACCCCATGGGTAAGGAGCATGTTCATGCCCTCCTCGAGCTGCATATTCCCACTCATGTTCTGTAGGTAATCTGAAATCTTCAGAATTAACCTCATCAGCAATGCTCCAAAGTTTAGTTCTCCAATAACAGAATGCATTTGCCATTTTCCAATCAATTCCTACTGCAGGATAATCGTCAAAGGCTGGATGCCAAAAATAGTTACGAGTAAATGGTTCATTATAAGAATAAGCGAAATCTCTTACCCATACTAATGTATCTGGATAAATATTTGCCTCATCCCTTAAAATGAAACTACTTCTTGATGCGTCTGGATCTTTATTGTGAGCAGCAGCTTGCCAGTTATACCATTCGTAATTATATACGAAATTTCGGGTATCCATCTCTTTTCTTCCAGCAAATCGATCATCGCCAGAATAATAGAGATCTTCCAATTCTTCGGATTCCCAGTCGATTTCCATCTCCCAATCAATTCTTTCTTCTCCAGTTTCTTCATCATCCATCACATTACCTAAAGCAGTATGTGCTAACGAATCTCGAACCCAATATACAAATTGACGCCACTCATTATTAGTGATTTCGGTGTCATCCATATAAAAGCCTTGGATAGAAATAGATTTTGGTCGTTGAATGTAGGTTTGACTTACATCTTGATCACTTGGACCAATATGTAAAGTTCCAGAAGGGATGTAGACCATTCCATAAGGATTGATTCCACTCCATGACGGTCTATCGGATACTCCAATTAATTGACCATTTTGTTTTGTTCCACAAGAGCTTACAATTAAAGCAAATGCGAATAGTACCAGTACTGTTTTTGATAATTTTTTCATTTTAACACCCGAGTTTTCCTTCAGATTAAGTAAAGCTTAAAAAAAATGAACGTAAATATAGTCTGATTAATAGCTAAAACAAAAATTTATATTTTGTTTTTTGCTTAATAGCTAGCAAAGATATAAATAGCAAAACAAAAAATGGAGAATTTTACAAAAAAGAATATTTCTCTCCCCATTTAGTTTTTCTATCAATAGCTTTGTTCAAACTAATTCATTACGTTGCTTATTTTTTAAAAATAAAACGTATGAATAATAAATTTTATAAAAATCTTGGATTGTGAATAATTCGGGGAGGCACTCCAGCTCCTATGATTTTATTCAAATTGTAATTGATTAAAATTTCATGGGATCCGTTGCTTACCGAATTGTAGGAGGACAAAGTTAGATCGTAGGAGTAGGCTAGGGTAATTTTCTCACTCAATTTCATGCCCACCAAAAATGCTGTTGCGTCGATTGTATTTTTGTTATATCCTCTAAACGCAAGTCCTCCAAATATATTGTCGTTGTATTTAATTATTGTTGAAATTTCTATTTGTGTTTCGATAAAATCTGACTTTGCCATTATAGATGGCTGTAAACTAAAAGAACTGTTAATATCCCAATTGTATGCCATTGTCAAAAAATAATGCCTTTTCAATTGAAAATTAACATTTGTATTCAAATTTACTTTAGGTTCTACCAAGTTTATGGATGATACTCCTATTTCAAATTGTTCCGCTTGAAAAAATACGCCTGCATTAAATATTGGAACAATCGCAGTTTCTCTTCCTTCCGATAAAATTAAATCATTATGGTTGATCGGATTATTCTCGTCATAGTCTCCATCTGGAGTTCTTAGAATTGTGCCATCCAAAGTCTTTTGATAAAAACCTCCTCCTGCTCCAATTGAAAGTATACCTATATTACTAACTGGTTTGTGATAAGCATACGAGAGTGTCATCGACGTATTTTGTTCTGCCCCTAGTTCAATATTATCTACATTTAACCCTACTCCTCCTTTGATAAAGTACACAGGCATATGTGCATTTATATTTTGCATAACTGGATTTCCATTGAGTCCGACCCATTGACTTCGAAATACACCTGTAACACTTAATGAATTATCTAACCCTGCATAAGCTGAATTATTTTGATACTTATTCAACATATACATGGAATACTGTCCAGCCTGTTGACTTTGTACCGAAAACCCAATGCATATAATAAGAAATGTAAAAAAATACTTCATAGTCGGAGTTTTTGAATTCTAATTAAAAACCAGTTCAAGGTTCTAATTATTTTGGGAAATAACTCTGGTCATAAATATAAGTGTCTTTTTCGGGTATTTTATTTTCCTCTGAAGGATAATTAAGATTTTTCACGACAAATAACACTTTATACTTTTATTAAAACGTCTTTTAATCTATTTGCTTAAAAAATGTAAACATTAAATTTTTTAATCATTATTATTTTTAGATTTAAAGTCTACCTGATTTCAAGTAGACCGTCCTGTTTTTCAATGCAAAATCCGAACCATTGTTCATGCCTCTTCTTTTATAATCCTCTAACTTTCTTTCTTTTACACCTTATTAATATTTAGATATGAAAAGTCATGAAATTATTTATTCTCTTTGTAAACGACGCTTCTTCCTTCTCTTTTAGTTGGTAACTAAACCTTATTCTTCCATTTCTATTACTTGCTGATCATAAGCTAACTTGACATTATCCGGTAGAATCTTATTAATTTCGGAAGACAACCCCATATGATGACTTACGTGAGTCAAAAAAGCTTGTTCAGGTTTTATTTTTTCAATCACTTCCAAAGCTTGAGGTACATTAAAATGTGAGTAATGATCATAATAATGCAACGCATTTAAAATCAAAATCTTAGTCCCTTCAATTTTGGCCATCTCCTCAGGCGCAATTGTCCGTGCATCTGTGATATAAGTAAAATCTCCTATTCGAAATCCCAAAACTGGTAATTTCCCATGAATCACCTCTATTGGTTGAAATTCTAGCCCCTTTATTTCAAAAGACTCATTTTTAGAAATAGTACGCAAAGCCAGAGAAGGTGCTCCTGGATATTTATTGGCAGAAAAAACATATTCAAATCGCAACTTCAAATCTTTTTGAACTCGTTCAGCTGCATAAACCGGAATATCTTCTTTCTGTCTAAAATTAAAAGGACGAACATCATCAACACCTATCATATGGTCATTATGCTCATGCGTTAAAATAACTGCATCTAAATGACTCACTCCCGTTCTCAACATTTGTTGTCGAAAATCAGGTCCTGCGTCAATAACTATATTTTTATTTCCAACTTGAATTAAAATAGAAACTCGTAATCGTTTATCCTTCGGATCTGGTGATTGGCAAACTTGGCAATCACATCCGATTATTGGAACTCCTTGAGAGGTTCCTGTTCCGAGAATAGTTACTTTTAATTTTATGGTGAGATTTTTTTAGCTCCAAAAAAATATTGGAACTCATTTTTAATCTTATTTATTCAGACTTCGCAGCTTCCTCTTTCCCTGTTTCAACTACTAATTCTTCTCCTTGTGTTTCTGCCTCCACTTCTTCTCCTTCTTTTTTGTCCAAGGTCTTCATTATTTTTTTATAAAAATCTAAAGTCTTCTCTGTAAAGGCTGTTTCATCTATATCTTCAAACGCTGAAAGAATTTCCAATAAAACATTAATTCGACCTTCCGTGTCAAAAAATCTATTGACAACTGCAATGTTTCTATTTTCAACCAAACAGTAACCTGATTTAAAACTTCCTTTTTCATACCTAACTTTATAATCTAATTCTTCAAAAATAGTTTCTATTTTCTGCAAAGTAGTTTTTGTATATTTAAACATATTTGACTTTTGATTATTTTACTTCAAAATTCTAAAGATAAAACAAATTTAAAATGTAAAATTAAAATACTCGTTTTAAATTGTACATTTTATAATTTTACACCAAAAAAAAATATATGTTGAATTTTATCAAAATAATCTCGCTTATTTTTTGTGCTTTTATTTTTTCAAAAAATGCTCACTCGCAAACTTTTGAGGCAGGGTTGATCGGAGGAGTAAATTTATCTCAACTTCATGGAGATGGTTTAGCTGGATTTAATCAAATCGGGTTAAATGTCGGAGGACGAGTTGCCGTTCAAACAAGTGATCGATGGAAATGGAATATCGATATTTTATTTAGTCAGAAAGGAAGTACTAAAGGAAAAGATGATCCGCTTTCCATTCCTTTTGATAAGTATCGATTGAATTATGCTGAAGTACCGATTATGGTTTCTTTCTTAGATTGGTTGGACGAAACAGATGAAAATGAATATTATAAATTACATTTTACTGCTGGAGTTTCTGTTGGACAATTGGTTAATTTCAAAGTTATCGATGCTCTTGGGCAAGATGTTACAGAACTACAAAACTTCAACGAAACTGCGATCGATTTAATCCTAGGAGCAACTTATTTCATTAACCAAAATATAGGAATCAATGCTCAATATTCTTATGCTCTTTTAGATGTAAGGAAAGAAAAAGAGGCTCAGTCTCTCTCTGGCAGAACTTTGACTTTTAGAACTATTTATATGTTTTAATTTTATTAAAAAAACCTAACTTTTATAAACATGATACTTCGAGTTTTCATCATTTTATGCATTGCTCTTTTTGCTTTTTCCTGTAACAATATTGAAAAGCCAAAAACCAAGACACAACCTACGACTCAAGCTCCGCCGATTGAAACAAAAGTTAAATCTAATGGCAAAGCTTTGTACCCAAGTGTTCCTTTCGAAACGATTAAAGCATTATATGATAAATGTGACTATGTAGACTATAGTTTTGATAATTTACCTTTTACTATTAGTCGTCAAGAACCAAACGATCTTCGCCATTCACTTGCGCAAATTGCCCAAGAGGTTGCTTTAGTCGATGCAAATTGTCCACCTTTTGGCCGTATGGTTTATTATAAAGATGGCAACATTGCTTTAGAAGGTTTAATTTACTTTTCAAAAGGATGTAATTACTTTGTTTTTTTAGAAAATAACCAACCAAAATATGCTAATTTTATGACTCCTTCAGGTGTTCAATTTTTTAATGGTTTACTATCTCAATTAAAGCAAACACCTCAACAATAACGCTCTAAATAATTTTTCATGTCCCGATACGGTGTTATTGATTTAGGAACTAATACCTTTCATTTACTTATCATTGAAGTCAATGAACATGGTGAAGCTATTGAAATTTTTCGAGAACGAATTTTCGTAAAACTCGCTGAAGATGGTATTGGAAAAATTGGTAAAAGAGCTTATCTCCGTGGACTTCAAGCACTTTCTCATTTTCAAAAAACGCTTCTTGACTATCACGTCAGAAATGTCAATGCTTTCGGAACGGCAGCGCTTCGAACGGCTAGCAATGGGAATGAATTTATCGCAGATGCTAAATCCGAAAGTGGTATTTCTATTCAATTAATTCCTGGTTCTGAAGAAGCGAGATTGATTCATATTGGTGTTACACAAGCTGTTGAATTTGGAGAGGAAAAAGGTCTAATTATGGACATTGGAGGAGGAAGTGTAGAATTTATTATTGCTGATAAAAATCAAGTGTTTTGGGCGGAAAGTTTTCCAATTGGAGTAGCTGTTTTGCATTATAAATTTCATCAAGCAGAGCCAATTAGTTTAGAGGAAGTCGAAGTACTTCATCAACACCTTAATGAAATGTTGCAACCACTTTTTGAAGTCTTAAAAAATCATAAAACTACTTGTCTTATTGGTGCCTCAGGAACTTTTGATGTTTTGGAAGATATACTGCCCAATGCTCAAAAAACAAAATTAAGTGCAACAATCGAAGTCAAAAACTTTCATCCCATCTATCAAAAAATATTGACCATGAATATGGAAGAAAGACGAGCTGATGAAAATATTCCTCTCACTCGTGCAGACATGATCGTCGTAGCTTTATTCCTAATTGATTTCATCATTAAAAAAGCAGACATCAAAAAAATATTAGTCTCTGCTTATGCGATGAAAGAAGGGATTTTATGGGAAATGAGAAACCCGAAAACCTAATACTCTTGTATTACTTTTTCAAAAGTACCATTCCCTTTTTTCCAAAAAAAATAATCCATCCCAATAATCCTACTAGGGTCAAGGGAGTAATTATCGCAAATTTTATTTTTGCAAAAAAGGAAGCTTTCTCGACGGAACCATTGCTAGCAGCACTTTCCCAATCAGCCAACAAATTGGCCAAATGACCATTCTCAATTGTATCACAAACTCCAGCTGTAATTCCTAAAACTGCAATCAAAACGAATAACCAATTTTTATTCACATCAAATTTCTTCAACAAAAGAATCCAACCTAAAATAACTGTACCCACATAAAAAAGGATAAACCAAACATCCTCATCCAAAGTCTCTTGAGCAGTTGCAGCCATTCCATTTTCATGAATTGAAGCAAAAAGGGATTTTGAAAACTCTCGATCAGGCGCCATTTCAAAGGTCAAATAATTAAACTCAGGATTAGTTTTTTCAGCCAAAATAGTTTGAAGGTTTCCCAAATAAGTAGCATAATAAACCGTCCCTAAAAGAAGAATTCCAAAAATAATATTCAAAACTTTCATTATTCAAAGTTATAATCCAAGTCTGCGTTAATAAATTTCATCACCATGACCGTTTTGATTTTATCTTCAAAAACTGGCTTCATTTCTTTTTGCAAAAGAGTCATCACATCTTCATATTCTCCAAAGATCTGAGTACTCATACTATTCGTTTTGGAAGAAATATTCGGGTGCGATTTTATCTTTTTGATGAAGTTTAAAATATGCTCTCCAAAGTTTTCATCCAAAGGGTACATGCTGATTTCAACTGAAATTTTCATAATACTAATTTCATTTTTTTCAAAAGTAAAAAAAGGAATGAAGAAGTTCGTCTAAAACCTTCAACTAAATCGTCGATAATCCATTCCTTTTTCATTCGGTATTCCACATTTTTATCCATATTTTTGCAGACTAATAGAATCTGAGGTCAAACCATTAAAAATAGTTCGTAGAAAAATTTTGTGCTTATAATCAAGCCTAATTAAAATCAAAACTTCATAGTATTGAATAGGATTTTAATTGGACTACATACACAAGTTCAAATTTTATTTACGTAAAAAAAGAGAAACACTAATATTATATAAGCAATGGCCAGAAAAAAAAGTAAGGGACAACTCAATATATCTTTTCCAAAATTTAAAGATGAACGAATATACAAGCTACTCGGCCTGTTTTGTATTTTCATTTCTTTATATCTTTTTATTGCATTCACTTCTTATCTAATTACTTGGCAAACTGATCAATCATTAGTTTTGGAACATTCGTGGGGTTTTCTTTACGAAGGGGAAATTGGGGCAGCGAATTGGCTCGGTCGGTTAGGAGCAATTGTTTCCAATATGTTTTTCTATTGGGGCTTTGGATTACCATCATTTATTTTCGTTTATGTTTTTGGGAAATTAGGACTTAATACTATTCGAGAAAGACCATTTAGCGAGAATGTGCCAATGTTTTGGAATGGATTTATATTACTATTATTTTTATCTATTCTTTTTCACTTCATTTTTCAAACTTCTGGATTTCCATACGGAGGTGCTTTTGGAAAAGCAACCACATCTTGGTTATTGAAATTTATCGGAACAATTGGTCTGATTGCATTACTTATTTTCACAGGATTTACTGCATTTATTTGGGCCAATAATCCAAACTTTAATGAGCTAACTGTTGAAAAAGTAATCTCAGATGTTCGTTTCTTTTTTGAAGATTTATTTAGCGGAAATTTTTTAGGAAAAAAGAAACCACGTCGCTCTCGAGTTACTGCTAAAAGAGAAACTTCAAATTCAGGTGGGTTACTTCCTCGAAATTCAAGTGCTTCTGCGACTAAATCAACAGACCTCTCTACCGACCTTGAAATATCTACTGGCGAAACTGGAAGTGCTGCTCCTACAGATGGAGCTCCTGCTACTCCAGAAGTTAAGAAGGGACAACTTGCCTTTGATTTGGAAAAAAGAAAAAGAGAAAAACCGCAAACACTTCGTTCAGGTGAAGCTGAAATGGAAATATCTGCTCCTACTCCATTCGTCCCTAAGGATGATGATGAACCTGAAACTCCAAATGAAAAGCCAACAACGTTAACTTCGAACTATGCGGAAACGACATTGGACATTCAAACAGATAATAAAATCCACACGGAACCTTACGATCCAACCTTGGATTTATCTCACTACGAACATCCTGTAACTTCATTGTTAGAAGATTATAACTCACAAAATTTTGAAATAGATCGACAAGAATTAGAACAAAATAAAGATCAGATTATCGAGACTTTGTTGAATTACAAAATCGAGATCGTAAAAATAAAAGCGACCATTGGACCGACAGTTACCCTTTATGAAATTGTTCCTGCACCGGGTGTTCGTATTTCCAAAATTAAAAACTTGGAAGATGATATTGCCTTGAGTTTGTCAGCCATGGGAATTCGGATTATTGCACCGATTCCAGGAAAAGGAACAATCGGTATTGAGGTAGCCAATAAAAATACTCAGATTGTTTCCCTAAAAGAATTATTGCAATCGGATAAATATAAGCGAGCCAAAATGGACTTACCGATTGCTTTAGGAAAAACCATTCAAAATGAAGTATTCGTTGCCGACTTGGCGAAGATGCCTCACCTTTTGATTGCAGGTGCAACTGGTCAAGGAAAGTCTGTTGGTATTAATGTTATTTTGATGTCTCTGCTTTACAAAAAGCACCCTTCGCAAATCAAATTGGTTTTGATTGACCCGAAGAAAGTGGAGCTTTTTCCATATAGCAAAATTGAGAATCACTTCTTGGCTTACTTGCCAGGATTGGATGAACCGATTGTTACAGATGTGACGAAAGTAGTTCACACTTTGAACTCCTTGATGATTGAAATGGATACTCGATATGACTTACTGAAAAAAGCACATGCTAGAAATATTCGAGAATATAATGAGAAATTTATTTCGCGGAGATTGAATCCGAACAAAGGACATAAATTTATGCCGTTCATTATTTTGGTGGTAGATGAATTTGCAGATTTGATTATGACTGCGGGGAAAGAAGTGGAGTTACCAATTGGTCGTTTGGCTCAATTGTCACGGGCAGTTGGGATTCATTTAATCATTGCAACTCAGCGTCCTTCGGTAAATATTATTACAGGAGTAATCAAAGCGAATTTCCCAGCACGTATCGCCTTTAAGGTAACGGCAAGAGTAGATTCAAGAACTATCTTGGATACAGGTGGTGCGGATCGATTGATTGGACGTGGAGATATGTTATTATCGTATGGAAGTGATTTAGTTCGATTGCAATGTGCATTTGTAGATACACCTGAAGTAGAAAAAGTAATTGACTTTATTGGTTCGCAAAGAGGTTATGTAGAGCCGTTCTTTTTACCTGAATTTCATGGCGATGATGACGATAGCACCAAGCCAGGTGCTGTTAATACAAAAGACTTAGATGACAACTTCGAAGATGCCGCAAGGTTGATTGTTCAAAATCAACATGGCTCAACTTCAATGATACAAAGAAGACTAAAATTAGGATATAATCGTGCTGGTCGAATCATGGACCAATTGGAGGCTTTGGGTATTGTAGGGCCAAGTGTAGGGAGCAAAGCCAGAGAAGTTTTAATATATGACGAGATAGAATTGGAACGGTATTTGGAAGATATTAAAACTAGGAAATAGGAGGCAACTTTGTAATATTATTACAAAGCCACAACCCGGCAAATCAATGATTTGCTGGGTTTTTTTATGCCTACTTTTAACCTAAAAAAAGTAACACAACCAATATTTAAAATATTGGTCGCGTTTTTCATTCCTCATTAAAATCAAAAATAAATTATTACTTTTAGATAAAAAAAACTCCAATTTTTTTTAACCAATACCTCCAATTATGAAAAATTTATTTTTATTATTAATCTTTTCTGCTTTCTTTTTCACCTGCAAACAATCTGAAACTAACAATGATTCTTCAGGTTCAACAGCTACCCCACATAAGCAATATTCCATTGAACAATTTTTAACTAATAGTAATATTTACGCAAGGTCTTTCTCTCATGATGAAAAAGAAATACTTGTGGGAAGTAATGAAACTGGAATTTATAATGCCTATCTCCTTGACCTTGAATCAGGTGAACGCAAACCTTTAACTGAATCAAAAGATGAATCAGTTTGGGTTTCTTCTCTTTTCCCAAATGACAATCGAATGCTCTACACTTCTGATAATGGAGGTGACGAAATCGACCATATTTTTCTTCTAAACGAAGATGGTTCAACAAAAGAATTAACTCCTGAGAAAGGGGCCAAAGCTAGTTTTTATGGCTGGAGTGATGATTTGAAAAGTTTCTTTTATGGTTTTAACAAAAGAGATAAAAGGTTTATGGACGTTTACGAAATGGACATTGAAAACTTTAACTCAAAACTCATTTATGAAAATAAAGAAGGTCTTGATTTCAATGGAATTTCCAATAACAAAAAATACATAGTAGTCTCTAAGGTAATCAATACAAATGATGTCGATCTATTTTTATTAAATACTACAACTAATAAAAAGACAAAAATAAATGAAAATTTATCCGGAAACCAGGTTGCTGATTTTAGCGTAGATAGCAAGTCACTTTATTATTTGTCAAACGATGGAAGTGAATTTCGATATTTAATGCGATACGATATTGAGTCTGGAAATCGAGAAAAAATATTGGAAGATGAGTGGGATATTTCCTATGCTTATTTTTCAAAAAATGGAAAATACCGAGTCGTTGGAATCAATAAAGATGCTAAAACTGTCGTCAAAATTTTAGATAATTCGACTGGTCAAAATATTGCTTTCCCAGACATTCCAAATGGAGATATTTCTTCGGTTCGGATTTCTAGGAGTGAAGATAAGATGATTTTTTCCGCAGGAAGTTCTAAGTCCACCAACAATCTTTACCTCTATGATTTTGAAACTAAAAAACATAAACAATTAACTAAAACACTTAATCCTGAAATCAATTCTGATGATTTAGTTGAAGCTGAAATCATTAGATATAAATCGTTTGACGACCTTCAGATTCCTGCGATTTATTACAAACCAAAAGGCGCAACTAAAGAAAATCAAGTTCCTGCTTTAGTTTGGGTTCACGGTGGTCCAGGAGGACAGTCACGTGCAAATTATTCTTCCTTTATTCAATACTTAGTAAATCATGGTTATGCTGTTTTAGCAGTTAATAATCGAGGAAGTAGTGGTTATGGAAAAACTTTTTTCAAAATGGATGATCAAAATCATGGCGAGAAAGATTTACAAGATTGCATCGAAGGGAAAAGATGGTTGGCTCAACAACCTTACATTGATGGCGAAAGAATTGGAATCATTGGAGGTTCCTATGGCGGATTTATGACTATGCGAGCCATGACTCACACACCTGAAGAATTTGAAGTAGGTGTCAATCTTTTTGGCGTTACCAATTGGTTACGAACTCTTAAAAATATTCCACCTTGGTGGGAATCGTTTAAGGAAGCTCTTTACTTAGAAATGGGCGATCCAAATACTGCAGACAGTACTCGTCTTTATGACATCTCGCCAGTTTTCCATGGAGACAAAGTCAAAAATCCAGTTATGGTTTTACAAGGAGCAACTGATCCGAGAGTACTTCAAGTTGAATCTGATGAAATGGTTGCTGCGATAAAAAAGAATAATGTACCTGTAGAATATGTGCTTTTTGAAGATGAAGGTCATGGTTTTGTGAAAAAGGAAAATCAAATTGAAGGGTACAGTAAAGCACTTGATTTTTTGGATAAATATTTAAAAAATAAAATAAAAGGATAACGGATATTAAAAAGCCCTTCCTGATATTAAAATATCAGGAAGGGCTTTTTAATATGAGAGATCAACTCTTATAACTTTCTTTACAACAGAAGATTAAAATTGCACTAAGTCTGCCTCCAAATAATTCCGCAACGGCATCTCCATCATTTTCCCTGAAGCATCCAATAATTCCACGTATAAAAAATAAATTTCTTGTTGAATACTAAATTGTTCCAACTCTTTGCTGAATTGACTACCTCTTAATTTCAACATTGCAATTGGGGATGCACCAGCAATTTTTTGATATTGTTGGAGAACCTCATCAGCCTGACTATTTTCCAATTGTTGACTTAATAATTGGTACAATTCAAATTGACTTTCCATCTCCATTCGAATCTTAGCCATGCGCTCTTTGAGTTGAACTTTAATTTCTTGATATTTTAATCCTTCGTCAATTTTTTCAAATTCTAACTCATCTATATTTTCTCGTTGCCGATTTCTAACTGGAATGGTAATTCCCATTCCTAAAGAGAAAACTTGTCGAAAACCTTCATCATCAGTTCCTCCAATTTGAGCTTGAAAATAATCAAAAGTATTCTGCTCTTGAGTCCTCCGAATATCTTGTTCCTTCGCCGCAAGATTTACACTCAAGTTTCTTTTTACTAAAGTCGCATGAGCCGCAGATGGTTCTGTTGAAAGCGAACGAGCAACTTTCATCACTTCATCAATACTTATTAATTTCAAATCATCTGTTTTTAAATAACCTTGCTGATTTGAATAACGAAATATCTTTTGTTGGGCTAAAGTCAATGCATTTTTTAATCTTAAAATATTACGTTCCGCCTCATGCAAATCATCTTCTGCATCAATCAAATCTAGGATATTGAATTTAGGCAAATTGATGCTTTTTTTCAAAACAGTCATTTTATCTTCGAGTAAAACCTTTTGTTCTTTTTTCGCCTCTAGTAATTTCCCAAAATAAGATACTTCCACAATTGCATCATATCGGTCTCTCAATAAATCTTGCATCAACAGTTGCTGTTCAATAGTATTTAGTTCTATTTTCGCTTGTTGAAAACCTGCATGCGCTTGCTGCTGCGCCTTAGTGTGAAATCGTCCTCGAAGCACATATTGCTGTTCATCCAATTTAAAATCATTCGTCTCCGTTCGGAATTCCATTTCATCTACAACGGGTAATTTAAACTTTGAGTTTTTTAAAAAATCAACTCGTTGTTGTTGGAGGTCTAGAACATATTGTTGCTTTGCGGAAGCTAAAATATCAGATGAGGAAAGAGTATTTTGTGCATTTGAAAACAATACATTTACAAGGAGAAAAAAAACAGTAAGAAGGTGCTGAAACTTAATCTTTAAAGACTTTTTCATTCGATATTCAATTTTACTCATCATTCCTTTCCCGTAATTATTTTATTCGTTTTCTCTTCACTTGAATCCAATATTGAGTCAAAAATACTCGTAGGTCGGGAAGTTTTTTTCAACAAATTCAGAATCACTTTTTCTTTTTGTAAAAAAAGATTGCTTGGAGGAATGGTAATTAAAACTTCTCGCCCATAAGTTTTTAAATCTGGATTTTTGCGAAGCCGTTCTGGAATTTCAACAATCCGTGAACCCAAACCAGATATTACACCTTGGCATTTATGTTCAGGATGCTGAGTAGAAATCGCTTCTAGCGTATCTCCAACTTCTACTTCAAGAATTAAATTTTCATGAACAAAACCTTTGACCATCGTTGGGTTTTCTTCATAAAAAGAAATCAAAGTATTGAAAGAAGAAATATTTTCTTTCTCCTTACAATAAATATTTCCAATCAACCCATCCTTTGGAGCGAATATAGAAAGACCATCTTTTTCAGCAGTATAAAATTTTTGATCTTCTTGTAGTTTTCGGATTTGAATTCGCTTTGGACTATTGGGAGAATTGAGTTCGTCATTCATCCTCGCAATTTGCACCTCCAAAGGTTTTACAACTAATTCAAGTTCTTCTTTCAAACTTGCAATTTTTGTCTCGGTAGGATTTACAGTTGTTTCAGAAATATTAATGCTTTTTAATCCTTCGAGCAAAGAACGATTCACTTCCATCTCTGTTTCCAACTGCCGAATCTGAGAATTTATCTCACTTTCTTTTGCCACTTTTTGTGCTTCCAATCGACTGATCGAAGAACGAATATCTGCTTTCCAGATTTCTTCTTCCACTCGCAACTCATCCATGGAATGAGAAATATTATTTAATTTCAAACCAAAAGTCGAATGAGTCACCTCAGCCAATAATTCACCTTTTTTTACTCTTTGTCCAGGAGTTACCAACAAGCGATTCACTTCAACGGGATGATCCAAATTAATTTCGGTCTCTTTCGTTTCAGCAAATCCATAAAACATCACCGTATGTTTTCCATAGCGATTATTAAGTTGCCAGATCAAACCAATCACCACAAAAAATAGAAGATAAACTATATTAAACTTTTTCATTTTCTTAAATTAATACCTTTTCTAAGATCATTAAATGATTTCTGCAGCATCATCAAAAGCCAAACGAACTGAATTTACCTCTGGTATCTGTCGAAGAATTTTTGCTAATTTTAATCCTTCATCCTCTTGCTTTAATTTCAGTCTATACTCGTATTCAATCAGATTTTCTTTCTCAGGATTACTAAATGTTTTATATCGTTTTAACGCAAATCTTTCCGAATATTTTTTTAAAATCTTTCTAATTTCATTTAGCCTCCCTTCATCTTCTGGCATCTCAAACCTTAGCGTACCTACTAAATTGTTTTCTTGACTAAAAGGAGTAAACCTCAAAGCAAAAGCTGTAAAACAAAAACCAACTGTTCCTACTATTGCAATCACAAATCCATAAACTCCACAGGCAATCCCAACCGCCAATGACGAAAACATAAAAACGATATTCCTAGGATTTCGCAAAGTAGTACGAAATCGAATTACCGCCAAAGCTCCTAACATTCCTAAACCTCTCGCTACACTATCACCTATCGCTTGCATCACCGTTGCAGTAACAATAGCCAACAAGACCAAAGCCTGAATAAAATATAATGGCTTGGCAACGTCTCGTGAAGTTTTTTCATAAGTAAACGCAATCAAAGAAGACAATAAAAAAGAAAATAAAACGGTGTATACGATGAGCAGTAATGTCGGATTTTCTGTACTGTTCTGAATGCTGAAAAAATCAACCATCAAGTCTATTTTTTAATTAGAAACTATATTTAAAATGATTTCATATTTTAATAGCGTTTCTTAGGATTTGTTATTTTTAAACGTCAAATATACAATTCCTTTATCTGTGAATTAATATTAAAGTAACCTTTTATTAAAATGTATTTTACATTTACAAGATACAAAATGAAGAGATTCCCCCTAGTTGGTTCTCCTTTTTTAATCATCGCTTGTAAAGTAATTAGCATTTCTTTGTTTTAAATTTAGCTTGATGAAAGATTTAACCTATTCAAACCAACTTCCAAAAATAAAGACAGTACAATTACCAAAAGACCTACTTTAAAATAAAAAAAGGATGATTCATCTCCTCCTCATTTATTATATCCATAAAATATGATAGGTTAATTTCACCTTTATTTTAATAGACTATTTCAATGTTTCAAATATACGTTGAGCTTCCAAACTCGATTTTCTTCGTTTTCATTCAGTCATCGTCAGATAAAGAAATCCGACTTACAATGAAACTTTAACTTCATTTTAATAAACTACCCGTTGCTAAAAGCGTTATTATTACATTAATTTTACGTCATAGAATTACATTTCCTTTAGGAATTTTATTTTTCGAAAAAAGAAAACAAGAATTGATATGAAATTTATAATTGCAATGATGATGAGTACCTTTTTCCTAGCAACTGGATTTGCTCAGAAAAAAGACTTTACCAAGGCTCAAGATGTTGATCCTGAAGCTCAAAAAGTGCTAGAAAAAGTGAGTAAAAAATATGAAGCTTATAAAACTATTGAAGCTACTTTTTCTTTGGAAATTGAAATCCCTGAAGAACCTACTGATAAGCAAACTGGAAAATTGAAACAAGAAGGTGAAAAATATAATGTGGATTTGAACGATTATTCAATGATCTGTGATGGCGAAAATTTTTGGGTGCACAACAAACGAAATGAAGAAGTGCAACTTAATGATCCACCAGAGGAAGATGATGATGAAATGATGGCGCCTCAGGATTTTTATAACTTTTATAAAAAAGGAAAATATCTATATGCATTAACCAATGCAATTGTAGAAAATAAAGTCCCTCTTTTACAAATTGAATTCAAACCTTTAGCAGGTGATTCCGAATATTCGAAAATTAGAATGACGATTGAAAAGAAAACTTCAGCTGTAAAACGAATTAAAGTTTTCTCAAAAGATGGCTCGAGGTTTACTTTAGAAATCCAAAATTTTAAAGCCAATAAAAAATTCACAAAAGCGGATTTCACTTTTGATAAATCGAAATTTCCAGGTGTACATGTAGAAGATTTGAAAATGAATGATGATTAGAATTATTTAATTTATATTTTTTATAAAAACCCCACCTTGGTTGCCAAGGTGGGGTTTTGTATTTTTGCAAAAAAAATAAATGTACTTCGATGGGTT
>CAJQQY010000330.1 GCA_905480595.1 uncultured Saprospiraceae bacterium | reverse complement strand
GACTATCCGAATGCAGATTGTCCTGATCCTTTTGCGATTACTTTGGGGCGATCGATCTCTGGATCTTGCCAAGGTGTCGAAGCCAATTATAGCATGGCGATTATAAATACAGATGACATCGGAGGATTGACGACAGGTGTGGAAGCACCTTTGCCGAATGATTGCTATGGCGAAGAATTGGGTTACGTCGTCGAGACTTTTAAAAAATCAAATGCTTATGCCGATCAAGTAATCGCAGCAGCTGATGCAGGATTTTCCAATGAGTATTTATATTCAGATTCTAATTTAAGTAATCGATTAAAAACAGTTGCCAAGTTTATTTCAGGAGGTTTACAAACTAAGATTTATGTTTTGACTTTGGGAGGATTTGACACACATGCTAATCAAGTGAACGGAGATGATCCTGCGACGGGGAAACATGCGCAGCTACTTCAAACTTTATCAGAGGCCATTTTTTCTTTCCAAAAAGATTTAGAATTACAAGGTTTGCAAGATCGAGTAGTCGGAATGACTTTTTCAGAATTTGGTCGTAAAATAAAATCCAACGCAGGAAATGGAACCGACCATGGTTCAGCTGCACCAATGATTATTTTTGGAAATTGTTTGAACGCAGGAGTTATTGGCGATAATGCTCAAATTGCATCCAACGTAAGTAATCAGGAAGGCGTCGCCATGCAATATGATTTCAAATGGGTTTATGGTTCAATCCTGATGGATTGGTTTGGAGTACCTGAGGATAAAGTCAAAATATTGCTGACAGATGAATTTCAATATTTACCCATCATTGGAACTTGTAATGAAATCCCGACTTCATCAAATGATCTAGTTTCGATTATAGAAGCGAAAGCTTTTCCTAATCCTTTTGATCAGGTCTTCACTTTAAGTTTTTCGATTTTAAAAAAAGAAGATGTTCGTATTCACTTATTTGACGTGATGGGAAAAATAGTTAGAACAGTTTCTAACAAAACATTTACGGAGGGCAAACATAATGTTTTAATTGAAACGCATAGTTTGTCATCAGGAGTTTACTTTGCTCGAATCGAAGTAGGCAATGGAGTGAAAACATTGAGGGTAGTTAAGAAATAGAGTTACCGAATTAAAATTGATTTTGCTAAAGACTGCTTATGAATTCATTCGTAAGTAGTCTTCTTTTTTGAAAAAAGAAAAACAAATGAGTTAAAAAAATCAACTATTTATTTGATCTTTGAAAAACCCACTTTACTTTTTCAAAAAAACAAAACATGACCAATAAAATATTTTTCCTTCTACTCCTTTTACTGCATTTATTCTCTTGTAAAAATGCCCCACCTGAAAAAGAAACACCACCTAACGTCATCATCATATTTACCGATGATCAAGGTTATCAAGATGTAGGTTGTTTTGGTTCACCTGATATCGAAACTCCACACCTAGATCAAATGGCAAAAGATGGAATTCGTTTGACTAATTTTTATGCGGCGCAAGCTGTTTGTTCTGCATCGAGAGCAGCAATCCTCACAGGTTGTTATCCAAATCGATTAGGTGTTCATGGAGCATTTATGCCCAATGCTAAAAAGGGATTAAATTTATCAGAAACCACCATTGCCGAAATGCTAAAAGACCAAGGTTACCAAACTGGAATTTTTGGAAAATGGCATTTGGGTGATCATCCTAAATTCAATCCTCTAAAACAAGGTTTCGATGAATATTTTGGAATTCCATATTCGAATGACATGTGGCCTTATCATCCTCAACAAGGACCAATTTTTAATTTTGACATTTTGCCACTTTATGAAAATGAAACGATCATCGACACCTTGACCGACCAGTCAGATCTGACGACTCAAATCACAGAGCGAAGTGTGGATTTCATTTCAAGAAACAAAAACAATCCTTTCTTCCTCTATGTGGCACATCCTCAACCACATGTTCCTCTTTTTGTTTCCGAAAAATTTAAAGGCAAATCAAAACGTGGTTTGTATGGCGATGTCATCATGGAAATTGATTGGTCAGTTGGACAAATTTTAGCTTCACTAAAAGAAAATAATTTGGATAACAATACACTTGTTATTTTCACTTCTGACAATGGCCCATGGCTTAGCTATGGTGAGCATTCTGGTTCTGCCCTCCCGCTTCGAGAGGGAAAAGGTACAGCACTTGAAGGTGGTCAGCGGGAGCCTTGTATTATTTATTTTCCAAAAAAAATTAAAGCTGGAAGAACGATTGACGTGCCAATGATGACGATTGATGTCTTACCCACCATCGCAAATCTGACTGGAGCTAAACTTCCGGGAAATAAAATTGATGGAAAAAACATTTGGGATATTTGGACAGGAGAATCTACTCAAAGTCCTCATGAGGCATATTATTTTTATTATCACCAAAATGAACTACATGGCGTGAGATACCAAAACTGGAAGATGTACTTCCCTCATCGTTATAGAACTTTGAATGGAAGAGAAGGTGGAAAAGGCGGACTCCCTGGGCCATACGATTATGTCAATATTGAAGAAATAGAATTATACAATTTGTCAAAAGACATAAGTGAAACTAAAAATGTAGCTGCAGAAAATCCAGAAGTTATTGAAAAAATAAAGTTACTTGCTGATGGAATGAGAGATGAATTGGGTGATGCACTTTTAGAAAAAACAGGGAAAGGAAATCGCGAGATTGGGAAAGTGGAATAATTTCTTTCCATACATAAAGTCCTTCCATTTTTAAGAATGGAAGGACTTTTATTAAAAAAATTGATGATATTTTAAGACAGAAAAACAATATTCCCAGGATGAGTGGTCATTAGAATTTTATTTCGAGAAACAATTACAATTTCATCGAGTCGCCTAAAATCTTTTTCATCAATCAAAAACACATAAGGATTTGTTTTGTCGAAAAAGCTTTTTAGAAAAAGAGATTCCACTTTAGGTTTATATGCTTTATTTCCTTCCAAAGCTTTCCAATATCCTTGCATCAAATTCAAATACTGGTGCTTGATTAAGCGACGAAATAAATAGGGAACAATAATATGTTCTCCTGTTATTTGAGAAAATTTATTCATCTTAATTCCCTCTATTGTTTTATCATCCAACCAAATATTTAATTTTTTCTTCTGAGCAACCTTAACACCATCAGACAAAACATTCCGAAGTTTCGCAGATAACGAATAAAAGAAATAAGGATAAACTAACCCATCAGCAAGAAGTTGGTAGTTGATGGAATCTTTGAGAATCTTCTGCAACTTTTCCTTTGTCACTTTACCGCCATCTCGCAATCTAGTCTTTCCAGCAAAAGCAAATGAAATCGGTCGTCCTTTTCTTTCCACATCATTTACAATAATATACCCTTCAATTGGTTCCGAATTTTTGGCAGAGTAAGTCTTTAAAGATCTACCTTTTTTGATATCAACACTTTTGATATAATTCCTTGTCCAAACAACATTTTGAAGTCCCAAGATATCCAGCAATTTGGTTGTAGCCATATTGCCATACTTTTCAGGTTGCTTAAAATTTTGCCTTTTGGGTAATTCGGCTTTTTTGGATTTTTTCTTTCCTACACTTTTTGGAGTAGGTAAAAAGGAGGGAGAGTAATGAGTTTCTAAGGCATCGATTCCTTGCAATCTTAATTGGACAACTCCTGCTCCTTCTTTCAATTTTGTTGCAAAAAGTTCAGAATGGACCGTAACTACTTTTTTCCAATTAGATGCTTTTTTAGCTTGAAATTTGAGGGAATCTCCATCTGGAGAATATCTGATGACACGGAAATTACCTTTGATAATGATGTAGTTCATATTTGGTAGATTGAGGTTAAAAAATAAATATTTAATAAAACTGAATTCTCAAAAAATGTCATAAAAAAATATAAGCCCTCCTTTTCTATACAGGAAAAAACTTAATAACTCAGCAATGTTTTTTTTAAGAAAATCAGTCTCGTTGAATGGTTGAAAGTTAAATATAATAAATAATCGTAAAGCATTTAAATCTTTGAAATAAAATTTTAATTTCATTTTTTTTTGAATAAAAATTAAAGTAACAAGCTTTATAGTTTTTAATTAATAGTGTTTTTATTTATTCATTTCCCATTATTTATTTCCTTATTTTGAGCAATCATTTTTTGTAACTTATTCGAGAACCAAATAAAATTTAATCTACGATGAGAATCATTTTTTTATTTCTTTTTTTATCCATAGGAATTCTTGCTAATAGCCAAAGTAGAAAAATTCCAGTTGATACCACAGTTGTCACCAAACATAACACAACTATCAAAGGACAAAGTTTTTCCTACACCGCTACGACAGGAACTCAACCTGTCTGGGATGAAGAAGGGAATCCAACTGCGACACTTTTTTATACTTATTACACTCGGGACAAAGTGAAAGACAGAGCAAGCCGACCAATTATTTTTTCATTTAATGGCGGTCCTGGCTCTGCTTCTGTTTGGATGCATGTGGCTTACACCGGTCCACGAATTTTGAAAATTGATGAGGAAGGTTACCCTGTTCAGCCTTATGGATTTAAGAGTAATCCAAATTCAATTATTGATGTAGCTGATATTGTTTTTATCAATCCAGTCAACACAGGTTATTCCCGCATGATTCCAAATGCGAAAGGTGAAATGCCTGATAAGAAAAAATTCTTCGGGATCAATGCTGATACTAAATATTTGGCAGAGTGGATGAACACCTTTGTCCAAAGAAATAATCGGTGGGAATCTCCTAAATATATTATTGGTGAAAGTTATGGAGGAACTCGAGTGATGGGACTATCCCTCGAATTGCAAAATTCACAATGGATGTATTTGAATGGAGTCATCATGGTTTCGCCTGCGGATTATAAAGTTTTAAGAACAGGTGGCCCTGTTTCTTCTGCGCTTAATTTGCCATACTTCGCAGCAGCAGCTTGGTACCACAAAGCGCTCGATGATGATTTGCAAAGCAAGGATTTATTGGAAGTTTTGCCCGAGGTGGAAGACTATACTATCAATACTTTGATTCCTGCTTTGGCCAAAGGTGGAAATATTTCTGAAACTGAACGAAATAGTGTCGCGGAAAAAATGGCGCGTTATTCTGGCTTGAGTAAAAAGGTAATTTTACAACATAACTTAGATGTTCCAACTCGATTTTTTTGGAAAGATTTATTGAGAGACAAAACTGGTCAAACGATTGGTCGATTGGATTCTCGGTATTTAGGTTTGGATAAAATTGAAGCTGGGACTAGTCCTGATTACAGCGCAGAGTTGACTTCTTGGTTACATTCATTTACTCCTGCTATCAATCATTATATCAAAAACGAATTAAAATTTGACACTGATATTAAGTACAATATGTTTGGCTCAGTTCGTCCTTGGAATAATGAAAATAATACTGTGAGAGATGACTTGCGTCAAGCAATGGCTCAAAACCCTTACCTCCAAGTTTTGAATCAATCAGGTTATTATGATGGTGCTACTACTTATTTTGCTGCGAAATATACTTTATCTCAAATTGATCCTAGCGGAAAAATGAAAGACAGAATGACTTTCAAAGGATATCGTAGTGGTCACATGATGTATTTGAGAAATGAAGATTTGATCAAGGCGAATGATGACTTGCGGGAGTTTATTAAAAACTCAGCGGCGAAAGGGAAAGCAGCCAAGTATTAATTTACTTGAGTAATTTTTCATCTAAAAAAGAACCTAGAATGTAATGTCCTAGGTTCTTTTTTTATTTTAAATAATTATTCTGCAAATAAATACATATGTAGAATTTTAAGGAAACAAACTATTATTTACTGAAATAAAAAATAAATAAATGTTATTTTTGTCAAAATTTTACAAAACCAACTAAACATTATTTTATGAAAAAAACATTACAATTTTTTCTCTGCATTACCTTTCTGTTTTTCAGTCTTAATTCCTACGCACAACCTGCCAATGATGACTGTGCTAATGCAACTGTGATAACAGAAGGAGACAATCAAGCATTTACTACCGTTGATGCTAGTTCAGATGGAGCTGCCCATGCTGATCAATGCTTTTCTACTGGAGCTACTCCCGATAGTACCTACAACGATGTGTGGTATTCCTATACCGCTTCTTTTACTGGACAAGCAGAATGGAGTTTCTGTGGTACGGCTAATTTTGATACCAAAATATTTGTTTATGGAACAGGTGCTATGTGCCCTCCAACTGATTCCGATATTATCGGATGTAGTGAGGATGCGATCGGATGTGCTAACGCAACGTCTGCTGCTGTCTTTAATGTAACGATGGGAGAAACTTATATTCTTCGAGTAGGAGGATATGGAGATGGCGGCCCAGGTGAAAGTGGAAGTGGTACTTTCAATTTAGGTGAATTTATTTCGAATGCACCTGACAATGATGATTGTGCCAATGCTGCAGTAATCACGGTAGGAGCAGGTCAAGTTGTTAACAATACAGATGCAACTACCGATGGTCCAGAGCATCCAAATAATCCTTGTTTTGGATTTGGAGATAATACTATTCAAGCAGATGTTTGGTACTCATTTACTCCAACGTTTACAGGTTCAGTTTTATGGTCAACATGTAATTTAGTTCCTTTCGATTCTCGCTTAGGAGTTTATTCAAGTAGTGCAAGTTGCCCATTTTCAGATGGAGATTTATTGGCTTGTAATGATGATGGAGGAGGGTGCGATAATTTCACTTCTTCCTTAATTTTTGATGTAGAAATGGGGGAAACTTATTTTTTAAGATTGGGTGGTTATAATGGAGAAATGGGGGAAGGATTGATGGATCTAATTGAAATAGTTCCACCTGACCCTCCAGAAAATGATTTATGTAGTAATCCTGAAAGTGTATTTGTAATGACTACTCAACAAGCTGATGATAATGAATTTGAATTTGCAGGAACAACTATTGCAGCTGGTTTTGATAACGATGCATTTCTTTTTCCTAAATGTATAACTAATACTAATGGTGGAGAATTTGCAGATGTTTGGTACACATTTGATCCACAAGGATTGGAGGAAATTGAACTTCGGTTCCTTACATTTACGGCAGATGCTGCATTTTATTTTGATCTCTGGGAAGACTGTGATTCTTTAGCAATGGCTCCTGTGATGGAAGATTGTTTTTTCATTGACGGATCTGTTGACCCTGTTTATACAGATACGATTATCAGTATTCCTCCTACCCAAAGTCTTTACTACATCAGAATAATCACACGACTGACTTCAGATATTCCTGGTGATTTTATTTTTCAATTAGTGGGAGATGTTGTAGATAAAGTCGATGAGTTGGCATTATCTGAGTTAAAATTCTATCCAAATCCAGTTAATGATATTGCACGATTGGAATTTGAGTTACCTAAATCTGATGATATTCAATTGGAGATTGTTGACATTTTAGGACAGCGAGTTTATTTTGAAGACAAAGGAAATTTATCAGCTGGAGCTCATAATTATTCTTTCAATCTAGATAATTTTGCTCAAGGAATTTATTTCCTTAGTGTTCGCTCTGAGGAGCAGGTCAAGAGTTTGAAATTTATAAAAGAGTAGATGTCTATTTACTTTTTTACTAAAAATAAAAAAAAGAATGCTTCCTGTTCCATTATAATGGCATGGAAGCATTCTTTTTTTAATCCTCCAAACCCGTTTTTAAAAAATGAAAAAGCTCACTTTCGTTTTCCATTTTCAAATAAGGATATTCAACTTTTGAAAGAAAAAGACCATCAGGATATGCTGATCTCTTGAACCCATCCTTTCGATTTCCAAATCGATCTTCAAATTCCTCCAACGTCATTCTTCCTCTTCCCACTTCTAGCAAAAAATAAACACATAAACGAATCATCCCTCGAAGAAAACGATTAGCAGTAATCGTAAAACGCAAACGTTCTTGTTTTTCATCCACATACAATTTAGCATGAGTTACATTGCATCGAGTATGATTATACAAATCTGGTTGTTTGCAAATAGATTTAAAATCATCGTACTTCATAAATAGTTCTGCCGCTTTTTTCATCGCCTCAAAATCCAAATTTTTAAACTCATAAAACGAACTATATTTTTTGAGGAAAGGATCTTTTTTCAGATGAATAAAATAGTCGTAAGTTCTCGAAATGGCATCAAATCGAGCATGCTGTTTGTTTTTCATTTCCAAAATATCGTAGACCACAATATCGTCTGGCAAATTTTTGTTGAGTCGAAATTTCAAATCAAAATCGAAATCTTCTTCTAGTTGAATATGCAAAACATATTGACTAGCATGCACTCCCGCATCAGTTCGCCCGCAGCCTTCTACTCTTATTTCTTTTTTGAAAATTTGCTGTAGCGTATCTTCTATCGCTCCTTGAACTGTTCGAAGGTTGGGCTGGAATTGCCATCCTTTGTATCGACCGCCATCAAAACCAATATGAAAAAAATAGGTCATGTAATTTTTTTAGTAAAAAAAATCAAAGGTAATTTAAAAAGGGGAGTTTGATCATCATGATTATTTTATTTAATTCACATAAACTCGAATCATATCCTCAAAAAACTCATTTGAAATGCGCACAAAATAAAACCCACTTGGCAACTGAGAAATATCAAATTCTTTATATTTTGCTCGTGCAGCGATAGAATATTTTATATCTGATTCTCTTCCTAAATAATCATAAAACTTAATCAAAGTTGGTTCGTATGGCGCTCGCAAAAGGGACACCGTCAATTTCTCATTTATTGGATTGGGATAAAATAAATACTCACCTTCAGTCGGTTCTTTGATTGGTTCCTCAACATAGCCTGTTTTCAAAACCACCTCTCCACAGAAATAATCATTAATTGGATTGAAATCTCTTCGACCTTCAACTGTAGTATGCCACACGCATATATTTATAGTTGAAGTGTCTTCTATTCTTTGAGGAAATTCAAAGGGAGAAGTTCTCCATCTTAAAGTATCACCTGGCTCTAAACGCAGAATAGAAAATTCCTCTTTTTGAAAATAATATTGAGGAGTGGGTGTTCCTGTAACACAAAGTTTGAGACCAAGTACTTCCAAAAATAGGTCAACATCATTGATGGTCTTTGATCCTTTATTGACCAACCCAACTTTAATATTTTTCAAATTCAAATGGTAAGAACTTGTCGTTCCAGGTTCTCCGCAAGCAAAATCTTTTTCATGATCTTCCACCGTTACTTCAAATATTTCCAAATCCATTTCTTCCTCATTCGACATTCCATTTTTTGAATAAGTTTTAAAAAAACCAGAGGTTGATGGGTGCATATGTGGTGTATTATTAAATGGAACAGCAGGAATCAAATATCCACAA
The DNA here is from genome assembly GCA_905480595.1 of uncultured Saprospiraceae bacterium. GTDB lineage: Bacteria > Bacteroidota > Bacteroidia > Chitinophagales > Saprospiraceae > CAJQQY01. The sequence goes on along the minus strand of CAJQQY010000330.1, from coordinate 6,678 downwards.
ATCCCTATTTCACTCTCGGACACATCTATACTTTTAGCTTGAAATTTTTCATCCTCCACACTAAATAAATCTTCCAATTCTAAAAAAGAATTAAGACGTAAAATCATCGGAGACTCTCCTGAATTTTGATATAATAAAAAAGCCTTTTCATCATCCACTACAACATCTCGTATAAAACCATAATTTACAAAATTCACAGAGGTTTCTATTTGAAAATCACTATCTAACTTAGTTAGGGTTTGATCTTTTAATAAAAGATAACCATTATTTAATGGGAAAATTTGATCTGACTCTATACCCTCCATTATATCTCCAATCTGTTCATAATACATATTATATTTTCTTCCACCGAAAATTTGAGTTGCTCCAAATCCACCTGTCAAAACAAAAGTGCTATCTGCCAAAGACACAACATCACTATAATATCCAGGCTCGGAATAATCTGAAAAATCTACAATCATATTGCCTTGAAAAACTTTAAAAAATGATCTTAACTGATTGTCAATTATTTTATATCCTACTGCTACCAAATTTCCATTTGGTAGTATTCTAATATTATTAATTATCTCATCTGATGATATTAAAGCAGAACTATGAAATAAAAGGGAATTTGAACTAAATGAAAATTTAGAAATATACTCTTGATTATTAATGGTATTCAACACAAAACCTACATTTCCTTTAACTACCATTTTTTCAATAATCCTTTCTTGAGATGTATTATTATTTGACGTAATCTCGAACAATGAATCTACTATTTTGAAGTAAAGATTATTGTCACCACCTGGATCCTCAATTCCTCCAAGCAACCATTTTCCATCTCCTAAGGACAACACATTATTGAACTCTACAAATTGGCGAGATTGATCATTTATTCCCATCGATTGGGCAACGAGAGGTAAGTCAAACTGGGCAAGAAAAACAAATAGAATTAGTATAGCTCTTTTCATATTTTTATTTTAAAAATAGTAAAAATATAACTAGTCCATTAATTTAATTCTGAATCTGTTGCCGAACTGACATGGTAGATATACAAAATCAAAAAGTATGAAACTTAAGAGAATTCTATAATTAAGCGTTCATAATGCTATACAACCTTAGTGGTTTTTATTTGTCAAGTATTAAGCACTCAAAAAAAAAGTATACACAATCTCAACTTTTAATTCTATTTTGTATCGTTATAAATTAAAAGTTAGTCTCGTGATAAGACAAATAAAAAAAAAGTCGGACTAACCCTTTAAAAATTAAAAATATAATAGCTTAAAAACTAAAACGAATAACCATACTTCTAAACTCTAAAATTCTCTTAATCATGGCGAAAAGGCTACTATTAATCCTTTTGACCCTCTCTATCATTTCGATACAGAATCTCTTTTCACAATGTACGGATGGTACTCAGCCTGAATGCCAATGTTCAACCGCTCCAGTTTTGTGTACAGTTGATGATTTGGATAACTATATGTTTTCCATGTCTTCTTTTCAGCATCCGCAAGATGGTCCACAGCCACTTTGTCCTGGTGCAAATAATACAGTTCCGAATAACCCTACTTGGTTCGCATTTACAGCGTGGTGTACAGATTTGAGTTTGGAGGCAAGTTTTAGTAATTGTACTGCAATGAATGGTTCGATAGGAGTCCAAATTGCCATTTATGAAGATTGCACTTTTACTAATGCTGTCGCCTGTAATGTACAGGGCAATGCTTGTAATACGAATAATAAAACCTTGACGATGACAGGACTGACAATTGGAGGAGTTTATTATTTTTTAGTGGATGGTTGTTTGGGTTCCTATTGTGATGTGACGATTGATATTAATGGAGTTTGTGGAGAAGAAGAGATTGCTGCTTGGACTCAAGGAGTGACTGGTGAGGCTAGTGCTTGTGGAGGAAATACTGAAACTTATTCTGTGGAAACATTGACAGGTGCTGCTACATATCATTGGTTTGTAGATGGAATTTTGGTAGGTACTTCTACTACCCCTACTTTTGATATTGCTTGGGCGACTGCTGGTTCTTATGAGTTATGTATAGATGCATCGAATGATCCATGTGTCCCGATTACCGATCTACCCGTAGAATTATGCACAACTATAAATGTATATGAATCAGAAGCTGGAGTAGTAGGTGCTCTTTCTCCGCTTTGTCCAAATGATGCGGCAAATATTTTTGTAACTGGTTTCAACTCAGGGCCTGATAATGCTCAAGCTATTCTAGTTACGGATGCTTCAGGAGTAATATTAGAGGTGATTACAGGAGCCACAGGAACTTATACTTCTCCAACTTGTGGAACTTTTACTATTTATAGTTATAATTATATTCCAGCTATTGGAACTGCTCCGGTGGTTGGAAATAATGTAAATGCAATTGATTGCCTGGCGGAATGTTGTGACTTGGAAAGCATTACTATTTCATTTGAAGATACCGAACCTCCAGTTTTTCCAAATCCTCCTGCAGATGAAACATTGACCTGTTCAGATCTGGTTTCACCTTTGGCAGATCTGGATTGGACAGACAATTGTGATGGAATGGGAACTGTTGCAGGGACTGAATCTGGTAGTGCCGATGTATGTAATGGTGGAACGATAACTAGGACTTGGGAGTATACTGATGGTTGTGGAAATTCGGTTACATATACCCAAAACATCACAGTTACCGCTGCACCTCCACCAACTTTTACTAACCCTCCTGCCGATCAAACGGTGACTTGTGATAACATTCCGACTAGTGCGCCTGATTTGAGTTATACTAATGGTGCTTCAGGTACTTGTGAAATTTCAGGGATGGTTACTCCTTCTCAATCTGGTTCTGTGGACATTTGTGGTGGAACATTCTCATTTACTTGGGACTTAACCGACCTTTGTGGAAATACCATTTCTCATACTCAAAATATTACTGTTACCCCAGCAGATGCGCCTGCTTTTATTAATCCTCCAGCTGACTTAGTCGTCACCTGTGATAATATCCCAACTAGTGCAGCTGACTTAGATTATACTAATAATGAAAATGGAGATTGTCTCGTCATGGGTACAATTTCTCCTACTCAATCTGGAACTGCTGACCTCTGTGGAGGATCATTTTCTTTCAATTGGGATTTTACAGATATCTGTGGAAATAGTATTTCGCATACTCAAAATATTACAGTTACGCCTCCGGCCGCTCCTGTTTTTTTAAATCCACCTGCTGACTTAGTCGTTACTTGTGATAATATTCCCGCAAGTGCACCTGATTTGGATTACACTAATAATGAAAATGGAAGTTGTCTTGTCATGGGTACCGTTTCTCCAACTCAATCAGGAACTGCCGATATTTGTGGCGGATCATTTTCTTTTAATTGGGACTTTACGGATGTCTGTGGAAATAGTATTTCGCATACTCAAAATATTACGGTGATTCCTCCCGCTCCTCCTGCTTTTATTAATCCACCTGCTGACATAGTCGTCACTTGTGATAATATTCCCACAAGTGCGCCGGACTTAGATTATACTAACAATGAAAATGGAAATTGTCTGGTCATGGGAACCGTTTCTCCAACTCAATCTGGAACTGCTGATATTTGCGGAGGATCATTTTCTTTCAATTGGAATTTTACAGATATCTGCGGAAATAGTATTTCGCATACTCAAAATATTACGGTGGCTCCTCCCGCTCCTCCTGCTTTTATAAATCCACCTGCTGACATAGTCGTCACTTGTTCCAATATCCCTACAAGTGCCCCGGACTTAGATTATACCAATAATGAAAATGGAAATTGCTTAGTCATGGGAACAGTTTCTCCTGTTCAATCGGGAAGTGCTGATGAATGTGGTGGGACTATTTCTTATACTTGGACATTTACAGATATCTGTAACAATACAGTTACGCATGTTCAAAATTACACAGTTGACCCTGCTCCACCTGCAGCTTTCATTGGAAGTTTACCTTCGAACATTACAGTAGATTGTGATAATGTTCCAAGTTTACCTCCAGCTTTACAGTACACTAATAATGAAACTGGCGTTTGCGCCATAGCTGGTTTTACTCCAGCAAGTCAATCAGGAAGTTATAATGAATGTGGAGGACTTATTGTTTTTCTTTGGCAGTTTACAGATGCTTGCGGAAGAACAATTTCGCATGCTCAAAATATTACGGTTGAACCTGCTCCTCCAGCAGTTTTCATCAATCCACCGAGTGGAACAACTTTAGATTGTTCCTCCGTTCCAGGTATTTTACCAACTTTAAATTATACTAATAACCAATCTGGTCCCTGTTCGATCGACGGAACAGTAACAGCGATTCAGTCTGGTTCTTATGATGCTTGTGGAGGGAACATAACTTATACTTGGACTTTTATTGATAATTGTAATCGAGTTATTTCGCACTCTCAAAATATAGTAGTTACGCCTGCGAGTGACCCAATGTTTACAAGTCTGCCGCCAGATATTTCGATCGATTGTGGTGAGCCATTCCCGAATCCCATCAACCTTCCTTATACTAATAATGAAACGGGAAATTGTGCAATTACTGGAACTGTTCCTGCAACTGTAACTAGTAATGGAAATGGAGGAATGGAGTACACATGGACTTTTACAAATCCATGTAATAATTTCACTATTACACATACTCAAGTTATCGATCAAACACCTTCGCCTGATATTACCATCAATCCAACTATTGTAAATATTTGTGAAGGTGAGATGTTTGATTTATTTACTGTCGCAGTTACAGATTTAAATAACACTAGTCCAAGTGTTACTTTTCATTCAGGAACTCCAGCAACTCTTTCTAATCAGTTACCTTCTCCATTGGTGAGTCCTATAGTTTCTACAACTTATTATATTTTGGCTTCCAATAGTTTTGGTTGTTCAGATGAAACGAGTTTTGATATCATCGTTGAAGAACCTCCTTTTGCAGGTAATGATGGCATGGGAGAAATATGCTATGACTCGCCTAATAATATTAATCTCTTCAGTTACTTATCAGGAGCATACTCTCCAAATGGAACATGGGTAGATACTTATGGTTATGGAGTAAATCTTTCTAATCCAAATAATATTAGCCTTCAAGGACTTCCTGCAGGGACTTACACTTTTGATTATGTTGTTGCTTCAGGAGGAGTTTGTCCAGATGAGATAGCATCAGTTACTTTAGAATATTTGCCTGAAATATTTATTTTTCCATTTGATATTTTATGTGCTGCTGATCCTAACTTTTACGAGGTCTCAATTAATAACTTTGGATTTGATATTATTGTTTTGACAGGAACTTATACTGATTTGGGAAATGACATGGGGATAGTTACCGATATTCCAATCAGCCAATCTTTAATAATAATTGCAACTAATCCTTCTAACCTCCTTTGTACTTTTACCCTAAACATTGCACCACCTGATTGTAATTGTCCAAATGTTGATCCACCGGTGAGCAATGGAGATGCTATCATTTGTGAAGGAGAAACTACTCCTCAGTTATCCGTTTCGGTTGGAGCTGACGAAACTGCAAACTGGTACGATGCACCAGCTGGAGGAACATTGTTAGAAGGAGGAAGTACGACTTACACTCCTTCCGAAACTGCAGTTGGTATTTATACCTATTACGTTGAAACTGAAAATATTACAAGTGGTTGTGTAAGTTTAACTCTTACTCCTATCCAATTTGAAATTTCTGAAAACCCTTCAGGTATTAATGCTCAATTGGAAGAGTGCGATTTAGATGGAGATGGTTTTGCAGAATTTGATTTGACAGAAGCAAATAGTGCTATTAGTTCAAATACTAGTTATACTTATACCTATTATCCAACATTAAACGATGCTCAAAATGGTACTGGTTCGTTATCGAATATTTATACGAATACAGATTCTCCCAATCAAACTTTATATGTGGTCATTACCAATCCTGCTAGTTGTAACTCTATTATTGAATTAAGTTTAACCGTAAACCCACCTCCTTCAATTACTCTTCAAGTGGATAATGAAACTTGTCTCGGTGATGGGAATGGTTCGGTTACCATAAATTCTCCAACAGGTGTGAATTTCAGTTTAGACAATTCAAACTGGACGACTAATAATATTTTTGATAATTTAATTTCGGGAAATTACACCGCTTATGTAGAAGATGATTCTGGATGTTCCGCTTCGCAAAATTTTGATATTAATCCTGGTTTAGAAATAACCTTGGGTAATTTTGAGGTTACTTGCAATGATAATGGAACAGCTAGCGATGCAACTGATGACTTCTATAACATTACATTTACATTAACCAACAACAATGGGAATACTGGTACATTTTCAGCCTTTGATGGAACGTTAACTATTCCTTCTTTAAACTATAATCAGCCTAACACCATTTCTCTTCCTGCGCAAGGTCAATCTTTGACATTGACTTTTACAGATGGAGATACCAATTGTTCTATCTCTCAAGCAGTAGGACCTTTGAATTCGTGTTCGACGAATTGTTCTATTTCAATTGACCAGTTAGATATCACTTGTTCTGACAATGGAACGAGTAATAATTTAACCGATGACGTTTATACTGTTACAATAAATACTTCAGCAATTAATGGTTCTGCAAACAATACATATAATGTCTTGATTGACGGAGTTTTAAACTTTAACTATACTTATAACAACGCTTCTACATTTACTATTTCTGCTGATGGAAGTTCGCCAATTATTTCAGTTGTAGATAATCAAGATCCTCAATG
>CAJQQY010000329.1 GCA_905480595.1 uncultured Saprospiraceae bacterium | reverse complement strand
TAGCGACTTTTACAGCTTTTTTGGCGCTTTAAAATTTGACACTATTGACAATAAATTTTTCCCAAAAAGTGGATTTCTTTTTGAAGGTGGAGTTCAGTACTATTTTGCATCTTCTGATTATAATAATAATTTCAACGGTTTTTCAATTTTCAAATCACAAATTTCCAAAGCATTCAGAATTGGAGATAAATTGGCGATGAACATTGGAGTACAAGGAGGGTTCAAAGTTGGAGACAGTACCACTAAGGCCCTTCGTTTTGGTCTTGGAGGCTATGGGTTAAATTATTTCAATAATTACACTACGTTTTATGGATATGACTATTTTTCGCTTAGTGGCAATAGTTTTGTAAAATCATCTTCGACCCTTGACTTTGAATTTTTAAAAAATCATCATTTTAATTTTTCTGCTAATTTCGCAAATATTGCAGATGATATATTTTTAAATAAGACATGGGCTGAATCGCCCTCATACAGTGGGTATGCAATTGGGTATGGTTTGGAAACCGTTTTTGGGCCAATCGAATTAAAATACAATTGGGCAGGAGACTCAAGTTATTCGGGATTTATTGTGAGTGTTGGGTATTGGTTTTAAACACGAAAACATCGCCCTTAGCGGTCGTTGATAAATTTGTTGAGACTTATGAGATATTCATTTTATAATTTGGAATAATAATTGCAATTTTGTAAAAAATAGGATAAAACTTTGAACAGCCTATCTGTTCTGCTTTGACATGAAAAAATCAGTCTTAATTTTTCTAGTATTTATAAGTTTTCAGTTCTTGGGAGCTCAAAACGCCTCTTCTTTTCAAGCGGGTGAGTGGCTCAAATTTAAACTTAGTTATAGCAACTGGTTTAAGGCAGGAAACGCCACTCTTGAAGTATTTGAAAGCACATACAAAGACAAACCCGTTTATAAAGTTATAGGGAAAGGTTGGACAACAGGAGCAATTAAATGGTTTTTTAAAGTCGAAGATCATTATGAGAGTCATTTTGACAAACAAACGGGTATCCCCTATAAATTTGTAAGAGACATCGATGAAGGTGGTTACACCAAAAATAGAATTGTAGAATTTGATCACGAGCAAAACAAGGCACTAATTAAGGATTTGAAGGAGAATACAAACGCTTCAATGGAAATTGAAAAAAATATTCAAGATTTGGTATCGGCCTATTATTATCTTAGAAATAATTATGACACCGAAACAATTAAACAAGGCGATGTAGTAGCATTAAATATATTTTTTGATAGTGAAACCTTTTTGTTCAAACTAAAATACTTGGGTCGAGAAACCATTAGTACAGACTTTGGAAAAATAAAATGTCTCAAATTTAGACCCTACGTTATGGCCGGACGTGTGTTCAAAGCAGAAGAAAGTTTAACATTATGGGTAACCGCAGATCAAAATAAAATACCAGTAAAAATCAAAGCAGATTTGAGAGTTGGGTCTTTGCGAGCTGATCTAGAAGCTCAAAAAGGGCTTAAGTATCCCTTCGAAATTCAATTATAATAAGTAATGACAAAAAAACCTAGCACTGACAAACTATTAGATCTTCTGGATGATAAATACAAGGCAATCCATCAAGATCGGGATGTACACTTAGAGGGATTATTACATAGCAATTCAATAACTTACTGGGACTATATTCATACAGACGCCTTATTAGGTTTGCAGATTCAGCGTACAGATCTTCCAGACGAAATGGTGTTTATTGCTTACCATCAAATAAATGAATTGATTTTCAAAATGATTCTTTGGGAAATTAAGCAAGTGTCAGATTCAACGTCATTAGAAGTTGCTTTTTTTCAAGACAAACTTATGCGTATTAGTCGGTATTTCGACATGTTAATCACCTCATTTAATATAATGCGAGAAGGGATGGATGTGGCGCAGTACAACAAGTTTAGACAGACATTGACGCCCGCTAGTGGATTTCAAAGTGCGCAGTATCGCAAAATTGAATTTGCTTCAACAGAGTTAGTTAATTTGATAGATATCCGATTTCGTGAAAAAATTGATAGAGAAACCCCATTTGAGCATGCCTTTGAACATTTGTATTGGCAAGCCGCTGGAAAAGATTACAAAACAGGTCAAAAATCTACATTATTAATTAATTTTGAAAACCGCTATAAAGCCGAATTTATTAACTTTATGAAAGTTTGTAATACTAAGAATATTTGGACACGATTCAAAGAGCTTTCTGTGGATAGCCAACAAGACAAAAACCTGGTTGACGCCATGCGACACTACGATTATACGGTGAATGTTACTTGGGTAATGGCGCATTATAATGCTGCAAAACACTATATTTTGGGTAAAGAAGGCGATGGAGCTGCCACAGGTGGAAGTGATTGGCAAAAATATATGCATCCAAAATACCAAAAAAGAATATTTTTTCCTGAACTTTGGAGCCAAGAAGAAAAAGACAATTGGGGACATGACGTTGAGCATTAACAAAAAATATTTTAACCTTAAATTTTTTATTTACGGCTTCGTAGCGGTCAGTATTTATAGCACTATAAAAAGTTGTTCTAAAGACCCCGTTGTGGATGATGATGTAGTAGAAATAGTCGAAAAGGACAATTTCAAGTTTGGTTACAATC
>CAJQQY010000328.1 GCA_905480595.1 uncultured Saprospiraceae bacterium | reverse complement strand
ACATTGGCTGTTGAAAAGATTTCCCAACTTTTTAAAACATTAAAAACTAAATTGAATTGCTTTACTTTTTTCTCTGTCTCATCACTACCCGCTTTTTCCTCTTTAGAAAAATGAAAACTAAATTTCTCTAAATAAACTGTTTTACGAATTGCATCGGGAATAAAACCAGATAATTTTTGTCCAGATAATTTTGCTAAGGCATTATTGGAAACTTTCATCTTAGCATTGGAAGGCATCGTCGCTTCGAAAAATCCAATAGAGTTATCACTATCATAACTTACGGTAAATCCTACGCCTGATTTTCCGAAAAAAGTACCATTGCCTGTGAGCTTCTTTTCAGAAGTAGTCGCATTTAATTTTTCAAAAGAAAAATTATCACTCCCAATAGTATTGTTAAGTTGAACTCGTAGGGTTTCCTCCCAATCTAAATCTACTTGAGTGGCAAATGATACTTGCAAAAATAAGAAGCAAATTGCTGTTGAAATTAAATTGATTGCTTTCATGACATGGATTTTTTGTTTGTTATCAATTGGATGTTCTGGTTCCATATATCATGAGGGAGGGAAAGGTTACCTTCAAATTATACTTAAATAAAAAAATCCCAAATTCTTGCCAGGGCAAAAATTCGAGATTGATTGATGGATAACTCTAGTCTATCAAAAAAAAAATTAGTTATTAATCGACTTCATTTGATTATTTTGATTTAATAATCCTTGGAAGATATTAGGGTTAGCTCCTGAAGGAAGCACCGCAATTTCTACTTTAGAAGCCAATTCTTTATTAATTAAGAAAGTCGCAAACGTTGGATTTTCAGCGCATAATTTCGCCAAATCAACTTGTTGTTGCAAAGCAACTTTATCCAATTGTCGTTTTTTGTCGATTTGAATTTGTTCTAAATCTTTTTGCTTTTGAATATCTAAATCTTTAAGATCTCGCTTTTTTTCTAACTCAGCTTTGGCTATTAGTTTTAGCTTTTCAGCCTGTGCTTGTGCTTGCATTTTTTGAACTTGTTTAGCAGTTTCGGCTTTAGCGAGTTCTATTTTTCTACGTTCTTTTTCGGTTTCAGCTTGAATCTTTTGGAGCTTACCTTGAGCTTCTGCTTGAGCAATTTGGACTTGTCCATCTGCTTCGGCTTTTTTCTTATTGGCAGTTGCTCGTTCTAATTCGACAACATTCATTTGTCGAATTCTTTCAATTTCTTTTCGTTGCAAACCGACTTCTTCCATTGCTTTTGTATAGCTCGCAGGGAAAGTAATATCGGACACGATGATTTCATTGATAATGATTCCTGGCTCTCCAAGTTTGGCTAAAAGTTCATCTTTTACCGAATTAATATAAAGCTGTCGATCAGAAGAAAAAACAGAATCTACGCTTGAAAATTCATTAGAAAGGTTTTTCACTAACTCCATCGAGCGTGGTTTTAAAATCACTTGATTAAAAGAATCCATGGTGATAAATTGATTGTGAAATTTTTGCACCTCTTCTAATTTCCATCTGACCGAAACAGTAAGTTGAAGTGGCACTCCATCTCCCAATCGAACATCTGACAGGAAGTTTTGATGAACAAAATCTTGACTCGGAAGTTTTTTGTTTGTACAATTTGACAAAATAAAAACTAAAGAAATAAGAAGGATAAAATAGTAGGATTGTATTGGTTTCATCTTGATAGAATTTTTAAAAGTGAAAAAATTAATTTGAAATTCGATTGCAAGATGAGTTGATTATACCTAATATATAAGGCAAAACTATTATGTGCAATGAAGGAAAGAGTAAGTGTTTTGAACGAGGTATTATTTGAATTTTTATATTTTTTAAAAATATCCTTAGTTTTATGGGTAACCTTTATAAACCTCACGTTATAAGTAAATGATAAAAGCACAGAATCAAAACGATCAAAAATTATTGGAAGGTGTTTTGGAAGCTGATAATCAATCAGTTAGAAAAATATACGATGATATTTTGCCTGCAGTAATTCGTTGGATCAAAGAAAATAATGGTACGGAATCAGATGCTCGAGATATTTTTCAGGAAGCAATTATTGCTCTTTTTCGAAAAATCGAAGAAGGAAATTTTACGCTGACTTGTACTTTAAAAAGTTTTATTCGAATTATGTGTAGGAATTTGTGGTTGACTAGAATTCGAAATAATAAAAAATTTGTGGGAACAGAATTAGATGATGTGGAACAAGTGAGTTTGGAAAAAGATATGATCGAACGATTGGAACAATCTGAAAAACAACAAGTATTTTTTAAACACTTTGATGCACTCGGAGATAATTGTAGAAAAATAATGCAATGGTTTTTTGATAAAATTCCTTTGAAAAAAATTGCAGAAAAATTAGACACCAGCGAAAGCTATATCAAAAAGAGAAAATTTATTTGCAAGGAAAGATTAGTGAAAGCTATCCAAGCAGACGCTAAGTTTAATGAACTAAAAAACTAAACTCTTTCAATAAAAAAAAATGAACTTAGAAGAAAAATATACCTTAATCGAAAAATACCTCGCTGAAGAAATGCAAGGAGAAGAATTAAAAAATTTTGAAGCACAACTTCAAACTGATGATAAATTAAAAGAAGAATTAGGTCTTCATCGTCAAGTTGCAGAAACTTTAAAAGGTGAAAAAGTTCATGAATTAAGAAATGTTTTAAACGATATTGATGAAAACTGGAATGTTTCAACAAAAAAAGATTCTGCTAAAATTGTCAAATTCAACTTCAGGAGAATTTTAACTATTGCAGCAGCAGTTGCATTATTAGTCATTGGATATCAATGGCTTACAAATAGTAATTTACCATCAGAAGAATTATACGCTTCTAATTTTGAAACATATCCGATGTTGCTCAACCAACGTTCAGCTGAAGAAAACAATGCCAGCCCGGTTACTTATAACAATGCAATTACATTTTATAATAAAAAAGAATTCACCCAAGCGGAAGCTGCTTTTTCAAAATTATTACAAGATCAGCCTGACAATGTTTCTTTCCAATTTTACCAAGCCAATATATTGTTAGCTTCACAAAATGCTGCTGCTGCCATTCCTATTTTCCAAAAAATAATTGATGGTAACAATCCCCTTTTTGAAGAGCAAGCACGTTGGTATTTATCTTTAGCCTATTTACAACTAGATCAAAAAGGAAATGCAAAAGCATTGTTAGAGAAAATCCATGATGGTCAATTTAAATCAAAAGAAGCTTCTAGTATATTAAAGCAACTCTAAAAAAAAATTCTTTTCTTTATTGTTATGAAAAATAAAGAAAAGAAAAAATCGATCTCTCGCCGTAAAGCCATCAAAAACTTAAGTGTAGCAGGAAGCAGCTTAGCTTTGATGCCTATGATTTCCTCTTTTAAAAATAAGGAAGAAAAAAAATTAGGTGTAGCGATAGTTGGACTAGGCAATTATGCGACAAGGCAAATTGCTCCAGCTTTACAAAAATCTCAATTCTGTAAACTCCAAGCCATCGTTACTGGCACTCCTGAAAAGGAAAAAATCTGGCAAGAAAAATATGGTATTTCTCTTAAGCACACTTATAATTATCATAATTTCGATTATATAAAAATTGATCCGACGATTGATATTGTTTACATCGTTTTACCCAATTTTATGCATGCTGAATATACCATTCGAGCATTGCAAGCAGGTAAACATGTCATCTGCGAAAAACCAATGGGCATGGATGCCAAGGAATGTAAAGCAATGATTGCAGCTGCCAAAAAAGCAAATCGAAAATTGCAAATTGGCTATCGACTTTTCTATGAACCGCATCATCTAAAAGTAATGGAAGAATCCAATAAACCATTTGATGGTCGCATCAAATTGATTGAATCTAGTTTGGGGTTTGACATGGCTCGCCCAGGGCTATGGCGCATAGATAAAAAAATGGGTGGCGGTGGTGCTTTGATGGATTTAGGAATTTATACGATTCAAGCGGCACGTCGTGCTTCTGGTCATAATCCGATTTCGGTGACTGCACATGCTTACAAAGATGATCCTGAATTGTACAAAGATATTTATGGAACCTATGTTTTTCAATTACATTTTAAGGATACGACAGTTTGTAATTCGATGGTGAGTTTTTCAGCTTATACGGATCGATTTCATGTTTCTAGAGGGAATGAATATTTGGAAATCCAACCTGCATTTGCTGCAAATAGAATTACAGGAATTACGACTTGGAATGAAACAAAGGAAACATTGGAGATGCCTGAATTTCAACAGACAGCTCAAATGGATGCATTTGTTCGGAACATTTTTGATGATACTCCAATTCTTGCTTCAGGTGAGGAAGGATTAATTGATATGCAGATTATTGATGCGATTAAAAAGGCGATTGAGTCTGGGAAAAAGGAGCTAGTCGATTATAAATAGTGAGAATCCATTTTAAGTTAAAATGCAATCTTCACTTATTCTATTAAAGAAAAGCCAATTACAAATCGATGTAATTGGCTTTTCTTTTTATCATTGAATATTATTTCATTTTATTCAATCAAAATTTTGATAGGAGTTTCATTATTTATTTTTAAAAAATAAATACCACCACTCAGGGTACTCACATCTAATTGATGTAGTTCCTTAGATTTTAGTTCCACAGTCCATTTTTTGTGCAAAAATAGGAGAACCACAAAAAATAGACTAATAAGACTAAGCCGATATAAGTATGTTTTCATTTAATTAATTATATAAATGATTATTACAAAATCTCTACCAATTGGCAAGACAAACAAATATAATTAAATGATATTTAATGAAAAAAATAATTGATTTGGAAATTGCTTAAAACTTAAAACGAAGTTTACCAAAAAAGTGTAGACGCCATAAATTGTATTATTTCCTATGGATGCAATCCATTAAAATTTAAGGAAGGCTCCTTTTTTGGAAAAATAAATAATATTTCCAAAATACTAGCTTGCTTTTTAATACTTCAACTATTTGAACTTATTACTAAATTGTTCTAAAAAACTTAAAACATCAATTAAGATGCTCATTCAAAAATACACTCCTCTCTGGGTTCAACATTTCCAAGAATTAAAATTAGAATTTCAAAATGCCCTTTATAGTTTGAACTTCAAAATAGAACATGTAGGTAGCACCTCCGTGGTTGGTCTTGCTGCAAAACCTATCATTGACATCGATATCATTTATTACAATGAATTAGATTTTCAAAAAATAAAAGAAAAACTAATCAACATTGGTTATTTTCATAATGGAGATCAAGGCATTCCAGGCCGTGAAGTTTTTAAGAGAAAAAATAATCTTGAAAAACATTCAATCATGGATAAACATATGCATCACTTATATGTTTGTATAAATGATAGTGAGGAATTAAAAAGACATCTTATTTTTCGAGATTTTTTAAGAGAAAATGATTTGGCAAAAGAGGAATATCAAAAGTTAAAAATTGATATTGCAAAAGAAACTAAGCAGGATCGAAAAAAATATGCAGCCCTTAAAGAAATTCTTGCAAAAGAATTCATTCAATCAATAATTGATAAGTCAAAAAATATTATCTAAGGACTAATTGTAATCTTACAGTCATCCTTATTTAAACAAATTCCAAATAATTTTGAGAAACGAAATTTCGCCCTATCTTTGTGGTCTTATTGAAAAAATAGCTTCATGTCAAAAACAACAATAGCAATTGCAGACGCACAGTATTTAATTCGAGTAGGATTGAGACATCTTATCGAAGAGTTCGAGCAATTTGAGATTGTTGGCGAAGCTAGTACTGAAAAAATGTTGCTTCGAGTTTTGGAAAACTACTCACCTGATGTAGTCATTTTAGATTACTATCAACCTAATTATTTTGATATTTCTTCGATTGAAAAAATCAAAGCTGCTTCGCCTGAAACTAAAATTTTAGTCATTAGTGGCGACAATGAAAAGGAAAATATTTACAATGTGGTTCAGAATGGCGTGAGTAGCTTTTTGACAAAAAGCTGTGATGAAGAGGAGATTATCAATGCAATTAAAGCAACTGCCAAACAAGAAAAATTTTTCTGCAACAAAATTCTAAATTTCATTTTAGAAAAGTCTTTCGCGAAAGAAGAAGACTGCTCTCCTATCCCACTTTCTCCACGTGAAATTGAAATCGTGAGATTAGTCGTCGATGGCAAAATTGCCAAAGAAATTGCCAGCCTACTTAATTTGAGTA
The DNA here is from genome assembly GCA_905480595.1 of uncultured Saprospiraceae bacterium. GTDB lineage: Bacteria > Bacteroidota > Bacteroidia > Chitinophagales > Saprospiraceae > CAJQQY01. The sequence continues at coordinate 14,347 of CAJQQY010000328.1, read as the reverse complement.
CTCACACTATATATACTCATCGAAAAAACATCATGAATAAACTAGAACTAAAGTCCACTTCTGAGTTAGTTCTCTATGCTGTAGAAAAAGGAATTGTCAAAAGTCCTGTCTAAAAATTAACTTTTAAAATTATTGTCATTGATTTTTTTGGAAAAATATTGCTTTTTCCTCCCTCTTTTTTGATTTCCGTAACTTTTCTTTTCGTTACAAAAGTTTTGTTTTCCCTATTTTTTATTACTACCGATTCAATATATTAATAAATTAAACATTTATTTAAGCCTGTAAATCAGAATCTTACTCATTCGATAATCTTCTATAAATATTTTTTCTTCATATCAATTTAATTAACCTTTCAAAAAACTACTTGTCACAAAACCGTACCACGCTTGAATTGACCTCTATTCAAAACCCTTCTATACTGTAGTTATTCCTTTTAATCTTATTAACAACTAACACAACCATCGCTAAATCTAATTTAGCCAACTTAACCACATGTCCATGAAATCATTATACACAGTAATATTTATTCTTCTTTTTTCGACAGTCTTGTATTCTCAAGATCCTTCCTTTTCTCAGTTTTATGCTAATCGCACTTATCTAAACCCTGCATTTACTGGACTCGATAATGGCGTAAGTGTCGCAGCGGTATCAAGGCTACAATGGTTAGCTGCCGATCGAGGATTTCGAACTTATGGGATGAGTTTTGAAATTAAAAGACCATTTATAAATAGTGGTTTTGGTATTCAACTCTTCCAAGATGAAGAAGGAATTGGAGAATTAACAAATACATCAGTTGGTCTTTCATATTCTTACTCTATTCCATTACGAAATCATCATGAAATCAAAATTGGATTACAAGGTCGTTGGGTTCAAAAATCTATCGATTGGAGCAAGTTAATTTTCTCTGATCAACTAGATCCTGTTCATGGAAATATTTTTTCAACTACTGCTCAACCTGGTCAAGAATATGTTCGACATACTGATTTTGATCTAGGAGTAATTTGGGTAAATTCCATGGATCTAAAAATTGGAAAAAGAAAATTTAAGAATATCAGAACTAATGTTGGATTAAGTTTACATCATTTAGTTTCTCTTTTTAATGAAAATGGAGGAGGTGAATCTTTGCAAAACTTAGACACAAGTGTTCCACCAAGAGTAACACTTCATGCGGGTGCAGTTATTCCTTTAGTTTATTATTCAGGAAGGAAAAAAACAATTTCTGTTTCACCAAATTTCAAGTATGATATTCAAGGAGAGAACTTAGCTGATTTTGGAAGGAATTTTCAAGTGATTACTTATGGTGCATATTTGATGTTTGATGGTATGTATTTTGGAGCCATGTACCAAAACAAAGTGCCGATTCTTGGTTTTAAAAATACAAACGCTTTAATCTTTGCTGCAGGTGCTTATATAGAGAGGAATAAAATGAATCAATATTTCATCGGTTTTAGCTACGATGCAAATACCTCTGGATTAGGAACCAGAGCAGGTGGAGTGTACGAAGTCGCTTTGAGATGGACAGGTTTGACTTTACTTCAACCGAAACATGGAAAGAAAAGAAAACGGGGAAAAAAGAAACCTGTAAACTGTTACAAATTCTTTTAAAAAATGACGTAATCTACTGATAACCATACACTTACAAATAAAACAATACAAAAACCAGAATCCTCCATTCTAATTTTAATATCCTCCAACTAATCTCCATTACATATGAAATTAATTAATACACTACTAATTTTCGCATTTATTATCAGCAGTTTTCAAGCATTTAGTCAATGTAATTTTACAGTTTCCAATACAAGTGTTTGTGGTTTACAACCTGTAAATTTCAACGTAATTAATCCTTCGGGAAATTACACGTGGGACTTTGATGGCGATGGAAATATCGATGCAACAGGCCCAAATGTTACCTACTCTTTTCCTCAAGTTAATTCAAATACCACCTTTTCAGTAGCTTTATTTAGAAATAATAATTTTTGTTCTACACAAAATATAACTGTTGAAACTACACCTGATCCGACCATTGGAATTTTGCCAGAAAGTGGAATATTGGATGGCGATCAGATTAGAGTTTGTAGTAGTTTACCAGATGTAACTTTAGATATTTATAATGCTTCTTCGACTTATTCTAATAATATAAGTTATACTTTTGATTGGGGAGATGGAACTTCGGATGTGTATGATAACACTACATTTCCGGGGACGAATTTTATTTCTCATGATTACTCAGGATTTGGTTATTACAATATTATCCTTACTGTTGAAACATCAAATGGATGTACTGCAACTCAAAATTATACCTTTTATAATGGTGGAAATCCTTCAGTTGGATTAGCCACTCCTGGAAATACAACTGGACTTTGTGCACCAGCAACGGTAGATTTCCCGATTACAAATACCATTAATAATCCGGCAGGAACAATTTATAATGTTTATGTGAGTGGTCAGTTAGTCGCAACTTATAACCAAAATAATGTTCCAAGTGCTTTCACTTATACTTTCTTAGAATCATCTTGTGGCCTGACTACTTCAACTGGTAATTATGAAAATGCTTACGATGTGCAAATCGAAGCAACGAATCCTTGTGGATCTTCGCAAGCGACTATTGAACCAATAGAAGTAAGTACTCCACCTGAGTTAGAGATTTTAATAGATGAACCTACTGAAACTTGTGAAGGAGAAGAATATACCTTTACCAATGACTCTGGAGGATTGGGAGAAGTATCAAGTGGAAATCCTTCAACTTGTACTAGCTTGCCTCCTACTTGGAATATTACACCCGGAATTCCAGGTGTAGATTGGGAAGTAACTTCTGGAAACTTTTTTGGATCAGAAGAAATCATTGTAGTATTTTACACTCCTGGTGATTATACCATTACCATGAGTTTGAATAGTCCTTCATGTGGTTCGGGAGTAGTTAGTCAAACTTTTTCAGTTTTTGGAGATCCAGTTTCATCAGCAATTGTAAATTTGGTGACTGCTGCTTCACCAGGTGCAGATGAATGTGTATCAACTGTAGCAACTTTTGAAAATGAATCTCAAGGTGATAGTTTAAATTATGTTTGGAATATTAGCCCAGCAGGTGGATGGAATTTTGTAGATACTTCGACTTTTACGACAGAAGATATAATGGTAAACTTTACAGAACCTGGAAATTATAATGTGAGTTTATTGACTAGTAATTTCTGTGATGCTTCGATTTGGGACACGACTTTAGTAATTGCAGCTGCTCCAGAAATTATTTTAAATCCATTAAATGATTATTGTGAAACTGCCACTTTAGATTTTGATGCTTCTGATGTAAACTACAATGCCAACAATGGAACATTTTCATCTATCGAATGGAGTTTCCCTGGAGGAATTCCTTCTACATTTTCAGGAGCTTATCCTACTGGAATTTATTATAATTCTACTGGAACATATACTGTAAGTGTAACTGCTACTAACCAATGTGGACAAAGTACTTCTACACAAACATTCAATGTTCAAGAACCAGGGAATGTTTCTATTATGCCTGATCAAACTGTTTGTAAAAATGATGCTTCATTTTATGTAACTGCTACTCCAGCTGGAGGTTCTTGGTCTGGAACTGGAGTTTCTCCTAATGGCTTTTTTAATCCAGGAAATAATAACATTGGAAATAACACCTTGACTTACAGCTACTTAGATGGAAATTGTAGTTTAACTGAAACTATGGTTGTAACTGTTTTGGATTTAACACCAACTGATGCTGGACCTGATCAAGAAGCTTGTGTGTATGAAACCTTGCTAGAATTAACGGGGGCTTCTCCTGCAGGTGGAACTTGGAGTACAAATAATGGAGCAGTAATTATTGGAAATGCCTATGTTGATCCAGGTGCTTCGGGACCGGGAGTTTATAATTTAATTTACAGCTATACGGATGGAAATAACTGTACAAATACAAGTACAAAAATTGTCATCATTAATGATCGACCAGATGTCGAAGCTGGATTAGATCAATCTCTTTGTGAAAATCCTTTTGATATCAATTTAACTGGATTCTCTCCTTTGGGTGGAACTTGGACAGGAACGGGAGTAACTCCAATGGGTGTGTTTAATGCTGGGAATACTCCTGGATTAGGAAATTATACTTTGACTTATAGTTATGTAGATCCCAATACAGGATGTGCTAATAGCGATACTAAAGTAATCTCTGTGGTTCCAAATGATGTAGCAGATGCTGGGATGGATGAAGAATATTGTGTGAATGATAACCCATTTTCAATCTCAACAGGAACACCTGTTGGTGGTACTTGGAGTGGAATTGGAATCACATCAGGAAGTAATATTTTTGATCCAGCAGCGGCTGGGGTTGGAATTCATGTAGTGACTTATACATTTGGAGCGGGAGTTTGTGAAACGTCTGATACTAAAGTGATTGAGGTGATTGACTTACCTAACATTACTCTTCCAAATTTGGATGAAGTATGTTTAAACGGATCGGTGGTTGACTTAAGTGGTGTAAATCCAACAGGGGGTTCTTGGTCTGGAAATGGAGTTTCTGGAAATGATTTCGCACCAGATGTGGCAGGAGTTGGAGTTCATACTTTGACTTATTTTTATACTGATATGAATACTTTATGCTCCAATTCAGCAAGTGTAGATATTGAAGTGTTTCCACTTCCTACCATTTTGGTCAATGATACTTCATATTGTAATACCCCAGGATTAGTTGATTTACCTGTAGCAAATCCTGCAGGTGGAACTTGGTCTGGAACTGGAGTTATTGGAAACCAATTTGATCCAAATACTGCAGGTGGAGTTGGAAGTTTCATTTTGACTTATTCTTACACAGATGGAAATGGTTGTGAAAATAATACTACAATTACGGCAAGTGTAATTTCTCCTAACAATGTAAATGCAGGAAGTGATTTCGAAATTTGTATTGACGCGGGAGTAATTGATTTGAGTCAAATGTCTTCTCCTGCAGGTGGAAATTGGAACTCAAACGGAAGTGCGGGATTGAATGGAAATTCTTTTAATCCTTTTACCGCAGGAGTTGGAACGCATACTTTGACCTACTCTTTTGGAAGTGGAAATTGTCAAGTAAGTGATGAAGTTGAAATCATCATTAACCCGCTACCGGTGGTAATTACAATGGATGATTTTGAAGTTTGTGAAAGTGAAAAATCAATTATTCTTTCAGCTACTCCATATGGTGGAAATTGGACAAGTAATAATGGAGGTGTTTTGGCTGTAAACATTTTTGATGCAACAGCTTCTGGACCTGGTAACTTTTCATTCACTTATACCTATCAGGATAATAATGGATGTATAAATTCTGACAACCTTTTAGTTTCCGTAAATCCACTTCCAACGTTGACTACAAATGATACAACTTATTGTAATACACCAGGATTAGTAGCTCTTCCATACTCTACACCTATAGGAGGAACATGGAGTGGTCAAGGTGTTTCAAATAACCAATTTGATCCACAAACAGCAGGTGGTAACGGTACATATAATTTAACATACACCTTTACTGATGGAAATGGTTGTACAAATGAAATCGTTTCTCAAGTTACTGTTACTTCTTCTCAAACGATCGATGCTGGACCTGATATGGAAATTTGTATCGACTATGGAATAATTAATTTAGTAAATATTGCATCACCTGCTGGAGGAACTTGGACTGCAAATGGAAGTGGAGGTTTGGTAGGTAATACCTTTGATCCTACAATTGCAGGAGATGGAACTCATACTTTAACTTACACAGTTGGTACTGCCAATTGTCAAGTTTGGGATGATATTGTAATCATCATTAATGAGTTACCATATGTTGATGCAGGACAAGATCAAGAGATTTGTTTTGGAGAACTTAATTTTGATTTAGTTGGTTTTCCTGCGGGAGGAACATGGACTGGGACTGGAATTATTGATGCTCAAAATGGGACGTTCTACGCTTCAAATACCCCAGGTGATTACACCCTAACTTATTCATTTACCAATAATGAAGGATGTATAAATGCTGATGACGTGATCGTTACAATCAAACCATTGCCAATTGTTGACGCTGGAGAGGATATTACTTTTTGTAATCAAGAGGGCAATATAGTTTTAGATCCAGCAACACCTGCAGGTGGAACTTGGTCCGGAGATGGAATTGTTGACGGAGCAAATGGAGTTTTCAATCCATTCTACTCAAGTGGAGTTGGAACTTATGATATCATTTATACTTATACTAACCCAAATACAGATTGTACTAATTCAGATACGATTGTTGTAAACATCGTTGATCCTGAAATTATCGATGCTGGTCCAAATGATACACTTTGTATAGATCAAGGAGTTCATCAATTAGCTAATTTTGTACCTACTGACGGAACTTGGAGTGGTACTGGTATTACCGATGCTAATGCTGGAATTTTTGATCCAGTTGTTGCTGGTGAGGGATTACACACGATCACTTATCAATTCGGATCAGGAAGTTGTTTTGTCGAAGACACTAAAACGATTTTAGTAATTGACTTAAGTTATGTAACTGCAGGACCAGATGAAACGACTTGTTTAACTTATGATTATTTTGCTTTATCAGGATACTCACCAGCAGGAGGAATTTGGACTGGAAATGGAATTATCGATGGAGAAAATGGAATCTTTGATCCTTCGATTGCACAAGTTGGAGATCACGTTCTGACTTATACTTATACAGATGAATTATCAGGCTGTGTAACTTCTGATGCAAAATTAATGACAGTTTTCCCTATGGAAGATCCAACATTTGATATGCCACATTTAGTATGTAGAAATGAAGTGGTGAATTTTGTAAACTTATCTCCTTCAAATTATTCAGCATCTTGGGATTTTGGAGATGGTAATTCTTCAACTGATTTTTCTCCAAGTTATGCTTACGATGTAGTTGGAACTTACGTGGTAACTTTAGAAGTTGAAAATGAACATGGATGTGTCGGTGAAGTTTCAGATACGATTATAGTAACTGATGTTCCAGTTGCTTATTTCCAACCAGACACATCAGAAGCATGTGTTGGTTTAGAGTTGACATTAACCAATTTAAGTTTCGGGGTTGACCTATCGTACAACTGGACTTTTGGAGATAATCAAAATAGTAGCACCTTGGAAAATCCAGGAGTTGTTTATTTTGAAAATGGAATTAATGATACTGCTTACGTAATCACTTTAACTACAACTAATCAATGTGGAAGTAGTACTTACCAAGATGTCGTAACCGTAACTCCTCAACCAGTCGCGAATATCGGTTTATCACCACAGACGGATTGCTCGCCAGTTATCATGGAATTTGCCAATATTTCTGTTGGTGCAGCTACCGATTTTTACTGGGATTATGGAAATGGAAATACCTCAACAGGGGTAATTCCGGAAACACAAACTTATATAGCCGACACCACCATCGAAGTTTATACTGTAACTTTAGTTTCTTCCAATGTGTGTGGATCGGATACTGCAACTACACAAATTGTAGTTACTCCGCCTGATGTTCAAGCTTTAGCTGGAGCCTCTCAATTATCTGGTTGTCAACCACTTACCGTTGACTTTTATAATTATGCAACTCCAGGTGCAATAATTGATTGGACATTTGGAGATGGAAATTCATCTTCTCAATTACAACCAACTCACACATTTACGGAGCCTGGAGAATACACTATTATCCAATTTGCAGGGAGTGATTGTGGATACGATACGACTTCGATGAAGATTGTTGTTTACCCAGCACCAGAAGTAGAATTTACACATCCAAATTATGTTTGTTTGAATCAACCAATTCAATTTTCTAATAATTCAATTAATACTTCTGGAAATTATTGGGACTTCGGAGATGGTCAAACTTCTCAATTGAATCAACCTGAGCACATCTTTACAGAACCAGGTCAATACACAGTTACCTTGCAAGGAATTTCAATTTACAATCAATGTCCAGCTACTTACACAAGTGTGGTGACGGTAATGGATTTACCAAATGCAAGTTTTGAGCCTGCAGAATATAGTGGTTGTGTTCCTTTCGAAATTGAATTATACAATAGCTCTCAAGGAACCATTTTTTACGAGTGGAACTTTGGAGATGGCAATACTTCAGTTGAAGAAAGTCCAAAACATCTTTACAATGAAATTGGTACTTATGAAATAACTTTAATTGCCACAGATATCAATGGATGTTTCAATGACACGACCCTTTCAAATATTATAGTTCATCCAACAGCCGAAGCAGCATTTGAATTCGAAAGAACTTCACTTTGTGGATTGCCAGCAACTATTAATTTTGAAAATCAATCTTCAGGAGCAACAGGTTACATTTGGAATTTTGGAAATGGGTTGACTACCCCAAATTCTAACCCTTCTAATGTTTATACAGAAGCTGGAGAATACCCTGTAGAATTAATTGCTACGAATCAATTTTCATGTTCAGATACTGCGCTTCAAAGTTTGACTATTTATCCTGAACCGGAAGCCAACTTTGAAGTGGAAGATAAAGAAGGCTGTGAACCAATGGAGGTTACTTTTAGAAATACTTCTACCGCAAGTAATAATTTCTATTGGGATTTTGGGAATGGTAATATTTCAGAAGAAGAAAATCCAATTAATCTTTATGAAGAAAATGGATTATACGATGTTCAGTTAGTTGTTTCGATTGATGATGCTTGTTTCGATACTATTAGATTAGAGGAATTAATAAATGTTCACATTAAACCATTCGCTAACTTTGAAATTGATGAAGCAACATCAGGAACCAACGATGGAGAATTTCAACTGATCAACCTTTCAGAAAATGCAGATAATTATTACTGGGAATTTTCAGATGGAGGATCTTCTCAAGCTGTCAATCCAAGGCATCGTTTTTTCAATAATGGTAACAAACAAATTTACCTAGAAGCAAGTACAGAGTTTGGTTGTGTCGATGATACATTAATCAATTTTATTCCAAAAACAATCAAAGGATTATTTGTACCAAATGCCTTTTCACCTGAACAAGGTCTTGGAGATGTTAGAGTTTTCAAACCAGCAGGAGTTGGATTAAAAGAATATCATATGCAGATTTTCTCTCCATACGGACAGTTACTTTGGGAGACGCAAGAAATAAAAGATGGCCAACCTATTGAAGTTTGGGATGGAAAAGTTAGAGGGAAATTAATGGCGCAAGATGTCTATGTTTGGAAAGCATATGCCGTATTTGATGATGGAACAGTTTGGCAAGGTGAGAAGAAAAAGAATGGAGGTTACAAGACGATGGGGTCAGTTACTTTGCTGAGATAAGTTATTTTCTAAACAAATTAAACCTTCCAGGACTTGATGTTCTGGAAGGTTTTTTGTTTTGACAATTGATGTATTTTAATCATTCATAAGTAAAATATTAATTTGAAAAAAAGCAAACCTGAGAATTTAATTCTACTTTTCTTACCTTAGATTTTCAATAAAAAAAACACTAATTATCATACTTAAAATAAATATCTAAATGAACGTAAAGACAATTTTTGCATTACTTATTATTTTTTCAATTGCTTCTTGTAGCTCTGATAAAAAAGATCAACCAAAAGATGGGCCAACTCCTATTGTTAAAGTTTTTAATTACAAAACTTTTGATTTGCAAATTGGTGATTTACTTTTTCAAGACGGAGATTGTGGATCATTTTGCGATGCGATAGAAAAAGTAACTTTTGGAGTTGACGGAGCAAGACTTTCACATGTGGGAATGGTCGTACCAATTGGAACCAATGCACTTGCAGTAATCGAAGCAGTTGAAAAAGGAGTTAAAGTTACTCCAACAGGTGAATTTTTTAACCGCTCCATGGATGGAGATAACAAAAGCAAAGTGCTCGTGGGAAGATTAAAACAAGAAAAACAATCTCTTATTCCACAAGCTATTCGAGTAGCTCAATCCAAGGTAGGAAGTGCTTATGATAGTAGTTTCAATATGTTGAATGATAGCTATTATTGTTCGGAATTAATATATACAGCTTTCATGGAAGCGAATGATGGACAGCCAGTTTTTGAATTACAAAAAATGACTTTTAAGGATCCTGACACTAAGGCAACTTTTCCTGTTTGGGAAACTTACTTTAAAGATTTAGGAATAGCAATTCCTGAAAATGAACCTGGATTAAATCCCGGAGGAATTTCTCGTTCTCCACATATTGAAATTGTTCATGCCTTCGGAAAACCACAAGGCTATAAGAAATAAAAAATTACAATGGCAATAGCAATTACATGTTGCTATTGCCATTAATACTTAAAAAAATCCTCCAATGAAAAATTTACTCTTCCTCATTTTACCTTTTCTATTCTTCGCTTGTGAAGACAAACCTCACCAAGCCATAAATCAAGCGCAAGCAGTATCTCCAGAACTTCATACTCACGAGTCAGATCATCTATTTCTACCCTACCCTGATTCGCTTTTTGAAACCTTCGAAATGCCTGAAGGAGACGTGACGTATATTATGAAAAAATATTTTATCGCATTCCTTAAAGAAGGGCCTAAACGAGATCAAACAAAGGAAGAAGCTGATAAAATCCAAGCAGCTCATATGGCTCATTTAGGAAAATTAGCTGATGAAAAAAGAGCTTGTATGATTGGTCCATTTGGACAAGATGCGGAAACGGATATTCAAGGAATTATTGTTTTTAGCGTTCCTGATAAAGAGGAAGCTGAGCGATTGGCGGCAATGGATCCTGCAGTTCAATCAGGGCGATTGTTAATTGAGGTTCATCCTTGGTGGGCGGCAAAAGGAAGTAAACTTTTTTAAGATTTGAAGATCTAATATTCAAAAAACTATGATTAACTAATGAATTACAAAACCATCTCTTCTTCCAGCATTGGCGAATTCAAAGATCGCGGTAGCAAGTTTTACGGTTACGCTTTCCCAGCTTATTCTGAAGAAGAATGGCAAAGCCAACTCGAAGAAGTTAAGAAAGAACATTTCAAAGCCAGACATCATTGCTATGCTTTTCGATTAGGTTTGGATAAAAATAATTTCAGAGCAAATGATGATGGCGAACCTTCAGGAACAGCTGGTCGACCGATCCTTGGACAGATTGATAGTTTTGGTTTGACAAATATTTTTATTGTAGTTGTTCGATATTTTGGAGGAACAAAATTGGGAACTTCTGGATTAATCAACGCCTATCGCACGAGCGCACAACTCGCTTTAGAAAATGCTAATATCATCGAAAAATCTTTGGATGATATTTTTCAAATCACCTTCGATTATGCCTTGATGAGCCAAGTCATGAATACCCTCAAAAATTTAGAAATCGAAATTGTCAGCCAAGATTTTGGCAATATTGGAAAAATACAAATCGCTCTTCCTAAAAGTGAATTAGAAGAAAAAATGATTTTGATAAAAGCAGGAATTGCTCAAGTTCGAGTGGAGGAGGCTACAGAATTAGAGGAAATTGAAGGTGTGGAAATTGAGTATTTATTTACTCGTTGAATTATAAATTCGACATCGGAAAATTTGATTTTATCCAATGCCTAAACAAACAATTAATATCTTATTTGAATTCTGAATAAAACACAAAATGAAGACAGTTACCATTTCTATTTTTCTATTTCTATCCGTTTCAAATTTTGCCCAAAAAGAACCCAATTTAATCTGGAGTAATGTATATCAAACACCTCAAATTGGCTATCTAAATCAAAAATTTCTTGGAAGTAATTCAAAGTCAATTTATATTCTTGATGTGATTGGAGTAAAAAACTACATATTGTTAGAATACGATTACAGACTTCAATTAGTAAATAAGACACCCATTAACTTTAAGCATAAAGGGGAAAAAGTAAGTATTAAGCAAATACTAAAAATAAAAGGAAAAAATTATCTAATTGGAATAACTGAAAATAGGAAAAAGAATCTAAATACAATTCTTTATTTTGATATGAAAAATTCAAAATTAATTGCGGAAAAATTCAAAATTTTGGATACTTATGAATATGATAATAATATGTTTTTCACCACAGACTCAGAAGAAGATGAGGACATTAACGGCTTTTCTGTAAGCCAAGATTCTAGCCTTTTGGTTTTTGGAAGCTCAATTAGAAAAAAAGAAAGATCGAAGCGTAAGGAGTCCTATCAATTTGCAGTTTACAATGAGAATATGAAACTACAGTATAAAAAGAAAGTATTTTTTGATTTTAAAGATAATGATATAGATATAAAAGATTTTAAAGTAAATAATCTAGGAGATATATTGATTACAGCTATAGTGGATAAAAGAGTTAGAGTTTTTAAATTATCGAAGGAAGAAGAATTAAGTGAGTTAAGTTTTTATCCAGAAGGCACTTATTCAGAAAGTGCATTTTTATTCCATACCGTTTCAGATGATTTTTACATAACTGGATATTGCACCAAGTCACTATCAAAGAAAGAAAAAGGGAAAAATATTTCAATCAATTTTTTTATTTCAAAATTTAATAAGGATGGAAAACCCTATTTTGAAAAAATTATATCCTTGAAAGGAGATAAATATATTAATGATAAACGAGGTAATCCTAAAAGCAGAAAAGAAAGAAATCATTCTTTAATGAAAGTGAATAATATATTAGTAAACTATGATGATCAAACTATTTCTGTGGCGGCGGAATATACTAAAGGTAGTATAAAAAGTGGTTATCTGACTACAAGTGAAATCACTTTGACTACTTTATCATTTGAAGGAGATTATTTATGGTCAACTGATGTATCTAAATATTCAAATCAAGAACTATTTGGATTCAGAAATTTATCATACACTTTTGGCTATGACAAAAATGGAGGTGTGATATTATTGTATAATGATTTTAAAACAGCTAAAGAAAGAAAAGAATTAGTTGGACGAAGTACTAGAAAATATTCCAAAATGTTTGTTGATGCTACTTATATAAATAAGGCTGGAGAAAAAGAAGATCAAAGAACAATTTATATTTCAAAGAGCAAATACTTTTTTGATTCTTATATGTCAAAAAAAGTGGGAAACGATGCTCTTTTGATTTATTGTAAAAATAATTCTAGAATGAAATTAGGTTTATTGACTTACCCTCTTCCCTAGCTAAATAATGATGATGCTAAAAAATAAATCACAACATTTTTTCATCATTGAATAATTACACATCCACAAAATTCAATAATTTAAATATGTAATTCCCTTTCTTTATACCTGAAGCAAAAACCATTAAAAAAAACAGGCAACCGTAACTCACCGATTGCCTGATTCCCTGATCAACTGATTTTCTAGTCAACTATTTATGAACCGTAATATCTCCCATTTTCATAATCGTACTTCCATCCAATTTACATTTTCCTGCCAAGACATAAATATAAACTCCTTCCGCAACTGTCTTGTTATTATATTTTCCATCCCAAGCAAAGTAACGATCATTAGATTCAAAAACTAAAGATCCCCATCGATCTAATACTCTAAAATATTCAATCTCTTCTATAGTTCCAGAATACATTTGGTATGTATCATTATTCCCATCTCCATTTGGAGAGAAAGCATTTGGCATCGAAATTAAATCTTCGCTACACTCATCTACTTTTTGAACTATCACTATTTCAGAGTGCGAACACCCCGTTTCTAAGTCTGTAATTATGACTGTATAATCCATTGTAACATCAATAGTCGCAGTTGGATTTGGGCAATCTGTACAACTCAACCCATTTGCTGGCGACCATTGATAAGCATAATCTCCTGAACCTAAAGAAGTCACGTCTAACACTTTTGGATCTCCTGGAAAGTATCGGTAAATCCCTGCCACATTCAGCGTAGGATTTTCCAAAACTTCAACAAATGCTGAAGCAGTATCTGGTGGACAAGTTCCAGATTGAGCAATGACTGTGTACTCTGTAGTCTCGGTTGGATTAGCTGTTGGATTCTCTATATCAAGACTTGATAAGCCTTCTGGTGGTGACCATAGATATGTATCTGCAATTCCAATCGGTTGCATAATCACCGCTTCACCTTTACATATACTTTGATCTAATAAATCTATTTCTGTTTTCTCTATAATCTCAACGGTCATAGAATCAGTCAAAATACAGTCTCCATTTTCTAATAAAAAATGATAAGTGGTAGTTTCTGTAGGAGTAGCAAGTGGATTAAAAATATCTGTTTGATTTAAAGTTGCGGCAGGTGTCCACGAAGGAATTCCTTCTCCAAACCCTGTCAACTGTGCCGGAGTTCCTCCACAAACTGCGATATCATCGCCAGCATCAATATCATCTTGCGTTAAAATATTTATTGTGATTGTATCAAAAATTTCGCAACCAAAATCTGAATCTACTCGAACAATATAAGTAGAAGTTTCTGTAGGCGAAGCAACAGGATCTGGACATAATGCACAACTCAATCCATCTGAAGAAACCCAAAAAGGATTATT
>CAJQQY010000327.1 GCA_905480595.1 uncultured Saprospiraceae bacterium | reverse complement strand
GAATTAGGAAACAAAATCAAATTTTATCCTAATCCAACTAGCGACAACTTACAGATTCGGTCAGATATCCAATTGGATAATATCCGAATTACGAATATGTTAGGACAACAAGTTGCAGAACTTCAAAACCCTAACTTAAGTGAAGACGTAAATGTAAACAACTGGCAATCAGGTGTCTACATCATCACTTTCATTTCTGGAAATGAGATTTGGACTTCACAATTCGTGAAAAAATAATCCTATTTTCTTTTGTTAAAGAAAGCGCAAAATCACTTTATCGTGGTTTTGCGTTTTTTTTTGAAAAAATAGAATACAGATATAGAACAACATTCCATTTGCCTCGTACAAAAAATGGCTTCAAAATATTATCTACAATTTTTACATTTTTTTTAAAAAAATAAGTGTGTTAATAAATACCATATTTTTTCTTAAAAATGAGTATAAAACAAAAAGAATCTTTATTTTTGCGGCTAATTTTACAAAACCAATCTACTTTTAATAATTAGGTAGATTACATATTTACAAATATTAATATGGCAAAAAGAAATAAAAAGGCTTCAGATGATACTTTAGTGGACATCGGAGAAAAGACGGAACAAGCACAAGATTTTTATGAAAAAAATCATAATACCATCTTAGGAGGATTGTTCGTTCTCGTATTATTGATAGGTGGTGTTTTCGCTTACAATAATTTTTACAAAACACCTCGATTGAATGCTGCTATCGAAGAAATGGCTCAAGCTCAGCGAATGTTTGAAAAAGATTCTTTTGCATTAGCATTGGCTAACCCTGGAAATGGAAGCCTTGGATTTCTTGATATTGCTACTGATTATAGTGGAACTGCTGCTGGAAATTTAGCTAATTATTATGCAGGTATTTCTTATTTGAACTTAGGTCAATTTGATGCTGCTCTTTCTTTCTTAGAAGATTTTAGCCCAGATGGAAGTGTTCTTCCTATCACATATTATGGTGCGTTAGGGGATGTTTGGTCTGAAAAAAATGATATGGACAAAGCCATTTCTTTTTACAAAAAAGCAATCGGGCAAGGATCTAACGAATTTTTGGAAGCATACTACACTAAAAAATTAGGTATGTTGTATGAATATCAAGGAAAGGTAGCTGAAGCAAAATCTACCTATGAAAACTTGAAAACAAAATATCCAAATACTCCAGAAGGTCAAGATATTGAAAAATTCATTTCACGAGTTAGCGTGAATTAAAAAAAATAATGCGTTTTTCCCCAGAAAACACGCACAAATAAATATTTAACTACTAAAATTGTGAAGGTAAGATTTTAACTAATCTTACCTTTTTTTTATCTAATTGGTTTGATTTTGAACGTTCAATGTTCAATATTAATCTTAAAACGTTGAAAAATGGCAAGTGCATTAAAAAATTTATCTGAATACGATGAGGCAAATTTACCTTCAGCTAAAAAAATGAAATTTGGAATCGTTGTAGCCGACTGGAATGCTAAAATCACTCATGCGCTCTACGAAGGTTGTTTTGATACTTTGATCAAACATGAAGCAGAAGAAGAAAATATAAAAACGGTTCAGGTTCCTGGCACATTTGAATTAACCGTCGCAGCAAAAATACTTTTGCAAAACCAAAAATATGATGCGATCATCTGCATCGGCTGTGTTATTAAAGGAGAAACTAGCCACAATGAATACATTAATAACTCCGTTGCTATAGGGTTAACTAATTTAGGATTAGCATCAGGTATACCTTGTATTTTTGGAGTATTAACTCCAAATGACGAACAACAAGCCATAGATCGAGCAGGTGGTAAATATGGGAATAAAGGTGTAGAAGCTGCTGTAACTGCGATCCGAATGGCTGCTTTAAAAGAAGATTTGAAAAAAGCAGAAAAGAAAACTATTGGATTTCAATAGAATGATATTACTTCAAGCAATCGTAAAACGTCGAACTTTTAACCTGCTTGCCGGCAGGTAAGCGTCAAACGAATAAAATAAAGATGAATCAAAAATTCCTTTTTCTAATTTTACTTTTTCTCTTCCAACTAAACGTTAGTTTAGCTCAAAGTGATTCGACTCAGACTATTATCCCATTGGAACAAAAAGATACTTCTTCTCTCTCCTCTCCTACCATTTTGAAAAAAAAGAAAAAAGGAAATTTCATCAAAAGATATTTTAAAGAAGATTATCCTTCTCCAAAAAAAGCAGTAGTCTTAACTGCAATCCTTCCCGGCCTTGGTCAAATTTATAATAAAAAACATTGGTACATAAAATTGCCTTTGATATATGGTGCATTCGGAGGACTCATCTATAGTATTCGATATAATGGTAGAAACTATCGTAACCTCAGAGATCAACATCGTTTTATGGTGGATGGATTAGATTGTACAACAAGTATTTTTGAAGGTACGGTCTCCGCCGAAGTGCTAAAAAATGCCAGAAATCAATATGATAAACAACTTCAATTTTCCTACATAGGCATTGGGTTAGCTTACATTCTTACCGCAGCTGAAGCTTATACAACTGCTCATCTACTTACTTTTGATGTGTCTGATGATTTAAGTATGCAGCTAAAACCTTCCTTTGAGATGACTCCGACTTCAGGAATGGCTGTTGGTTTTGGAGTAAATTTTAAGATCGGCAAAAAGAAAAACATTATCCCCAAAAATATATTTAAATAATATTATAATTGAATATTAAACCTTCTACAACAATTATTAACCACTCAAAAAAATGGCTTTTTCCTCAAATTTTATGCAAATTTGCACAGGCTTTCTAACAATTCACAAGCCTCTATTAACTCCAATCTTCAAAAGACCCTCCTTTTCCTAAACAGTATATTATAAACCTTTATTATTTTGCAACTTAATTGCTAGAATAACTTTGTATTATTTTCAATATATCAGAAGAAACTGTCTTTTATAAAATATATACTTTTTTAATCAAACCAGTCGCAGTCATGGAAGACAAGGATTTACAGTTAAAAAAAATGCTCGAAACTAATAAAATCCAAAAAGACTTTTACGAGTACGCACCACAAGAAGAACAATTCGAATACGAAGGAAATATTGTAGGAAGAACTTGGGCAAAATTACGGTCAGGTTATGGTACAGTTGTTAATTCTTTAGGAGAATTTGAAATGTGGAGTGGCCTTCATTGGAAATGGATGGGCGATCTTTCTGATAAAAAAGTTTTAGACTTAGGTTGTCATGCTGGAAATCAATTAAGTTTGGATTTGGCAAAGAAAGCTAAATATTATGTTGGCTTAGATTTGAGTGAATCAGCAACCGCTGAATTACAAAGAAAAATTAATAATGTAGGAATTGAAAATGCGATTACCGTGGCTGCAGATTTCCTTTCTGAAGATTTTACTGAAAGAGATTTTGATGTAGTTTATGCGCAATCTGTTTTTCATCATTTCAAATATATGGAACCGTTCTTAGAGCGAGTAGATGAAGTTTTAGCTCCTGGCGGGCAAGTAATTACTTCTGATCCATTAGCAACTTATTGGCCGCTCAAAACACTTCGAGCAATCTATCGACCTTTCCAAAGAGATAGTGATTGGGAGTACCCTTTCACTAAAGAAACTTTCGATTTATTTCAAAAATACTTTGACATCCAAAACTTACAAGGAATGATGGGTAGTACAAAATGGGTTTTATTAATCTATCCTTTTAGCAAAAAATTAGGGGAAAAGAAATGGGAGCAATGGCTCAAAGAAGATCAAACTAAAGCCAATAAAGTGGGAAGTCACCTTTGGAAATGTATGCGAGTCACTATGAATTTGCGTAAAAAGAAATAAATTTTTCTGCTTTTTTATAAATAAAAAAAGGTCAAATGATTAACTTCATCTGACCTTTTTTCATTAGATTTGATAGGTATATTAACTTCTCCTTAGTTGTCTCTTTAACTCCAATACTTCAAAATCAATTGAAAATTATGAAAATGCGCCGTCTCGTTTTTTCTTTTATAACAATACTTTTACTTTTTTCTAATTTTGGATTTTCCCAACATTCTACTTATCAAGATGCTAAAGATTTAGCGGAGATGATTCGTAAAAAACAAGTACCAAAATTTGATTTTTCAAAATGCTCCTCTAACGAATTCACTCCTTTCAAGCCCTACCCTAATATATTACTTAAAGATGGGGAAAAAGAACCCCTTCTTTTAAGTGAGAAAGTAAAAAATGTCGATTATTTATTTTTAGACTATAACTTCCCAAGCGTTGGTGTTTATGAATTGAGAAATCAAGATAACACTCCAGATTTTCTTTCATCTTCCGATACGTTGCAAATTTTTATTGGAGATACTATGGTTAATATAGTTGGCGATTCCCTTTTAGATGGTGTAAAAGTTAATTTTAACCTGATTAGAACTGAGGTCTTTAAAATCTATCTAATCCCTGGAAATGGTCTAAATTTTAGAGAAGAAAAAATATTTTCTCTGGAAACTAATTTTATGAAGATGTTAGAGATTTTGAATGCGCATGTCAATCTCAAATCCAAGACATCTAATTTTAATAATTTTAGCCTATTAGAAAGTGTTCCAAAAAAATATGATAAAAATCCTTTTTTCAATCGAAACCTTCAAAAACAAATCTTGCTAGACGAAAACTCCGCAAGGTTTTTACAATCCAATTTTTTTGAACTTCCAAGCGCACCTGAAAGAAAAGAAGGTTGGGAACAATTGATGTATGGAGATTCTATTTTACAATTTCAAAAAACAATTTCCTTCCAAGACCTTTCAGATAGTTATCGAGATCCCATTACTTCCAAAAATGAATTAGATATCGCTAATTCTCGAATTAATGAATCTAGCAAAAACCGAGGTTTTCTAGATGCAAAAACAGTAGCGGTAGGACTGTCAGATTTTATTGCTGAACGAGCTCAAGAAGAATTAAACTTGACATTTTTTCATCGTTTTAAAGAGAACTTAGAAAAACCTTCTGAGTTGACTGTCCTTTTTCCAAACACAAAAAACCTCTTATATCAATTTGAAATTTCTAATTATAAAACGTTGCTTGCTAACGCTCGGGAATCGTTTACGGTAGACTTAGACAACTTGGGTTTGAATTTTCCAAGAGTATTGGAATTAGAAAAATATAGAGATTTATACAATTCACCCGAAGTGTATAATTTGGCATTAATCTATTCGATTGCTGACTTGGCATATCGGGAAGTTCCTGTAGAAAAAATTCTCATTTCGGGTTTTAAAAAATTAGAAGGACGAAAAATTGAGTTAGGAAAAAGTATTGACAATGAATTGGCCAAATCAATTCTCTCGCCTAACAAGATGGAAAAGAAGGAGAAAAGAAATAAGAAATCAACAAAAGAAAATAAGCGAAATCTACCCATCATTATCAAAGGAACAGAATTATCGAGACTTCAAAAATATACAGAGGAATATTTAAATGCTTTGGACAGTTGTCAGGAAGAAATTAAAAAGGATTTAAATTTATTTTATAACATAGTTGATAATGAAATCCAAAGAGATACGCCTGTTATTAAGCGACAAACATTAGCGAAAAATTATAAACTACATCAATCTCAACTGGTCGAAATTCATAATATGAATAATAGAAATATTATGAAATCTGGTTCACTCATCGACAACATAAAGCAAAAAGGCAAAATCATTTATTTCGGTCGAAATATTGAAGAGGATTCTATTTTAAACTTTTATCGAAATACCATTTTCGCCAATCTACAACAAAAAGAATATTTTGATTATCTATTTCAAAACCCTTCTTTGGAAGACTACGACTTAGTTTTCAAAAGTAAACCTAGAACTAATGAAAATATTGTTGCCCAAGGAATTGCAGGAACTCGGCAGCTAATTGGCGAAAACTTTGATCATCATCTAGTAAAAAAATTAGAAAATTTAAAAACTTATTCCGCTGAAGCTCGAACCTTAAAAGAAGAACTACTGAGAATCGAAAAACAAAATGAAGGTATTCATCCAAAGGTATTCAACTTTGTAACTCGTGCTGATTTATTGAAATTAGCCATAGAAGAGGAAATCAATTTTTGGCAAAAAATATCTAACAAGGATAAATCATCACAAGAAATTGCCTCTCTATATTTTCTAAAAGCACTCACCCAAGATGATGACTACATTAAATTATTTAGAGATGTTTTGATGCGAGCTTCGAACTCCAACATGATGGAGTATGTAATATTTAACTCGTATTATAATACGCTGGGGACACAATTTCAAGCGACCTTGAATATTGGAAATGAACGGTTGGATTCGATTCAAATTAATTTATCAGCCAAAATAAATGAATTAAAAATTCAATATGGAAACCAAAAAATAAATCCAAAATTATATGCTCAAAAAGCAATGGCTTTTGATGCGATTGAAAAAAAAGCAGCTATTGATCTAGAAATCCAAGCTGCAGAAAAAGAATTTGTACAAAATAGAAAAAAAGTAGAAGATAGTGTTGCAGAAAAAATGGAGAGTGACCCTGAATTTGAAAATTTACAAAATCAACTTAGTAGTTTTCAAGCAGAGATTGATGCCATCAATGAAATAGCAAATGATGAAAACAGACCAACAACTGAAGAAGAAAAAGAAAAAATTAGTCAATTAAATAATCAAAAAGATGGTATCAATAATCAACTAAATGCGCTCGAAGAAAAATATGAAGAGGAGATGAATCAACTCATGCTTCCACTAAAAGAAGAAAGAGATGAAAAACTAAATGCACTCAATCTGGAAAAAGAAAATCTCAAAAATCCACTCGCTAATTTCCCCTCAAATCCAAACTTGGAAAAACGAGATTCCTTTCCTATCCTGAAAAAAAATTATCAATTGTCTGATAATAAATTTTTAAAACTATATGAAAAAGAGAAAATAAATCAAACTCAAATTGATTCGTCGCAGTTTGCCTCTTACGATAAATTGGATAAACAATTAGCTCAAGAGACTATAAACCTCCAGCAACTCCAACAAAAAAATCAACAACTCAGAGGTTATCTTACTGCCCTCGAGAATGAATATTGTAAAGACTTGGTGGATGCAAAAGTCAATGCTCAAAATCTTTCTAAAGGACTTGAATTGTCTACTCATATTTTGCTGGCTTTCCGAGATTATGAAAATATTTCAAAACCAATTACATATACTGACACAGCTCGAATCGTAATAACCCAAAATAAAGTAGATGCGGAAAAGGGATATATTTTAGGAACGGCTACTTTGGATTCATTGGATATTCAAGAAAAAATAATCAAAGAAACTTCAATAGATACAACCATCGCTAAATGGATAACTTTTGAAAAATTTGATTCATTGCGTAGAGACCCACTTGAGTGGAATTTATTTTTAGGACTTTTGTATCAACGATTGAGTGCCATTGAGGATGCTCCTAATTTTTCGGCATCAGGAACAGCGCTCTTGGCTACCAAGTTTTTTAGCATTGCTAATGACATGGAAAATACTCGAACTAACCTTCGAATTAAAAAAGCAACCAGACCTTCTGACTTGACATTCAAAGACTATTATCCATTTATTCGTTCTACCGTAGACTTATTCAACACGATAATTACAACTCAAAGTATCGGCGATTCCACGCTGCAAGACACCTATAAATCGTTAACTAATATTCCTCAAATTTCTAATCAAGCACTCTCGCTCTACGAAAATATTTATGTAAAAGAATATGGCAACGCCATCCTCAATGCGATGGAATTACTTAAAATTATTACGGATAAAAAACTCACTAGCAAAGAACAAAGGCAGTCGACTCGCGCCATCAATGCCGTTTTAATTTACGGAACTTTTATGGCAAATATGGTTCAGGCACAAACCTCTGACCAAGTGAAAAATATAATGAAATCTGCTACGCTGCCTCCTGGAAGTTCCCGCATCAAAAGAGAAACAACCTCCAGTTTTACGGTCAATTCTTATTTGGGCGCAGCTATTGGGAGAGACCGCTTATTAGATGTACCTACCAATATCGACCTACCACAAGATGCTTTTGGAGCGTCGCTTTCTGTGCCGATTGGTTTCACTTACAGCTTTAGTCCGAACATCATCAAGAACAATAGTTCCTTTAGTATTCATGTGCCACTATTGGATTTGGGCGCCATTACAGCTTATCGGCAAAACCCTAAAAACCAGAATTATAAGATAGATAATCTACCTGATTTTTCTTGGAATAATTTATTTTCACCAGGCGCCTTTGTAGTTTATAATTTTGCCAACTCCCCATTTTCGTTGGGCGTAGGAGGCCAATATGGGCCTCAACTGCGGGAAATAAAATTGGATACAGGCGATCCTGTCAATGTGAACTCGTGGCGTTTTCCAATGGCTTTTTTCACCATAGATGTTCCATTTTTTAATCTATATACTGGTTCTCGCAAAATCATTGTCAAATAATCAACATAATCCTCAAAACAAAACCATGTATCATTTAAAATTTTTAACAAAAGATACCCATCCGAATGTCCAAGATATTGCTAACGAAATAGTAGCTCATCCTAATCGACCATACGCAATAGCTTGTAGCGAATATAATTTTGACCAAGTGAAGATTAAACAATTACTGGGAAGTAATTGTCGCATTTGTATTCACAGTACCGACAATTTTACCAAACCAAATATCAAAGAATTTATTACAATTGGAAAAACTCAGGTGAATCTACACCCAAAAGATTTTTTAGAAACCGATTTATTGAATTATTTAGATAAAGGAACATCGTTGATTATTTCTACCCAAGATGGATTTGATTTATTTCAGATCAAAAAATTTGTCAAAAAAGGAAAAGAAAATACTTTCCTCCTTGCGGGTAATTTAAATGAACAAGACTTGACTGATTATCTGAACGATGGTGCAAGCGTTTTGATCAAAAAAGAAGATGGTTTAAATGCTTTTGAAATAACTCGACTTGCCGAAGTAGGTGGTAGTCGCATAAATATTTATGCCAATGGATTTAGTGAGTTTCGACTTAAAAAGTTTTTAGAGGCAAAAGCCATAATCACTATTGGCGAGGGAAATAATCTCTCACCTACAAGTATTCAGGCACTCACTCGGCAATATAAAAATCAAATTCACATTAGTTCTGCCCACTTTGATGACCAAGTTTGGTTGGATAAAATGGAAAATTTAGGCGCGGTGATTATTTGACCATACATATACAAACTAAAAAAGGCCTTGATCGAATAATTCGATCAAGGCCTTTTCTTAATTTCAATCTTTCAACTTATCCTTGAATTCTTTTTTAAACTTCTCTACCTTCGGTTTCACCACAAAAGTGCAATATGGATTTCGATCTCCTACCCTAGCCAAATAATCTTTATGATAATCCTCTGCTTGGTAGAATTTTTCGAACTTGTTCATTTCTGTTACGATCGGATCTGGCCAAAGGTCAGAAGCATCTGCCTCCTGCAATGATTTTTCAGCAATCGTTTTTTGATTGTCATCATGATAAAAA
>CAJQQY010000326.1 GCA_905480595.1 uncultured Saprospiraceae bacterium | reverse complement strand
CCACAAACCTCACTTGCATTTTCTTCAACTATGGTAAGACAATCGTTCGGAGTTTGATTAGTTAAAACCTGTTGATAACCAGAATTCCACTCAACTATGATAGAGTCGATGGTAATCGCATCACCTAGTCCAAATATAGTTTTCAACTCATTTTGTCCGCCTATACCTCCTCCAGTCTGACTTGATAATTCTCTCATTTGCCAAATACTTACACCATAAATATTTGCTTTAATTCTAATTTTTGTACCGATTGCTGATTGATTAGTGTTGGTACCGACTAGATTAAAGCAAGCTTTATTTTGACATTTACCTCTAGTATTTTGATAAATAAAATTCTCATTAATTTTGTGATTAGCCACAAACAAATCAATGTCACCATCATTATCATAATCCGCCCAGGCAGCTCCAAATGATTGGCCCTCATCTTGGGTAATATCATTCGTAATGGACGTAAAAGTCCCATCTCCATTATTAGAATAAAGAAAGTTATTTTGATTTTGATCATTACTCACGAATAGATCTAAGTCACCATCATTATCATAATCGCCCCAGGCACTTCCATGAGAATGACCTCCATCATTTACAAGGTTTCCAGTAGTGATTTTTGTAAAAGTTTCATTTCCATTATTCTGATAAAGAAAATTATTTTGATTGCCTGAATTCGCAACAAACAAATCTAAATCGCCATCATTATCATAGTCTCCCCAACTTGCTCCTACTGAATTTCCACCATTATTAACAAGGTCTCCAATGTTAATTTTTAGAAAATTTCCATTCCCTATATTTTTATAAAGGCTATTATTATTTCCTTCTGTATTACAAACAAATAAGTCTGGTAAACCATCAGAATTGTAATCTCCCCATGCACCACTTACAGAAAAATTGGCTTCTAAAGTTGGAGCAACTCCATTCGCTTTTTCAAAAGTTCCATCTCCATTATTATTATACAATTGATTAAATTTTGTGGAAAAATATTCCGTAACAAAGAGATCCAAAAAACCATCATTATCATAATCCACCCAACTTGCTCCATGAGCATATCCTAAATCATTTACCACAGGATCGCTTTGGATACTGGTAAAAGTTCCTCCATCATTTCGATATAAGAAATTTTTATCGCCAATATTATTTGCAACATATAAATCCAAATCACCGTCATTATCGTAATCGCCCCAAGTTGCTGATAAGGAACTTGCTAAGTCGGTTACGATGGCTCCAGTAGTCACTTTTGAGAAGGTAGAATTTCCATTATTATGGTATAAAATATTTGGTGTGGCCGGAGAATAATTAGTTACAAACAAATCAACATTTCCATCATTATCATAGTCTCCCCAAGCTGCAGCCCAAGCATCACTTACTTCAGATAAACCAATATTCTCAGGTTTCTCAAAACTAGCATTGGGGTCAAATGCTAAGGCAATTGTAGGTAAGTTGGTTCCACAAGGTCGTTGGCCTCCTATTTCAAAATTAATAATGTCTCCAGGTTTATAATTATTATCTAACAATAAATTCATCTTCAATCGAACCATATTTGAAGAAACATCAGTAATTCCAACCAATCCATTTGTAGAAATTATACTATCCATATCAGAACCATTTATCATATAAATTCCATTCTGATTCGTTGGATTTGAAATATTAGAATAATTACCTGAAAGAGGATATAAAACTTCTAAACTCCCTGATTCGATAGTTACACTTTGACTTGGTGGTTGTATAATTTTAACGAATAAATTTTCTACCGCTGCCAATTTTGAACTCAACATTTCAACTTCAACTGTTACACTATTATCACACTCATCTATTGGATTTGTATAATTATCAAATCTAACTTGCAACTCTGAAGGTTCTGGTGCGATGTATAAATTTAGTTCTCTTGTTCCACAATTATAATTATTTAGACTAGTTGGATAACCATTACAGTCAGAACCAGTTATTACTTTTAAGCTTGGTAAATCACAAGAGTTGTAGGAAGCTGTTATTTGAAAATTCAAGTTTTGTCCTTCACTTAAATTTCCTAATTGGTAAAAGCCATTTACTGGAAATAAGATACTTCCATCAGAAATATTTTCAACTTCTTGGACTATTATATTTCCACTTAAATCTTCTAAATAAAACCAACTATTACTAGCATTAGCTCTTCGATTTCTTATTTTTAAATTCCATGATACGGTTGGTCCAATACCTTCTTGAGTCGGCAGATTTGAAGCAGGGTTAAGTCGTGGTTGGTAATATTTTAAATAATCAGCTGCCCCTGAAATTTCATCAGTCAAACTTCCTCCTAAGACACTATTTTCTTGAAAAGTAAAATAATAATCTACAGGTAAATTAGCTGATTGGTTAAGGGTACATTCTGGTTTTACTTCAATTGAAATTTCCCCATTATATCCATCATCTGAATAATTAAGTGTACCTCCATTTTCAACATAATATTGCCCTAAATCAAAAACATGTGTTGTTCCTGAAACACTTGTAGGAGTAATGTTAGAATTTTCCTCTATCGTAGCATTCGTATGTTTTGTTCTCCATTGTTTTATAGTTCCACTTACAAATGAATAACCATTAGGAATCTCAATTCGAACACTTTTTAGGTGAGCCCAATTTCGATATTCATAGGGGAATAAATTACCTCCTGAATAATTCGTACAGCAATCACCGATACTCATATAATAGTTTTGGGAAATAGTTTCTGTGCAATTTTTAACATTGTATTGTTCTGAATTCCAAGTCGTAAAAAAATAACCAGCTACAGTAAAATTTCCATTTCTATCATTGCATTGGTAAGATGTTCCATTAGGGGTTTCACTTAAATAAAAATCATTGGTTATCATTAT
>CAJQQY010000325.1 GCA_905480595.1 uncultured Saprospiraceae bacterium | reverse complement strand
AGTGGCGAGAAATTTATTGATGTATCGCTATAAGCAATTGGATAAAGCAATTGAAAATGCAACAAAGTTAGGTTTCAAAGATGGAGCAGCTTTGTATCCAATGGTTACCATGAATGGCGAAGAATGTCATAATGAATGGGAAATTACTTTTGAAGAAATTCATCGGAATGGTGCCATTGCCTATGGAATTTACGATTACATTCGACATACTGGAGATAAAGAATATTTAATTGATTACGGAACAGAAGTGTTGATTGCAATTGCGAGATTTTGGAAACAACGAGTTCATTTTTCAGAGCGTCGAGGGAAATATGTGATGCACGGAGTGACCGGGCCAAATGAATATGAAAATAATGTGAACAATAATTGGTACACGAACTTTATTGCAAGTTGGTGTATGAAATATGCTTTTGGAGCGATTACTTACATGAAAGAAAAAGCACCTGAAAAATGGTCAGCACTTGAGGCAAAGATTAAATTCTATGAGTATGTAGAAACTGGTGAATGGAAAAAAATAACGGATAATATTTATTTGCCTTATGACGAGAAATTAGATGTATTTGTTCAGCATGATGGTTTTTTAGACAAAGAATTAATTAACGTAAGTGATTTGCCAGAGGAAGATCAACCGTTGAATCAAAAATGGAGTTGGGATAGAATTTTGCGATCATGTTTTATTAAGCAAGCCGATGTTTTGCAGGGGCTTTACTTTTTCGAGGAGATGTTTGATGAAGAAACGCATCGTCGAAATTTTGAATTTTATGAGCCGATGACCGTTCATGAATCTTCGCTTTCGCCTTGTGTACATTCTATTTTGGCAGCTAAATTGGGAATGAAAGCTAAGGCTTATGAAATGTATGTCCGGACTGCTCGCTTGGATTTGGATGATTATAATAATGATACAGAAGATGGATTGCATATCACAAGTATGGCAGGAACATGGATGGCTGTGGTAAAAGGATTTGGAGGAATGAGAGTTTTGGGAGAGGAATTAATTTTGAATCCGTCCTTACCTGATGAGTGGAAAAGTTTTTCATTTAAAATATTATTTAAAAAATCATTGTTGCAAGTATTAGTAGGGAAGGAGCAGGTGGAAATTAAAAATCTATCTAACAAAAATGTTCATTTAGAAATTTATAAAGAGCATTATGATATTCCTGCGAAAAGTAGTGCGAAATTTTACAATGAAATGGCCTAAACTTAAAAGCGATTTAATCAACTATAAAACAAGTATTGAAAATGAAAAATCTGTTTGTATTTTCCTTGGCGATTGTATTAAGTTTCGGCATTTTCTCATGTGGGAATAATGCTAACTCAACTCAAGAACCTAATTCAACTACAACTGAAAAAAAAGCTGCTGCTGAGCATGATGGGCACAACCATGACGGACATAATCATGATGCTCCTGAAGTAGTTAAATCTAGTCCGATGTCACCATACATTGGTGTTTGGAAACAGCATGCTTCTTCTAAGCAGGGTGTTTTTAAGGACAATCGATGGATTGAATTTTATGCTGATGGAACATTTATTAATGGAGCAAATGGAAAAGAAACGAACAAAGGGAAATGGGCCATTGATGGAGAAACTAATTATATGACCATTGATTATGATGATAATTCCAAAACCCCTGATGAACATTGGAGGGCTCAACTACATTCACCAGTAGTCATTTTAATTGGGAATACAGATAAAACAAAAACAGGGGAGCAAATTAAAATGGACAAAGTGGAAGCACGTCCTGGATTTAAGAAATAAAATTTCCGAATAAATAACAATACAATTACAATTTTTACAAAAACGAAAATAATGAATAAATTCAGTTTCATTTTTGCTTTAATCCTTTTAGTTTTTACTGGATGTCAACAAGATAAGAAGGCAAGTAAAAATAATCCAACAGAAATAGAAAATGCAAAGCATAATCCTGGAGATATGCCAAGCTGGGGGAAGAATGCAACAATCTATGAAGTTAACCTTCGACAATATTCAGAAGATGGTACAGTCAATACTTTTGCCGAACAGCTTCCTCGAATAAAAACTATGGGAATTGATATTTTGTGGTTTATGCCATTGCATCCGATTAGTATGACTAATCGAAAAGCAACTCCAGATATTATGATTGAAGAAATCAAAGACCCAGAGGAAAAGAAAAAGTATTTAGGGAGTCCATATTCAGTTTCAGATTATCGAGGTTTCAATCCAGAATATGGTACAATGGATGATTTTAAAAAAATGCTAAAATCAGCTCATGATTTAGGGATGAAGGTTATCATTGATTGGGTGCCAAATCACACAGGTTGGGATCATCAATGGATCAAAGATCATCCAGATTGGTATACTCAGGTAGATGGAAAAATTATCAAATCACCAACTTTAAAAGGTGAGCCAACTGACTGGTACGATACAGCTGAACTAAATTTTGATAACCAAGAAATGCGAAAAGCTATGATTGGAGATATGCTTTTTTGGGTCAATGAAGTTGGGGTTGATGGATTTAGAATGGATGTAGCACATGATGTACCAGCTGATTTTTGGAAAGAGGCAAGTGATGCAATTTTTGCGGCAGGTGAATACTTTATGTTAGCAGAAGGGCAGGAGGCAGATCAAATTAATAATGGATACTTTCATTCAGATTATGGTTGGGATATTCACCACATTATGAATGATGTAGCTAAAGGAGAAAAACCAGCGACTGCTTTTGATGATTGGTTGAAGCAAGATCGAGAAAGATTTACAAAGGGATTTCACATGATGTTTACTTCTAACCATGATGAAAATACTTGGGCAGGAACCGAGTTTGATCGGATGGGAGAAGGGGCTCAAACGTTTGCTGTATTTGCAGCTACTTTTGATGGAATGCCACTAGTTTATTCAGGTCAAGAATCTGCGAATCGGAAGCGATTAGAGTTTTTTGAAAAAGATGCCATCCAATGGGGAGGATATTCTTATGCTCGATTTTATAAAACGCTTTTTGATTTAAAACATAAGAATAAGGCATTGTGGAATGGTGATTTTGGAGGAGAACCTCAAAAGATTTTGACGAGTAATGACAAAAACCTTTATGCTTTTATGCGTGAAAAGGATGGAGATAAAGTGGTCGTTATTTTGAATTTTTCAGACAAAAATCAAAACTTTGACTTAAAAGGATCAGGGTACGAAGGAGAATATAAAAATGTATTTTCTAATGAAAAAACAAATTTAGAAAAAGGAGGGAAAATGGTAATTAAAGCATGGGACTACCTCGTTTTATCTAATAAATAATTACATTTTTTCCTAAAAAATATAAAATAGGAGTTATCCCGAGTTTTCAATTTGAAAATTCGGGATTTTTTTTTTGAGAGAACTGGCAGAATGTTAAACTGTTTTCGCTTCTAGTGGTTAAACTTATAATTCAACACTATAACAGTTGAGCATTCAAGAAATCATTTCATGTTTCTTCTGAAATTAAGATAATATTGGGGCTTTAAAAAATTCAAGATGACTCGTTTCATTTGCCAATTGTAATTTCGACTTCCAGCAGATATTTCAGATTTATATAAAATTTGTGAAAACTTTGGATTTTCGTACTTTTGACCGCTTTTTATAAAACATCTCCCTAAAGCAACCTTTTGAATATTTTTTATTCTTTTAGTATGTGATTTTAACATTTAAAATCTCTGACTTTATTTTTCTTTGATATAATTACTAATCAATTTAATTAATGATGAACTTTAAAAATTTACTAAAAACATGTCTTTTTCTATGTGGGATGATTGCTCTATCTACCACGATTTCTGCTCAAAAGAAAACTTCTAATCACGGAAACAGATTCGAGCAATTAGGACAAGAGTTACCGACTCCAAATACTTATCATGCAGCTGATGGAATGCCTGGGCCAGATTATTGGCAACAACAAGCAGATTATGACATTGAATGTACTTTGGATACCGAAAAGCAACAATTAAGCGGAGTTGAAAAAATTAAATATTACAATCGTTCTCCAAATACCTTAAAATACATTTGGTTGCAATTGGATGAAAATCAGCACCGAGCAGATAGTGATGCCAATCACGCCAACTCTAGTTCTATTCGAAAAATCATGAGTCAAGATGGTTTGGAAAGATTAGAAGCTTATGATGAAAAAAATAAGCATGGTCACAATATCGAAATGGTAACTGATGCAAATGGAAAAGCATTAAAATATATCATCAATCAGACGATGATGAGAATTAATCTTCCTTCAAAATTAGAACCAGAAGAAACTTTCACTTTTAATATAAAATGGAATTATAATCTAACTGATCGAGTAGACGGATTGGGAGGACGTGGTGGTTACGAGTATTTTGAAAAAGAAGATAACTACATTTTTACGATCACTCAATGGTTTCCAAGATTATGTGTGTACGATGCGGTGGAAGGATGGCAAAATAAACAATTCACAGGTCGTGGAGAGTTTGCTTTGGAGTTTGGAAATTACAATGTAAAAATGACTTTGCCTGATGATTACGTAGTTGCCTCAACTGGTGAATGTCAAAACATGGATAAAGTTTTGACTTCTACTCAAAAGCAAAGATGGAAGGAAGCTTCTAATAATAAAGGAACAGAACCAATCGAAATCATTACACTTGATGAAGCAAAAGCAAACGCAAAAAGTAAGAAAAGTAAATCAATGAAAACATGGGTTTACAAAGCGGACAACGTGAGAGATTTTGCATGGGGAGCTTCTCGGAAATTCGTTTGGGATGCATTGCCACATACCACGACTGCTGGTAAAAAAGTGATGTGTATGAGTTACTACCCAAAAGAGTCTTACCCAATTTACAGCAAGTACTCAACTAAGGCGGTGAAGCATACTTTAGAAGTTTATTCTAGATATTCTATCCCTTATCCATACCCAATTGCCATTTCTGTAGAAGCAGCAAACGGAATGGAATATCCAATGATTTGCTTTAACTATGGTCGAGCAGAAGAAGATGGAACTTATACCGAGCGAGCTAAAAAAGGTGCGATCTCAGTAATTATTCATGAAGTTGGGCATAATTATTTCCCAATGATTATTAACTCTGATGAGCGTCAATGGTCATGGATGGACGAAGGGATTAATACTTTTGTGCAGTACTTAGCAGAGCAAGAATTTGATAATAATTATGGCTCTCGTCGAGGTCCAGCGGCCAATGCAGTTGGTTATATGAGTAGCAATCCTGATCGGTTAGAACCAATTATGACCAATAGTGAAAACATTGTTGGTTTCGGTTGGAATGCATATGGAAAACCTGCAACAGGTTTGAATATTCTTCGAGAAACAATTATGGGGAGAGAACTTTTCGACATGGCATTCAAAGAATACTGTGAAAGATGGGCATTCAAACACCCAACACCTGCTGACTTTTTTAGAACAATGGAAGATGCGAGTGGAGTAGATTTAGATTGGTTTTGGAGAGGATGGTTTTATAGTATCGAAAATGTAGATATCGCTTTGGATAGTATTAATTGGTACAAAGTTGATTTGAAAAACAAGCCTAAAAAAGTTGAAAGAGAATTTCCTCAAACAGCTAAAAAACCATACGATGATATTTCTAAAGTTAGAAATCAAACGAATGGAACGAAATTTAAAGTAGAGGAAGATAAAAATTTAGTTGACTTTTATACTAATTACCGGCCATGGGAAACAGAAGATTCTGTTCAAGTAATGAAAGGAACTTTGTATGATGAAGCTCCTAATAAAAGGAAGAAGAAAAAATTATATGGTAGCAAAAACTACTACGAATTATTTTTCAAAAACAAAGGTGGTTTGCCAATGCCTATCATTATCGAATGGACATTTGAAGATGGGACTAAGGAAGTACAAAGAGTACCGGTTGAAGTTTGGAGAAAAAATGAAGATGAGGTTCGAAAAGTATTTGTAAAAAATAAAGAAGTAAAAGCGATTCGTTTAGATCCTTATCGAGAAACTGCGGATGTGGATGAAACGAATAACCAATTTCCGTTAAAGGAGATGCCTTCAAGGTTCCAAGTTTACAAAAAACATAATTTCCCTGATTCACCTAATCCAATGCAAAAAGCGAAAGCTAAGGAGAAAGTGATTAGACCGTAATTGTATTGTTATAGAAATAAAAAAAAAGTGCATTCATTAATTTGATTGCACTTTTTTTTTATGAAAAAACTCTATTCTGATTTTAGAAAAAATAAGAAAATATTCGTATATACTTACAGAAATTGGAATTCTTGCAGAGAAGAAAAACTATTACTGTTAAGTGTGAATCGTTTTTATTTATTGCTATAAAATAATTAATTTTACTTAATGAAAAAAAAAATATTAATTATATTAAATATTGTTGGTTTATTAGGGTCGTTAGTATGGTTATTTAGAGCACCTGACTGGGAACCTTTAGTTACTTCAATAGGATTAATTGCATCACTTATAACTTTAATTTATACGGATAGTGATGGACCTTCCTCACCAAATATGAAACAAAAAGGAGGAGATAATTCAAGGAATTACCAATCGTCAGGAAATATAACCATTAACAAAAATGATAAACGATAAGAATAAAAAGCAAGAAGGAGCTGAAAATTCAACCAACATTCAGGCAGATGTAGTAAATGTAAATAATGGAATAACATATAGGGATGCGAAAGAAATTGCTATGGATGTTTTTAAAAATAATGCAATTAGTTTATCTAAGGAGGCAAATACAATTGCGCTCAAAAGAGTTGAAGAATTTTCGGATAAATTTCTCTCTCAATTAGAAAAATATTATCCTTTAGCTATTAAGAATCTTAGAAACCCAAACATACAAATTGCTTTATTTCATTCACAAAATGATTTTGCAAAAACTGGTGATAATCATTTACTCGACCTTCTAGTTGATATGTTAGTTGAATTAACAATTGAAGAAGACAGAAATCTCAAAAGTATAATTCTTGAAGAGAGTTTAAAAACTGTTTCAAAATTGACATCAGCTCAATTAGATTTATTATCGCTTATTTTTTTTATAAGAGAATCAATAGATAATGACATAAAAAATCTTGAAAGTTTTGATTCTTTTCTTGATCATTCTATAAAACCTTTTACTCAAAATATCCCTTTAGAAAGTTTTTCTTACGAGCACTTAATATATTCAGGGTGTTGTTATCAACGTTCAAGTATTGGATCTAGAGTAGGTATGATGAATTGTTTTATAAAGTCTTATAGAGGATTGTTTCAAAGAGGAGTGTCTAAGGAAGAGTTTATAAGTATTTTTATCAATTTTGAGAAATTTTATAAAAAATTAACTATTCCTTGTTTTCATGATAATTCTAAATTTCAATTAAAATTTATTTCTAACTATACATTAGAAAGTGAATGTGAAAAAATGAATTTCGATAAGGAAAAGGTAGAAACCCTTAGAAAGTTTTATAATGAAAAAACGCTAACCTATAATGAGATACTTTCTGCTCTTTCTAAGAAACATTTGTGGATAAATGAGGTTAACGAAAAATGGAATGGATGTATTATTAGTACAATGTCTTTGACAGGAGTTGGAATTGCTATTGCTCAAGCGAATATAAAAAGGAAATTGGGACATAATATAGACTTAACCATTTGGTCAAA
>CAJQQY010000324.1 GCA_905480595.1 uncultured Saprospiraceae bacterium | reverse complement strand
TGAAGATATTTACCAAGTAGAATTGCCTGAAAAAATGAGACCATTAGCCGTTTCGACAATTTCAGGAACACTAAAAGACTCTTATGGATTACCGATTGACGCAGAAGTAATTATTGAAGATTTGGAAACAGGAAAGATCGTTAGTCAATTAAAAAGCAATCCGAAAACTGGAGAATTTTTCGTTGTACTACCTGACAATCGAAAATATAGTTACTACATCAAAAAGGAAGATTATTTTCCCATTTCAAATAATATTGATTTGAGTAATAATAAAAAAGTAGTAATTAATGAAAATCTAAAACTCTTTACCGTTGCCGAATTGACTGAAAAAGGAGTAAATCTAACTTTGGAAAATATCTTTTTTGACACCAATAAATCTAAGCTTAAAAAAGAATCCTACTCAGAATTAAATCGAGTTTCTGCCTTAATAAAAACCAATAATTTTAAAATTGAATTATTTGGACATACTGATAATGCTGGTAAAGACGAATACAATCTTCAGCTTTCACAAAGACGTGCAGATGCTGTTAGACAATATTTGATCGCGAAAGGAATTCCTGCTGCAAATATTACGGCTCTTGGAAAAGGAGAAACAGAACCAATTGAAGATAATAATTCTGAAAAAGGAAAAGCAAAAAATCGGAGAGTGGAAGTTAAATTTAAAAACTAAAAAAATCAAAAGCGGTGTTAGCCCTTGAAGGACTAACACCGCTAATATTTATTTTGATCCAAAAAGTAATCTTTTATTTAGGAAGTCTTCCTGTCCCATTGCATTGCTTGCATTCTTCCCGGTGTCTCATTCCATACCAATGACCTTTCCCCTCACAATTTGGACAAGCTACCGTACTCGATAAAGCTTGAGGAACCCATAAAACCAATCTATACCCTAAATAAATCAAGCCAAAAAATATGAGTATTCTTAAAACAACGAGCATGAATTTTGAGATTTTTGTTTGTTAAAACCCGAAAGATATAATTTCTTTTAGAAAACCTCAATACTCCAATCCTAATGTGGCAATTTACTTCTCAATGCTCCATAAACATATGTCCCAAACAATGCGCTCAAGATTACAACTAAAATAACCAAATATCCATGTCCTGCCAAAACATAAAGTGGCCCAGGACATGCTCCAGTCATCGCCCAACCTAAGCCAAAAATGATTCCTCCTAAGATACTTGCTTTGTAAGTTTTAGGTTTGTCTTGAAATTTAATGGCATCTCCAAAAGCATTTTTGACATCATATTTTCCTATCAAAAAATGAATTAACAAACCCATCACAACGGCTACTCCTATAATACCATACATATGAAAACTTTGGAATCTAAACATCTCTTGAATTCGAAACCATGAGATCGCTTCTGACTTAGTCATCACTATTCCAAATAAAATCCCAACTGCTAAAAATTTTAATAATTTCATCTCTTTTTCTATTTTAAGTTTTTATAAGGAAAAAATAATTGGAAATAATAAATGTGTCATCACCAGTCCTCCAATAAAGAAACCGATAACAGCAACTAAGGAAGGCAATTGCAAATTTGACAAACCTGTAATCGCATGACCTGAAGTACAACCTCCAGCCCAACGTGTTCCAAATCCAACTAAAAAACCTCCCAAAATAATCAAGATGATTCCTTTCAAAGTTTTTAAAGCTTCAAAATTAAAAATATCGGTAGGTAAATATCCTGCTCCTTCAGCATTTGATGTTGGATATGAAATTCCAAGTGCAGACAAATCATTTATTGTTGCTGCAGAAATTTGTACGGGTTCTGGACTTGCTAAAAAAGTAGAGCCAATCCATCCACCTATTATACTGCCTACAACAAAAACGAGTAACCAATCATGTTTTTTCCAATCATAGCGAAAGTACTCGAATCGTTTTCCTGCTCCTCCTATTGAACACATTGCTTGAAAAGAGGAAGAAACTCCAAACTTTTGACCTAAATAAATAAGTAGTAACATGACCAATGAAATCATTGCTCCTGAAACTGACCAATGCCATGGCTGGCTAATAAATTCTATCATTTTTAATTTTTTAATTTTTTCTCAAATAT
This sequence comes from uncultured Saprospiraceae bacterium, assembly GCA_905480595.1. Classification (GTDB taxonomy): domain Bacteria; phylum Bacteroidota; class Bacteroidia; order Chitinophagales; family Saprospiraceae; genus CAJQQY01. The sequence continues at coordinate 4,600 of CAJQQY010000324.1, read as the reverse complement.
TGAATTGCAAAGATGATTACTAAACAATTAAGAAAGTGTGATTGTCATCACACAAAGTCTTTATCTGGTAAGAGTGTCGTCTAGAAAACCTAAAAGTTTAGGTGTGATGTTTTGCATGGAATTAAAGTCAAACAAATATAAAAAATTTATTCTCGAATTAAGATATCAGTTCTTTCTTCTAAATTTAATAATTGTATTCCATTGGATAAGGATCTAAATTTGTAATTTTCACTTTGCTTTTATATTTCCTAAAATTAAAATATCCTCTTAATCCAAACTAACCTGAAAAATAAGCTCTCTCCTGTCTAAATTAAATGCACAGAGATTCCCAAAACCTTCAGTTTCATAATAACATCCAGCATCTATATCAATCACCGGTAAATGATCCAAAATTTTCAAACTATCCGATATAGCGGTTTTTCTAGTTGGAGTGTGACCGTGAACTATGATTCTTTTCCCCAACCATTGTCGGTCAATCTGATCATACCACCTTCGCACCCACATCATTTCTTTGAGATCAGCCAATGGATCTTTTCTTAAAAAATTCAAACCAGCATGAACCAAAATGTAGTCATCTAATTCAAAATAATATTCTAATCTTTTCATCCAATCGATGTACTTTTTTGGAATATCTATATTTTTGTTTACTTCAAAGCTTGCCAACAATGCTGGTTCTCCCAGGTACCAATCACTTGGTTTTTCAATCTCATCCAACAACATTTGCTCATGGTTTCCTCGCAGACAATTTACTTCGAATTCTTCATTTTGCAATTTCCAAATATGATCAATCACTCCACGACTGTCAGAACCTCGATCAATATAATCGCCCAAAAGAAAGAGTTCATCTTGCTGATTAAAATCAATTTTATCCAATAAAGCTTTAAAAGTTTTAGCACAGCCATGAATATCTGAGATAGCGTATCGGGACATGTAGTCAATGTTTTTTTTATTCGTTCCAATTGATTAAAACAAAATATGTTATGATAAGTTCCCCAAGATATCAAGTTTAATTTATTTTAAAAACCCTCATAAAATTAGTCACCAGCGACTAATTTTTATATATTTACGACTATATTAAAACACAGTAAATATTTAATGAGTACTAAAATAAAAATCATTAAACAAGGAATTACGAGTTTCAACAAATCTAGTTTTGGAACGGTCTCCTTATTTGAAATAGCGCAAAATATAGGTATTTCAAGAGGAAACTTGACCTACCATTTTAAGGATAAAAATGTTTTACTCAAAGCAATTTTAGAAGGCATGCTAGAGAAAATGGAAGTTCAACGAAAAAAGTCAAGATCACTTCCTTCTTTTGAAAACTTACACAACGAAGTTCAATTATATTTCAAATTTCAAAAAACGTATTCCTTTATTTTCAGAGATTCTCAAGTTTTGAAATTGCCTTTTGTCAATAAAAAATTCAAGGAGATGACGGAACAAACCATCAAAGACAATAAAGCAGCCATTGCTTTTTCTATTCAATTGGGAAATATGAAATCTGAACCTTTCCCAGGAATTTATAATAACATCGCGGTAATGACTTGGGTACTTTCCTTCTATTGGTCTGCTCAAAACATTGTGCGTAATACTTCCAAAAATGAAGATGGAGAAAAAGTAATTTGGAGTTTGTTGCTACCCCATTTTACACCAAAAGGAATCAACGCTTTTAAAAAATATTTCGGAGAAGAATACTTTAATCAAATTGGAGAAGCTTTCGAATTTGATATCAACAATTATATTTCATTCTAAAAAATACTCATGCGAGCATTAAATTCAAATATCAATCCTTCCAGTCAAACTTTCAAAGACAATGTTGTTGAAATGAAAAAGCTAATCGAGTTACTCGAAACACATCTCAAAACAAGTCGATTTGAAGGAAAAGAGAAATCAATTGATCGAGCAAGAACTCGTGGTAAATTTTTAGCAAGAGAAAGAATTGAATTAGTTCTGGACAAAGACAGTCCATTTCTAGAACTACTTCCATTAGCTGGTTTGGAAAAAAAAGGAGGTTTTGGAGCAGGTGGAACAAATGTTTCAGGGATCGGAATTGTCTCAGGGAAATTATGCATGATTAACTCCAACGTCGGAACTCGAAAAGGTGGGTCAGTCGATCAAACCACCGTATTTAAAGGACTTCGCATCGGCGACATTACTCGTGAATGCAAATTACCAACAATTAACTTAGTTGAAAGTGGAGGGGCGAACTTGCCAGATCAAGCTACCATTTTTAATTATGGAGGAGAAAGTTTTAGAGAAATAACTCGACGTTCTGCTTTAGGCATCCAAACAATTTCTATCGTTTTTGGAAATGCAACAGCAGGAGGAGCTTATATTCCAGGCATGTCAGATTATGCTATTTTTCAAAAAAAAGCAGCGAAAGTTTTCCTTGCTGGACCACCTCTCGTAAAAATGGCCACCAACGAAGAATCAACTGATGAAGAATTAGGTGGAGCAGAAATGCATAGTCGAATTTCAGGTGTTTCTGATTATTTAGCTGAGGATGAATTGGATGCGATTCGAATGGCAAGAGAAATCATGGAATTCATTCCTCCGACCAAACCCCACTTTATCCCCAACGAAAAAATCAAGGAACCACTCTTCGATCCAGAAGAAATATTAGGTGTCGTTCCTGCCAATATCAAAACTCCTTTCGATGTTCGCGAACTAATTATGCGAGTTACGGACGGATCAGAATTTTCAGAATTCAAAGCTGAATATGGAACTACCATGATTTGTGGGTGGACAAAAATTCATGGATATCCGATTGGTATTTTAGGAAACAATGGAGTTATATTTTCTGAGTCAGCGAACAAAGCTGCTCAATTTATTCAACTCTCTAATCAAAAAAATATACCACTCTTATTTTTACAAAACACAACTGGCTATATGGTTGGAAAAAAATATGAAGAAGGAGGTATCATCAAAAATGGCGCAAAATTAATCAATGCAGTTTCTAATAGTAAAGTTCCTTCCATCACTTTGATGATCGGTTCATCCTACGGCGCAGGAAATTATGGCATGAATGGAAGGTCCTACGATCCTAATTTTTTATTCGCTTTTCCCAATTCAAAAATTGGAGTCATGGGTTCCGAACAAATCGCAGGTGTGATGGAAATTGTCCAACGCGCCTCTGCCAAATCAAAAGGAACTCCTTATGACGAAGAGCAAGGAAAAATGATCAAAGGAATGATGATGATAGAAGCAGAAAAAAAATCATCTGTTTGGCATTCGACTTCTGAGATGTGGGACGATGGTGTAATTGATCCCAGAGAAACAAGAAATTATTTGGGATTTTGCTTAGCCATCCTTTACAATCAAAAAATTGAAGGAGCAAAAAGCTTCGGTGTTTGGAGGCACTAGTAGAATGTAGCTGGACTCTCCCGAGTCCAGTCCAATCTAAAAAAAATCAACTCATTTTGAAATTAATACTGGACCCAGGAGAGTCCAGCTACATGAAATAAAATGAAAAAAATAAAAAGAATCCTCATCGCTAATCGAGGCGAAATAGCATCAAGAATTATTCGAACCTGCAAAAAAATGGGCATCACCAGCATCGCCGTTTTTTCAGATGCAGATCGAAATGCACCTTTTGTTGCACAAGCAGATTTAGCAGTTCACATAGGAGCAAGTTCACCCAAAGAATCTTACCTAGTTCATGAAAAAATAATTTCTGCAGCAAAAAAAACGAAGGCAGATGCCATTCATCCTGGCTATGGATTTTTATCAGAAAACTCCACTTTTGCAAAAAAATGCGAAGAAGAAAACATCATTTTCATTGGACCAAATCCAGCAGCAATTGATGCCATGGGGTCAAAATCTAATGCCAAAAAAATCATGGAAAAAAATGGCGTCCCAGTCATCCCTGGTTACAAAGGTGAAGATCAAACTGAAGAAACATTGCAGGCTGAAGCAATGAAAATTAGTTTCCCACTTTTGCTAAAAGCAACTGCAGGCGGCGGTGGAAAAGGAATGAGAATTGTGCATCAAGCAGATGAAATTTCAACTGCAATTCAAGCTGCCAAACGAGAAGCAAGAAACGCTTTTGGCGATGATGAATTAATTATCGAAGAATATATTTCCTCAGGTCGGCATATCGAATTTCAAATTTTCGGAGATCAACATGGTAACTTAATTCACCTACTCGAACGAGAATGCACCATCCAACGTCGCTATCAAAAAGTGATCGAAGAAAGTCCTTCGCCAATCATGACAAAGGAGTTGAGAAATAAAATGGGGCAAGCTGCAGTCCTTGCTGCTAAAGCACTCAACTATGACAATGCAGGAACGGTAGAGTTTATTTTTGATGATAAAACTGGTGATTTCTATTTTTTAGAAGTTAATACACGTCTGCAAGTCGAGCATCCTGTAACCGAAGAAATTACAGGTTTAGATTTAGTAAAAATGCAAATCGAATCTGCAAGTGGGATACCACTTTCTATTTCTCAAAAAGAAATTAATGGAAATGGTTATGCCATTGAGGCTAGACTCTATGCAGAAGATGCTTCCAATAATTTTACACCAGTCACGGGTAAGATTCATCAATTTAAAATCCCACAAGTTGAAGGTCTGAGAGTAGAATCTGCCGTTCAATCTGGCT
>CAJQQY010000323.1 GCA_905480595.1 uncultured Saprospiraceae bacterium | reverse complement strand
ATAATTGAAGAACAAAATACCCTTTTTAGGGTAGTGAATTACTTATCCTTTTAGGAAAAAAAATAGCTGTGATTTAATTGTGAACAAGAACTTATAACAACATATCTACAAAATAGAAAAGTAGCTATCTTTTAGGATAGCTGCTTCTTGTTAAATTCGGTATTATTTACGTTCCGAGTAGCTTCTAGACTTTGTTTTGGTATTGGCCGTGTCTAACTACAAAATTACAACCCGCCTTACTCCTATCTTTCCGTTAACTGATATTTGTACAAAATAAATGCCTTGCGACCAGTCACTTGTAGGAATAGTCAATGATTCACTATTTATGATTCCTTGGTAAACAGATAATCCATTGGCTGAAACTACAGTCACTTTTCCATTTTGGAATGACTCGCCTTCCCATTGAATGTTGACTTCATCGACAGTCGGATTGGGAGAAATTTGAAAATTCACTTCCGCTCTATTTAAATTAGTTGTCTTGACCGGATTATCTGTGGATACTAACAATATTCTTGTAGCTCGTGCAACTAGCTCGGTTGACCCTGGCTGCCAGTTCTCAAAACCACCATTTCCATTAATAGTTACAGTACCCATCTCTTGATTATTATACAAATCCGTAACGAAGTAAATTCCGGGAGACAAGGTAGAAGCTGTTAGGGTCAAAGAGGTATTAGTAACCTGTGTTCCTAAATTTGATGCCACGATTACTCCCTCATCTTCGTGTATCCGAGCAAAACTCAACACCTTGCTTTCAGAACTTTCTATATCTAAATAATTGCCTTTTCTCAAAGCCATTTGTTTATTTCGAATATGGATTAGTTTTTTATAATGGTTCAATAGTGAACTTGGATTAGTCTCCATGATCGCTACATTATTGGTGGTATAATTAGAACCAACATTATTCCAAGGGGAAGTAGTAGAAAATCCTGAATAAGTAGCGTCTGACCATTGCATGGGTCGGCGAATATTTTCATGAGCACCCGTTCCAATCATATTGATTTCTTCTCCATAGTACAAAAATGGAATACCCGGTAAAGTAAGATAAATAGAAGCGGCCAATTTCATCTTTTCGGTATTCGAACCTATTTGGTTATAAACCCTGTCCATATCGTGATTAGTTAGAAAAGTGCCGTATTGTAAGGCAGGATAAGCGGCTTGAATAGTTTGCATCTGTTGTTGGATGCTAACGGGATTTCCACTATTGACAGCACTTAAAATATCACTCGCCAAATCGAATTCAAAACAAACATCCAATCGTTCGTTTTGTACATAAGGAATAATGGAGGCAGTATTCGACCAGACTTCACCAATGGCAAAAGCATCAGGGTTGTTCGTTTCATAGACATCATTGAATTCTTCTAATAAGGAAAAAGTGGCTGGGGTATTTTCCAAGATGGTTCCATCTTCAACCAAATATTTTATAGCATCTAACCGAAAACCATCTACTCCTTTGTCCAACCAAAAGTTGGCTACATTAAACATCTCATCTTTTACTGGTGGATGGTTATAATTCAAATCGGGCATTCCTCCCCAGAACAGTCCATAATAGTAATCACCTCCATTGCTATGCCAGACACCTTGTCCCCAAGGGCCTGGGAACCCCGGGTTAGTATCCGACCAAATATACCAGTCTCGATAATTATTTGAATTATTGGCTGATTGTGTAAACCAAGGGTGTTGATTGGAAGTGTGATTTAATACCAGATCAATAATTACTTTAATACCACGAGCATGAGCTGCATCCAAAAATGCCTCAAAATCAGCCATTGTGCCATAATCAGGTTCCGTGTTATAATAATCAGTCACATCGTAGCCATGATAACTTGGTGATTCCATCATTGGCATTAACCAGATGGCAGTAATGCCAAGATCCGTTTCTGTATTTGGATCGCCATCATTCAGGTAATCTAGTTTTTCTATGATTCCTTGAAAATCACCAATTCCATTTCCATCACTATCATAAAAACTACGAACAAATAATTCGTAAAATACAGCATCATTCCACCAGTAGGTATCAAAGGCTGTATTTAGATTTGGGTTGCATTCATCACAGGTATCAAAACAATAAGTGGGTGGGTGGGAAGTTCCTGCCGCTACTGTTACCACTCTGTTATTAGTACCATTGCTCCCCGTGACGGAACAATCGAGCGAAAGATTTTCTGCTTCTAACACCGTATTTCCATTGACAAACAAATATTGATATGCTCCAGCTGGAAGCATCAGATTAATTTCGTAGGTGTTATCACCATTGATATCTTGGAGCGCAATACTGGTTGCATCCCAATTTTGTGCAAAGCCGGCAGCTTCTTGAAAATCTCCCATCACATGAATCCCATTCGGAGAAATGGTTTGTCCATTCATATTTACAGACAATTTAATACTCCCTATACATCCATTGAATGGTACTGGTGGTAAAACAAGATCAACACTTCCTACAGTTATCACCCTATTATTGCTACCACCGACCGAACACTCACCGGGAGGATTTTCATCCATTCCCCATGCATTGCCATTGATAAATTTGTATTCGTAAGTACCTGCTGGTACTTCAACAGTTATTGAATAAATATCATCTCCATCAGCATCACTTAGTGGCGTTGAGCTTGGCGTCCAATTGGCACCTAAACCTGCTACCGATTGAAAATTTCCAGCAATGTGTACTCCATTGGAGGATACTGTTTCATTGTTCATATCCACTTGAAACGTCACTTCAATATTTTGAGCATAAGTTGAAAAGCTACTAATGAAAAAGAAGATTAGCGTGAGAACCGAAGGTCTAAGACAAGTTGAATTATTCATTGAATAGTTATTTAGAAGATAATGGAAATAGAACAAGAACTTATGAGAACAAAATTTTGCCAAAGATGATTAACAATAATGATGTACGACTACTTAATGTTTCTATAAGGTATACCGTTTTCTTTATCCAACATTCACATTAAATAAATATCCAACTAAAGCAGTTAGCCCCATGGCAACAGTTCCCCAAAAGGTAATTCTTATAATTGCCTTACTAATACTGGAACCACCTGTTTTGGCTGATATGGCTCCCAAAATGATTAAGAAGAAAAGTGAAAAACCATAAAGCGAATATTCCATGTTTTTTAGTGGTAAAAATATGGCCACCAAGAATGGTAATATTCCTCCAATAGTAAATGCTGCACCTGAGGCAAAAGCTGCTTGGATGGGTTTAGCTTGACTGATTTCATTGATGCCTAACTCATCTCTAATATGTGCCCCCAATGCATCTTTCTCGGTTAACTCTTTGGCAACCGTTAAGGCTGTTTCTTTTTTTAACCCTCTTTTTTCGTATATCTCCGCTAATAATTGTAATTCAATTTCAGGTGTTTCTTGCAATTCCTTTTTTTCACGTTCTATATCTGCGTTTTCTATATCAGTTTGGGAACTTACGGAAACGTATTCTCCTGCTGCCATAGATAAAGCGCCAGCTACTAACCCTGCTAAGGTGGCTAAAATAATTGGTTCTCTGATTTCGCTCGCAGCAGCTACACCGATGGCTAAACTTGCAGTTGATAAAATACCATCGTTGGCGCCAAGTACTGCTGCTCTCAACCAGTTACTTCGGTGGATGTAATGGTTGTCTAAATAATTGTCTATGGTTTTTTTATTTTCTTCCATGCTTATCTTCTTTTTCCAAATCTACAAATTACATTTTCAATTTTCTAAAAAATAAATGGTTCTAATTCGATGGTGTAGGACTTAAATGATCATGGTGTTTTACTTTTGAAATGTTCACTCTAATAAAAAGTAGAATTTAAAAGCGTTCCATTACACTAATCCATTTAAAAAACAGAAAAGCTGCTAACTTCTAGGTTAGCAGCTTTTTGTTATATAGGTAGACTGATGGATGGAATCTGTTTCCTTATCCTTAGTTCAACGATTAACATGCATTCAACAAATTCCCTTTTACTTACTCATGACTAATGATAAGCGGAATTATGAGCCAAGGTACCACCACAAGTGCCACAAGTGCCAGCAGCACCGGCTCCCCCTGCACACCCTGCGTTACAGGTATAATGCCAGACTCCAGCTGCATTTTGAGCAGGTTCAGCAGTAGGAGGCGTGACTGGTGGAGTCATCATATTAGTAGCCGGCGGTGTGGTATTAGTATTGCCATGATAAGCCGAGTTATGTGCTAAAGCACCTCCACAAGTGGCACAAGTACCAGCTGCTCCAGCACCACCAGCACACCCTGCATTACAGGTATAATGCCAGACACCATCTGCGTTTTGAGCAGGCTCAGGAGTAGCAGGATTTGGAGTGGTAGTAGGCGAATTGGTAACTTTTAGCGATTCTCGTGCTTCTTTTTTAACGGAATCAGCATTGTTATTACAAGCATATAAAGAGATGACTGAACTGAGCAGTAAAATTGCTAGGATCTTAAAATAATTCATAATGGTATTTTTTTTTAAATTTTGTGGTTTATAAAGCAGGCTAATTTAGGTTTTAAGCGCCTGTTCAAAAATTAGTTTCGTATTGTAAAACTACATTAAATTCTCTTTTCTTCTTTTACGACTTGGCTCTGGTTGTGATTTAACGATTATTCTTCCATTAGGTAGCCGATTATTTTTTCTTAAAAAAATTAAAAACTATCGGTCGTAACATTCCAATTAACATTCCAATAATTAAAAAGATAACCATCCCCGAAAAAATAACCCCGTAATTTTCTTTCACCCAAGGTATTTCTCCAAAGAAAAATCCAAGTAATAAGTAAGTGGCAATCCATAGGATACCACCAATTATATTATATAAAGTAAACGGCCCAAATTTCATGGATGAAATACCCGCTACAAAAGGAATAAAGGAGCGGAAAAAAGGAATAAATCTACTGACCAAAATCGCTTTGTTTCCATGTGTTTTAAAAAAGATAAATGATTTTTCTAAATATTGATTTCGCTGTGCGCTTTCTTTTTTAAAAAATTTAATCCCCAAAAAATGACCGATCAGGTAATTAGAGGTATTCCCCAATATCGATGCTACTGATAATAAGAAAAGTAAGACGGATAAATCTAACTCTCCTGAAGCTGCCATTATTCCAGCAGAAAATAAAATAGCATCTCCCGGGAAAAACGTGACGACGACTAGTCCTGTTTCGATAAAAATAATCGTAAAAAGTATCAAGTAAACTAAAAGCCCATAGGTAGTGATTAATTCTCCAATTACTTCATCTGCATTTAACATTAATTCAAGAAATTCTCCCATGGTAACTTTTTCTCTTTTAGAGATTATTTTTTTGATTAATCATTGCGCACTACTTAAATATTGATCCATCAATTTCAAATAAATAATAACTTCATTCAATTTCTTTTTCCCCTTTTTAAGGTCTTGGTTTTGAGCAGCTTTTAATAATAAAACTTTTGCTCTGATGTTGGCGCGATAGATTTTATAGTATAAAAATAATGCTTGATCAAAAGGAGAAATTAAGATTTCGGGAAAAAGCGCTTGATATTTTTCCATAAAATGCAAAGCCAAATCACCTTGCTTATAAGCATCTAGGTCAATGCAAAAGAAGGCGAGTTCATTCAAGATATCCAGTTCTCGAAATTTGGAATTAAACTCAATACAATCAAAAATGATCGGCTCCTGATCTATAAAAATATTTCCAGAATGTAGATCTCCATGTACATCTCTTATCATTTTTCTTTGAATTCTTTCCTTAAAAAAAGCAATATTCTGATCAATAAAATTATCTGAAAAACGAATCGCTTTTTTTACGATTTCTTCAAAATCATTTCCTAATTTTTCTTTTATTATTTCTTGCATGGATCGAAGGTCATTGAAGCTTTCTTTTAACTCTGTAGTATTTAAAGGAGTAGAAATTACTTTTGCATTTTTATGAAATGGAACTAATTTATGGACCATCTGCTCCATGTGTTTTTTGGTAATTTTGTTTTTTTCTAAAAGCAAATGCATTTGTTTGGATGCTTTTATTCTTTTCATCTTGACCGCATAATCGACGATATGGTCACCAGATTTCCCAATGAAAAAATCACTACCCTCTTGAATGACGGGGACAACACCTAAATACATATCATATGTAAGTCTATTGTTAAGACGAAACTCTTCCTCACAATAAAATTTTCTTTTTTCCAGCGTAGAAAAATCTAAGAAGGAAAAACGGAGCGGTTTCTTTAGTTTGTAAACGTATTGTTTTGTAAGGAGCAAAACGGAAATATGAGTTTCTATTACATTTAGAATACGCTCATGGAGAATGGAGATTTTTTTCTTTGGAAAAATAGAATAATCCAATTCACAATATTCTAAAACTTGTTTTATATTTTTTTTAATAGAATCTTTATCCGTTTTAATTTCTAGATGTTCCATCTTTATTGGCTCAAATTGGTTTCGGATGAGTTGATAAATTCGAAAATCTGCTTCGCTATCGGGTCTCTTTTTAGCAACTCTTTTTTGGATAGTTTTTTCATTTGCAGTAGTCCGTATCCAATAAATTTTAGTGGGATGTTTTTTCGCTATGGCCTCAAATTCATTCCGTATTTTTTGTTGATAAAAAGTGGTATCGACAATTACATTTTCATTTTGTTGTAATCCTTTTGTCAGGAGTTTTTTCATTTCACGATAAACAACCTCTTTATCTTTTGCTTGATATTGTCCATTTTTTTGTAAGGTTTTCCGAACGCGATCACTACTGATATGAGTTACGCCAAGAACCTTAGTAAGGTGTATGGCCAAGAAGGTTTTTCCACTTCCTGGTAATCCCATTACAAAAATAACTTTAGATAAAGGTCTATCATTTCGCATAGCAATTAGATTGTAACTTAAGTGCTTTTATTCTTTGTCATTATTAAATCCAATAGCCCGATGATTAATATCTAAACCTTCCCATTCTGTCATTTTTTTCAAAAAAGTAACTACGTGAGAAGCGATGGTTTCTTCATTCAAATCACGAGGACATAAAATATCAATTTGTTGAGGTTCCTCTCTTTCTACTACATTTTCAATGGTTGGGAAACTGATCAAAACTGCTACTTTTCCAGAATAAATTTGAGTATAAAATAGATATCCTCCTTCTTTAATAAGAGGTTGTTTGACCTTCCCTAATTTTTCTGAAATGCCACTTTCCCTTTTTTCAAAATAAAGGAATACTAGTCCCATACCATCGACCTTTTCTTCTTTCCCTATCGTAGCTTTCATTTTTGTATTTTTTCTAATAGTCGAAAGCGTATTATAAATTAAATCTTTGGTTAGATTCCAATCCACTCTATTTTGATTGACTTTTTTCAAAACTTTGCGGTATTTTTTTAGTTGGAGTTTGACTTCGTCGAGTTTCATAATGTTTTTAGATTTTTTATTTTAAAAAACTTTATCAATTTTATTTGGGGTGTTGCAAATGACTACTTTTTTTCCTTTTATAAATTTGAAATTAAATGCCATTCAACTTAATGAAAGTTCAATTTTTGAATTTAAAACAAATGCCTTTTATCAATCAAATATCTAGCTTGATTGAAAAGGGAATGGTGATGTAAATCAATTGGGTTTGGTGATTTTTAACAACAGTTTTTACTTTTTTATACTTGAACTTTTAACTATGAGGTAAGCCATTGAGTAGTTTTTTCATGGCAATCAAGATGTGATGATTGCTTCTTTTGAATAGACAACTTAAGGCTGAAAGGGCTATGTGCTAACCTTGCTGTTTATGTCATGAAATAGGACTTAAGCAGGTAAGCAAATATATGCTAAGGATAAATTGAGCAGCGTCTTTTAGTTAAAAAAAGCTTAAATGTTTAACTAAAAGAAGTAGGAGCTGAACTTATATTAGAATATATTTATTATAGTAGATAGGATGATAAGATTACAACTAATGTTGATTTTTAAACCTTTTCTTCATCTTGAAATCTGTTTTAGCCGACTTATTAATTTTTTGGAGGTTAGCTAAAATGGAAAAGAAATGGAGAGTAAAATTTTATAGCTTATGCACATTAAAAAGTATTTAGGGATTTTAATTTTTACCCTTTTTGCCATGACCAACTTTGGACAAAGTTTGGTTGAACTAGGTATTCCATGTACTGATTCTCATGAAGAATTAAAACCACTTCGAGAACTTGTTGATAACGATCTACAAGCGCAATTAATGGTTCAGTTGAAGGCAAATAGAAAATGGAGAAAACTAATTGACAATAAGAAAATGTCAGTTGGATTGGTAGATTTACGTGATTTGGAAAATGTCAAATTTGCTCAAATCAATGGAAGTAATATGGTGTATGCAGCAAGTCTTCCAAAGATTGCGGTACTGCTTGCATCAATGGATGCCATTGAAAAAGGAGAACTACAAGAGACGGCTGAAGTCAAAAAAGACATGAGATTGATGATTGCAAAATCAAATAATCAAGCTACTACTAGGATGATTGATCGAATTGGGTTTGATAAAATCAAAAGTGTTTTGATGGATCCCAAATATGAATTGTATGACGAAAATCATGGTGGAGGATTATGGGTAGGAAAAAGATATGCTGCAGCTGGTAAACGACTTCCTGACCCGATGAATGGATTGAGTCATGGTGCAACGGTTGAACAAGTGAGTCGCTTCTATTACCTCTTGGCTCATGGTCAATTAGTTTGTTCTGATCGTTCTCAGCAAATGCTGAATATCATGGCTGACCCTAAATTGCATCACAAATTTGTGAACACTTTAGATCGAATAGCTCCTGAGGCAAGAGTGTTTAGAAAGTCAGGGTCATGGCGAGATTTTCATTCTGATTCTGCCTTGGTGTGGGGACCAGATCGAAAATATATTTTAGTGGCACTTCTAGAAGATAGTGAAGGAGAATCGATCATTCGAAAATTAGTGCTCGATGTGGAAAAGGTGCTTGATAATACTTGTGATGATACAAGTAAAAGCTAAGCTACTTAATGGTAATTTTGGTTCGGAACTTAAATTATAATTTGAAATAAAAAATCCAAAGTAGGCAACTAACTTTGGATTTTTTATTCAAGAGTATGTTTAAATTTTTACCTTGTATTTTATGAAATAGTGGAATTAATTTTCGGACCTAAAAGAAAAGATGAGCGATACTTTAAAAACTTTTTTACGGAAGACTTTTGATATTCGAGAAGGTGAATATACACGAGCATTTTTAATGCAGGTTTATATTTTTCTGATTATCTCTACTTTATTGATCGTAAAACCTACCGTAAATGCTTTATTCCTTTCTACGTATGGAGTGGAGAATTTGCCCATTGCTTTTATTTTGGTGGCTATTTTTGCAGGCATAGTCACCACCTTGTATTCGAGGATATTATTGAAGGTATCGTTGAATAAAATTATTATTGGAACACTAATATTTTCTGTTTTTTCATTAATATTCTTTGGCGTTTTCTTATGGTTAAGTTTTATAGAAAATGTCATTCTTTATCTTTTTTATATTTGGGTAGCCATTTTTGCCTTGTTTACGACGTCGCAATTTTGGGTGATGGCAAATATTGTGTTCAATGCAAGAGAAGCGAAACGATTGTTTGGATTTATAGGGGCAGGAGCAATCGGAGGAGGAATTTTCGGAGGATATTTGACTTCCGTTTTAGCTCAAATAATTAGTAGCGAATTCCTTCCTTTTATATGTGCCATATTATTATCACTTTGTATTCCTATTGTTAGAAAAGTTTGGAAAGAAAATGTAAGCAATACGCAAACGCAGTTTCAACAGAAAAAAAGGATCAAAGGATTTGGCGATCACCCTTTTACTTTAATTAGGCATTCGAAGCATTTAACCTATATAGCTTGTATTGTTGGCGTGAGTGTTATGGTGGCGAAATTAGTGGATTATCAATTTGGCGGTATCGCCTCGGCATTAATTCCAGACCCTGATGAATTGACTGTTTTTTTCGGATTTTGGTTTTCTACTTTTAATGTAATTTCATTGTTATTACAATTGTTTTTAACTCGGAAAGTAGTTGGAACATTTGGCGTTGGCACCTCCTTGTTTTTTTTACCTACCCTTATATTGTTGGCAACGATTGTTTTATTGATCGCTCCGGAAGTGTTGATGGCTGCCGTCTTTCTAAAAATGTCCGATGGAAGTTTAAAACAATCCATCAATAAAGCCGCTATGGAATTATTGATTTTGCCCTTGCCTATTGATTTGAAAAATCAAACTAAAACATTTATTGATGTATTTGTGGATAGCCTTGCGACTGGCCTGATCGGATTGGTTTTAATTTTTTTAGTGAAAGGGTTAGCGCTTCCAACCTATGCGATTAGTTGGATGATTGTTGGATTGCTTTTGGTGTGGTTATATTTTGCCAATCAGGTGAGGAAAGAATATCTAAAAACTTTTAAACTAAAATTAACAGAATCCGCTCCTGTTTATAATAAGAAAAATAAATTTGACCTTTCTAAAAAATCTGTTTTAAGAGGTTTGGAAAAAGTATTGGAACATGGAAAGGAACAACAAATCTTGTTTACCCTTGAAAAAATAAGAGAACTAAACTTAGAACGATTTTTTCAAAAAACTCGAAATTTATTAACCCATGTTTCAAGTGATGTTCGAGCCGAAGCCTTGCATAATTTGTATTATTATAAGAATCATGATATTTCAGATGAGGTTGAAATGTTGACAAAAGACTCCTCCCAAAAAATTAAAATTGCGGCGTTTGAATATTTGATGAAACGGTCTCCTGAAAATAACAACGCCTTAATTAATCGTTTTTTAGCAGACGAGGATGAGGAGATTAAAGGGGCTGCTTTGGTTAGTATGGCAAAAGAAACTCGAGATAACCTCACCCTCAAAAAGAAATATGAAATTGAAAATAAAATTCAAATAAGGTTAGATGCGCTTGCGACAAACCAAGATCCTGAATCAAAAAAACATAGAAAATTAAATTTAATAAAGGCGATCGGTTATGCTAATATTCCTACTTTTTATCCACGCTTAACAACATATTTACATAGTGAAGATTTGGAAGTGTTGAACCATGCTATCATCGCAGCTGGGAAGACTTTAAGTCCTGAGTTTATTGATGATCTGATTCGATTGTTAGCTGTTAGGGAATGTAAAGAAAATGCCATGAATGCACTTGTTCATTTTGATAAAAACATTGTAGATTTCTTAAAAAGAAATGTTGAGGAAGGTGAAGTAGGAATCGAAAGTCTAAGAGTTATTCCTGCTGTAGTGAAAAAAATAGGAGCACAAAGATCGATCGATTTTTTATTTGAACTATTTGATTATGATGACCATGTCGTTCGATTAGAAGCGCTAAGAGGACTAAATCTCTTGAGAAATAATTATCCTCATTTGAAGTTTAGTAAACGAAATATTGTACATGAAATATTGAAGGAAGCAAAATTATTTCAAGACACTTTATCTGTTTTATATGTTCAAGCTAACATTGAAAATAGTAATACTGTTTCAGAGAAAGGAAATGACGAAAGTAAAGAAAATGATGCTCGAGCAAGTTTGGTTGATTTATTGGAAAAAAGATTAGACCGAAAATTAGAACGAATTTTTAGGTTGCTGGGATTAAAATATACATCTGATGATATTTTTGTAATTTATAATGGGTTGAAAAATAGCAAACCCGATTTCCGATTAAATGCCCTTGAGTTTTTGGATAATTTGCTGGAACCGAATTTGAAAAAAATATTGATTCCAATTATTGAAACCGCTATGGTGGAAACCATAACTGAAGATGCTATTAAAAATTTGAACATAAAAATTCCTGATGAATATCAATGCTTTAGTCTATTGATGAAGGGTCAAGATTTAAGGGTGAAAATTGCCGTTTTATATTTGATTACTCAACTGAAGGACAAAAAACATTTAACCTTGGCAAAAAAATATTCCATTAGTGATAATCTGAAAATAAAAAAATATGCCAAGCAAGCAGTAGCTGCATTGGAGCAGTTGTAACTGATGTTACGCATCAGGTTGTAATTTCTTTTTATGAGTTTAAAATTGGAATTCTTTTAAAAACTTCAAAAGGTAATTCTTCCTCTTTTTGTTCTTTTAGCAATTTTCTATAAACGACTAAATGGCCCTTTTCAATCACTCCATAATAACAACTTCCTTCTCCTGCAAACCAGGAATAGAATTCAAAAATGGTATGATTGGGGATTCCAAAATCCTTCCGTTTATCTGGAACATCAATTGGGTTGAGGTTAAAATCATTGACCAAAAAAACTGTTTTTCCAAAAATATAAGAAGTCAAAAAAATATCAATTTTGGGAGCCAATGTTTTTTCGTCAACTTTCACATCTCCATAAGTTAGTGAAAGTGGAATTTCGCCAGCTGCTAATAATTGGCTTTTCGCCTTTTGTAATCGGTTGGTAAATGCTACATTTTCTGCTGCCACATTTTCCATAATAAGTGTATCATAAACAGAGTTGATTAATGCCAAATTTTGTTGATCCACCATAGCTGTTCTTCTAAAAATGGTAGGTGGTTCGGAAGAAAAATTATAGATAGACTCCATGGCAGAAAAACTTTTCTTTTTAGTTGTCTCTTGCATAACCGTCTCAAAAATTACGGTGTGAGCAGTAGTGATTTTTTCATTTTTGAAAAGTAAATAACAGTTATTCGAATTATAATCTGAGCATTGATGTTTATCCACCACTATTTTAATTTCATCTTTGGAATATTCTTGGAGGGTTCCCCAGCATTCGCCATTTCCATATCTTTCCAATTTTTCTTTTGAAAATTTTTCTAATGGATAACCAAAGATAGCTTCATCAGTAGGAACAAAATCAGTATTTTGGCTACAGCTAATGCTGAACAAGGTCAGGAAAAGAAATATTGATTTTTTCATTTTTTCATTTTTTGAACTAAGTACTCTGTAAATTAATTATCTAAAAAGATAAGATATTTAGTTTGCAGAGTACTAAAGCGCTCTAACTATTTTATCAATTCTTCCAGCCAATAGGTTATGATCAATATTTGAATTTTTTCTTAAAACATTTGTCATCAATACTACTAAGTAAGTAGGGCCATCAGGTTGTTCTACGATAGCAACCGAATTCATATAATTTTTGACATTGCCTTTGTATTTTCCACAACCTCCTCCCCTGCTACGGTCACAACTATACAAACTTCCTGACTTAAAATATAAGGCGGCATCTCTTAATTGCCGATTGGCTCCATATCGAATTCTTCGATCCGTCATATACATAAATCGTTTAATCTCCAAACTAGAAAGGTAGTCTACGATTACTCCTCGTTCGAGCGCCACCAAAAATTTCATTAAGCCAAGTGGTGATCCTGCACTTCCTCCTTTGCCCGGAATAATTCCTGAGGCACCACGAGTAAACATCGTTCCCAATCGCCATTCATCATGCCCAATACCCAACGTGCGCAACGGCGTATTGACTACTTCTAATTGCAAATCCATCAAGTCGGTTCTGCGTGTTTCTTTAAAATATTCATCTGCTTGTTCTTGGGTCAAAGTAGGATAGTCTTTTCCAAAAGCATTCATCAAAATGGCTTCTCGCCACACGATGGAAGCTGCGCCATTATTACTCACCGACATCATGTGATCCACCCATTCATAGAGGGTGAAAACATCTGGTGGAGCAACTTGGCGTTTGACTAATTTTTGAGTTTCTATATTAAAAAATGGAACAGTATGCTCGTCATAAATCCCCCATTGTCCAGCCTTGACCGAGCGAGTTCTCATCAATTCTTTTCGTAGCTCAAAAGAGTCGGGATAGAGCTTACTTAACTCATTAAAAAATCCAACTATAATGGCTAATTTCCCCACACTTCCTGGTTGAAAATATCGAGTCTCTTGATGTGCCG
>CAJQQY010000322.1 GCA_905480595.1 uncultured Saprospiraceae bacterium | reverse complement strand
GTTCGTTCATAATTCAATGAACCATAGCCTCCAATTCCTCCAGCATCTATAGTAATGGTATGTTTTGGAAATACACTTGTCTGACTTTTGAGGACAAAAGAGAAACTCATTATCAGAAAAAGCAATAAAATATTTTTAAGTTTAGGCATGCAAATTTATTCTAAATTTTTTTTGTAAAAATGTACAACGTCCTCCGATTTTCAAATCATTTTTTTTTCAAAAGAGGGTACATAAAAACAGCTCCCAAAATTATCAAAACGCCTAAGTAAAAACCTGCTGATAGTTTTTCATCTAAAAAAAAGTAAGCGATCAAAATACCATAAACAGGTTCCAAATTATAAGTCAACATAGAAGCAAAAGCAGATAAATGTTTCAATGCTCGAAGTGAAAGTACATAAGCTAGAGTAGTACATACCAAAGCTAAAAGAATTAAATAAATCCAATCCAAACCAACTGGAACAAACGCCACCTTTTCATCGAAATGCATAATGAATGGCAAAATCAAACTAACAAATAACCATCCACTACTCATCTCTAAAAAAGTAATATCTTGCGGGTCAGCTTCATGAATGATCATTTTATTCCAAACCGAAAAGACCGAAGCTAAAAATGCGGAAAGCAATCCAACTGCGATTCCCAACCACATTTCGGAACTCACATTTCCAACGACCAATGCCATTCCGGGAATAACTAAAATTCCAAGGAGTAAATCCTTTTTATGAAATTTTGTTTTTAAAACTAATGGTTCGAGAAAGGCGGTAAAAAGAGCGACCGTTGCCATGCAAACTAAAGCAACAGAGGAGTTCCCAGCCAGTTTTACAGAACCAAAAAAACAAATCCAATGCAAGGCAACAATTGCTCCGATGACCATGTATTGCCACAAATATTTTTTCGGAATTTTGCTTAGCGTCTTTCCAAGATTGATAACGAAAAACAAACTAATTGAAGTAAATAAAACTCGCCACCATACAATAGAAATAGCAGGAATAGAAATTAATTTATCATTTCCTAGAATTGCTGTAAAACCAAAAAATAAAACTGCAATATGAAGTTGTAGGTAAGCTTTTCGAGTTGGATTCATTCAACAATATTGATAATTGGTTGTTGGATTATTTTATCTTTGCACAAGTTTAGATAAACTTTTTCACAATCATATTTTTTAATAAAAAAATTAAAATAAAATGGAAATTACTGTAGGAACCAAAGCACCTAACTTTACTTTAAGAAACTCTGACAAAGCGGAAGTATCATTGGAAGATTACAAAGGCAAAAATGTTGTTTTATTATTTTTCCCTTTAGCATTTACGGGCGTTTGTACTACTGAATTGTGTACGATGCGAGATGATATAGCGACTTATGAAGGGTTGAATGCTGAAGTTTTAGCAGTTTCTGTGGATTCATTATTTACGTTAGAGCAATTCAAAAAAGCGGAGAATTATAATTTCCAATTGCTATCTGATTTTAATAAAAATGTATCTCTAGCTTATGGCGCATTGTATGAAGATTTCGTTTTGGATATGAAAGGGGTATCGAAACGTTCCGCTTTTGTTATCGATAAGGAAGGAATAATCCAGTATGCAGAAGTTTTGGAATCAGCAGGTGACTTGCCAAATTTCGAAGCAGTAAAAGCAGCATTGACTAAATTGAATTAGAAAAAAATAAAACGGAACGAACTATTTTCACAATATGATCGTTCAGTTTTTTATGTTTTTATAAAAAGGAAAAGTAAAATTATCACTTGCTTTTTCTCATTATAATTTCTTATATTTGAAATGCTTTTTTTTGGTACAAAATAATTTTAAGTCAGATGATAAAATTTCATACTCAAGAAGATACGGATGTAGATGTATTGGAAGAGATTTTAGAGGAGATCGGAAATCAATCACAGTTAGTCGTTTATAATGATGACCACAATACTTTTGATTGGGTGATTGATTGTTTTGTTGATGTTCTTCAGCATAGCCCTGAGCAAGCAGAGCAATGTGCGATGTTAATTCATTTCAAAGGAAAAGCGATTGTAAAAACAGCATCTTTTAATGAGTTAAGACCTAAAAAAGATGCATTGATTGATAAAGGACTTTCGGCTGTAATTGAAGAAATTCCAGCGTAAGTTGTTTTATAAAAGATTAAAAAGGGATTCAGCGGTAAATGTTGAGTCCCTTTTTTATTTGGGGAAAAGGAGTGAAGGGGGGCAGTTTGGTCGTTGTGCCTCTGACTCCTGACCTCTGACTTCTTTTTTTTTCAAAAAAAGACTCTACAAGTCCCTGATTTTCAATAAATTAGCGATTCAAATAAATGACCTTGTATTTTGTAGAAAGATTTTGAAAAAAAACAATACATTTACAAATCATTTTTAGATTTTATTCTAAATGGAATAATACGGAAAAACGGTTAACGTCCATCGTACAATGTCCTAGGAATAAAAGTTTTTTCTCAAAAAAATAAAACAACCGTATAGATGAGACTCTTGCTAGGTATTCTGATATTTGGATTGTGGGCATCTGTTGCACGCTATTATTATGTGTGTGAAATTAAGAAGCATTGTGAACCACAAGAAGTTGTCGAAGAACCAACTACTCCTGAGCGTCTAAAAAATCTCAACCTTACTTTTGGCGATGAAGTTATTTTGGAAGGATACAATCAGTTTTCTTTTCAGAATGGTATTTCTCAACCAACAACCGATTCTAGTAATTTAGCATTTCTTGATGGAATCGTTTCCTACATGATTGATCATGATGATAAAAAGTTAAAGATCACCGGCCGGTTTTTGGAAAGTGAAAGTGATATTCAAGTAGGTTTTATTGATAATATAGGATATGCTCGTGCACAGGCGATTGGGAACATGTTGATTGACTTGGGAATTCCAGCCGATCGAATTACTTATGATCGTTCTTTGGCAACAATTGAAGAATTTCAAGAACCAGTTATTTTTGAGATTTTGGAAAAAACAGATAATGATTTAGCTAACGTACAATTCTCTTTTACCAATATGACTTTTTCTGAATCTAACTTTGAAAGTGATTCTGATGAGTTTAATCCAGGAGATGCTTTTTTAAGTTATGCCGATTCGATGAGAACTTTTTTTGAATTGAATCCTGACAAAACGTTAAGAATTATTGGTCATACAGATAAGACAGGAGGAGATCTTTACAACAAAGATCTGGGTTATCGAAGAGCGGATAGCGCTAAAGGTTATATTGCTAATCAAGTAGGCATTCAAACTGAAATCAAGATTGAATCTAAAGGTGAAAAAGAACCAATGGCAACAAACAAAACAAAAGAAGGTCGGGCAAAAAACCGAAGAATAAACTTAATTATAGAATAACCTGAAACAATCAAAATAATGATGGAAAAATTTAAAACATTTTGGACAGACCTTTTTACTGCAATGAATACGGAAGACAGTATTGCGGTATTGGTTTTTTTAGGCGTATCTTTTTTGTTAGGGCTTTTGTTTGGAGCTTGGTCAAGAGCTGGCAAAATCAGAAGATTGAAAAGAGAATTGGAACAAAAAGAAACTGATCTAAAATCGCTTCGAACTCAATATGATTTATTGGTGGAGCAATTTGAGAAAAAAGAAGATGATTTGAAAGTTTCGGAAGCACGTGCTAACGAAATGTCTAAAGATATAACTCGCTTGACGAATGAACGCACGCACTACCAAACAGAGTTAAGATCAGCCCGTGAACAATTGGAGAGATTGCAAGAAGAAAACCTTAACTATGCTAATCAACTAGCTGGAATTGGAGAAGGTGGCGTAACCATGGATCCAAATACAGTTGTTGAGATTGATGGAAATGGGACAGGTGATTCAACGGCAATGATTGATGAATTACAAAATGATCGATTATCTTTAATTGAAGAAAAGTTGGAAAAACTAGTTTTGGAAAATGCCAACTTGAGAGAGGAAATGGTAAATCTTGAAAAAACTACTGCTTTGACTTCTAATCAAGGAACAGGTAGTACAGGAGTTGGTATTGAAACGGGAGAAGAAGTTTTAGATTTGAGTGATGTTCCAGTTGTGGAGGTTCCAGATACATTTGACGAAGAATTATTAGAAGAAGATTTTGGAGAAATATCTCCTCAAGAAAGAGGAGAGAGAGCAAAGGTGAAAATAGGAGAGTTACTTGGGACAAAAATTCCAAAAGCGAATATTTCTGAAAAAGATGATTTGAAAAAAATAGAAGGGATAGGACCTTTTATCGAAATGAAATTAAATGATATTGGTATTTATACTTTTGAACAAGTGAGTATGTTGAATGAGGAATCAATTAGTTTAATTACTGATGCTATTCAGTTTTTCCCAGGAAGAATCGAAAAGGATGATTGGGTGGGACAAGCTGCAAGTTACATGGGATAGAAACTATTATTTTCTAAATAAACAGATAACCAAACTGAAAGCATAAAACGAAAAACAAAAGGGTTGTTTCTGAAAATGGAGCAACATAACCATGATTTACAAAGCGAATTGTCGAAGGATGATTCGCTTTTTTTATATCTCTCTTGGTTTTTCATTGGAGCTCGAGCAAATTGTCTCAAAAGAATCACTTCAGGTAGTGCGAAAAATCATATCTTTTATATTCGGTTAATGATTAAAATCATTGTTCTTTGTTTTATTTGACTCTGTATATTGAAATTTTATTTTATAATTATTTTTATAAGACAAATTTTTGTCTGTTTAGGTTTTATTCCTTAACTTCATCAGGCTACTTATTAAACAGTAGTCAAAACTATATTTTTTTATTTTTTAACCACGGAATAAAAAATCACTTTTCGAAAATGGACAAAAAATTTGAACATATATGCCGGTATTGAAATAGGCGATTAGCGTTTGCTAA
>CAJQQY010000321.1 GCA_905480595.1 uncultured Saprospiraceae bacterium | reverse complement strand
GCCACTTTTTGATCTGCAGTTGCCAAGTAAAATGGAATACAATACGCTTCGGTATCCCAATAAGTACTTCCACCATATTTCTCGCCAGTAAATCCTTTGGGGCCGATATTCAATCGAGCATCCTCGCCTGTGTAAGTTTGATCAAGGTGAAAAATATTAAACCGAATACCTTGCTGAGCTGCCACATCACCTTCGATGATGATATCGCTTTTCTCCCATTTCTTTAACCATGCATTTCGTTGGGCTTCCAACATCGCATCAAATCCTTTGGTAAATGCCTGATTGACAGCACTTTGCGTATTTTTTGCTAAATCTTCCTTTGGATGATTTTCAGAAGAAAGATTTGCTCCATATTTTAAAACAGTAATTTCATCCCCATCCGTAACATTCATTTTCACATCACTACTCACATATTTCTCTCTGGAAAAAACACCAGCATGGTGATCCCTTGCTTCTCCATTTTTCAAAATCTGGAATTTCATACCAGTACAAACTTGAAAAGCGGTTTTCTTAGTTTCTGCTATAACGTAGCCTTCTCTTGGCTCAACATGTTTATCAATTTCTACCCAAAATTTTTCATCATAATTTGCATCTTCATTTTTCACATCAAAATCAACGTATGGAGTAATGCTTATTTCGCCTGAAAAATTCAACACAGAAATCTTATACGAAATCGCCCCTGTTTCATCATCAACGATACTACAAAATCGTTTGGCTTCCACTTTAACCTCTTTCCCACTTTTAAGTTTTGCTGAAAAAGTTCGTTCTAAATATCCTTCTTTCATATTTAAAACTCGACGAAAATTATTCACTTCACATTCTGCTAAATCGAATACTTCTCCATCTATTTCAATATCAATTCCAACCCAATTAGCTGCATTCAAAACTTTAGCAAAATATTCTGGATAACCATTTTTCCACCAACCCACTCTAGTTTTATCTGGATAATAAACACCCGCTACATAATTTCCCAACATGGTCTCTCCACTATATTTTTCTTCAAAATTAGCTCTCTGTCCCATCCGTCCATTTCCAATACTAAAAATCGATTCGGAAATTTTATTATGTTTTCGATAGAAGCCTTCTTCGATAATATTCCACTCGTCTTGTTTAAGGTAATCTTTCATTGATTTCTTTTTATACTAGCGATGTTAGCTCTTGAAGGGCTAACATCGCTTTCTTAATTATATATTAAACTACTGCTAAGAGTTTTTCTTCTATTTCTTCAAAAGTCGTTTTTGAGAAATCAGACATCACCAAATGTGCATCTCCCAAATCTTCTTCACTTCCAATTCCTACTGCAAACATTTTCGCAGCCAAAGCCGCTTCAACTCCTTTTGGTGCATCCTCAAAAACAATACAATTTTCTGGTAAAACATCCATCTCCGAAGCAGCTAATAAAAATCCTTCAGGATGAGGTTTGCCATTCGTTACCATCGATCCATCTACGATAAAATCAAAGTACTTGATCAATCCAACTTGCTCCAAAATCAACTTCGCATTTTTACTCGCTGACCCCAAACCAATTTTATAATTTGATTTCTTTTTTACTTGCTTGAGAATCTCTACAACATTTGGCAATATTTCAGACTCATTCATTTTTTGGATATAAGTCAAATAGTCTTCGTTCTTTTGAACTGTCAAATCTGTTTTAATCTTATCACTAAAATTCATACCGCCCCATTCCAAAATTAGGTTTAAGGAATCAATCCGACTTACTCCTTTAAGTTTTTCATTATCTTTTTCTGTAAAATCAAACCCCAAACTATTCGCCAAGTTTCGCCATGCGACAAAATGATATTTTGCAGTATCCACAATTACTCCATCGAGGTCAAAAATACAAGCCTTATTCATTTCTTTATTATTAAAATTACTATCAATCATAAATCTTTTATTCTTTTTAACACGAACCTTTATGTCAACTTAACACAAAGTTAAATTTAAACTGTAAAATTCATGAAAAAAAACCCACTTTTTTTCAAAATGAAGAAACTTTACATTAAAAAATATTTAAATATTAATTAGCAACATTTATTTATAGACCTCTTAGTTTATGGCTATTTGCCGAAATAGTTTAATTTTGAGAATTTTGACAAATAATTTCCTTTCTTTAATCCATGCTTAACTCATTTCAAAAATTCATCCTAGAAAAACAACTTTTTCAAGAAAATGAGAAAGTCTTAATTGCTGTCAGCGGCGGGGTGGATTCTGTTGTGCTCTGTCATTTATTTCATCAAGCAAATTTTGCTTTTGGGATCGCTCATTGTAATTTCCAATTACGAGGGGATGACTCAAATGATGATGCTATTTTTGTAAAAAAACTAGCTGAGGAAATGCAAGTCCCATTTTTTGAAATTGCTTTTGACACGCATGATTATGTGGAAAAAAACAAGATTTCAATCCAAGTTGCCGCTCGTGATTTGAGGTATGATTGGTTGGAAAAGATTAGAGTAGAAAATGGATTTCAATATATCGCCACCGCTCATCATTTAGATGATTCGTTGGAAACGATTTTGTATAACTTCACCAAAGGCTGTGGCATTCGAGGGCTTCGTGGAATTTCTCCTAAGAAAGAAAAAATCATTCGCCCTTTACTTTTTACTCATAAAAAGGAAGTTTTAGATTATTCCAAAATTCATAAAATTTCGTTTCGAGAAGATGCTTCCAATTCAACTGACAAATATGCAAGGAATAATATTCGCCATCATGTGATTCCTGCTTTGGAAAAAATAAATCCTTCTCTGCAAAAAACGGTTGATGAAAATATTCAACGATTGCAAGAAACAGAACAACTTTTTAATTATGCAATTACATTGTTACAAAAAGAAGTTTCTGAATCACGAGGCGAGCAACTATTCATTCATTTAGAAAAATTACTAGCTACTCCTGCCCCATCGACTTTGCTTTTTGAGATACTTCATCCTTTTGGTTTTAATAATGATCAAACTGCTCAAATGATCAGTACAATTGAAAATCAACCTGGTGCAATTTTTCATTCATCCTCACATCAAGTTTTATTGGATCGCGATTTTTTTATTGTAAAAAAAACAACGGAAGCCATTGAAGATCAATTTATAATTTTTAAAAATAATACTTCAATCACTTTTTCGGAGGGACAATTATATTTTGAAATAACAGATCAATTGCCAGATTTTTCTCAAAAAGAAAAACATGTTGCACATTTTGATTTGGAAAAAATCACCTTCCCTTTGACGCTTCGAAAATGGAAAGCAGGAGATTATTTCCAACCAATCGGAATGAATGGTCAAGGAAAAAAAATGAAGAAATTTTTAACTGATTTGAAGTTGAATCGATTTGAGAAAGAGGCTGTTTGGGTATTGGAATCGGATGGAGAAATTTGTTGGGTGGTTGGAATTCGGATGGATGAGCGATTTAAAATAAGTGAAGATTCTATTTCTATTTTGAAGATAAATCTAGCATGAGGAATAGCCAACACTCAACAAGGAATGTCCAACTTCCATCAATTGAATTTTAGTCGTCAACTTGGACATTGATTATTCTTTGTTTGATATTGGATATTCAAATTTTCTCAAAAAAAAACGACATCTCCAATCTCTGGAAATGCCGTCTCTGACTCTTTTAAAGGAAGTTTTAATATTATTTTACACGTTTCAATTTGTCTCCTTCTTTAACTACCAAATGAGTATCTTGATATCCCATTTCGTAAACTTTTTCCAAAGCAATCTTAGCCGCAAGTTCAGTTTCAAATCCACCTAAAAGAATAACTGTAAATTTCCCTTTGGCAATTTTTTCAATTTCTCCGATTCCTTCGAACTTACTTTCATCAAACCCTTTTGTATTTCTATAAGTAGCTACTCGAACTTTTATATCTACTTTAGGAGTTTCTACAATAGATTCTGGTTCAACTACAGGCTCCTCATCTTGAACGGTCAACTCTAAATTTTGACGACCTTCTTCTGACACAATAAATGCTTTATCATATCCTTTTTGAGAAATTACTTTTCGAGCTTCTTCTGCTTCTTTTTTAGTTGGAAAAATTCCTACTCTAACTTTTTCAGCTTTGCCTTCTTTCATTTTGTAGACATTACCTATTTCTTGTAGGCCTTCGTATTTCCCAATTTTAATTTCTCGTGAATCGAAATATGCGGCCACTTGAACTGCATATCCTTTTGGCAAAGCAAGTTCATTATATTCCTCCGTTTCACCTCTTCCTGTTCCTTGTGGCGTATCTAATTCAGGAATAACCACATCGTCACTTTCATCTACTTCTACCTCATCAAGACTTGCAGTTGCATCTCCTCCGAATCCAGTCCCTGAACTATATGTTTTTTTGAAAGATAAAACACCTAACAAACTTTTATCAGTCTGACTAGTAATCGATACTTTTTTATTCGTATTTATATAACCAGCTTTAGAGTATGTAATTGTGTAAACCTCAGGCGCTTGCAAGGCTAATCTGTATTCACCTCGGTCATTAGTTTGAGTTTCCAATTTCAACCCAGTTGACCGATTCGTAGCTTTTACAAAAACATCTTGCACAGATGTATTATTATCAGAATCAACTATTATCCCAACATATTCATCAGCAATTCTTCGAAGTTTCACATCAAAGTTTTTAGTCATTCGTTCACCTAAACTTTTTACTTTTAAAGAAACAGATTTGTAACCCTCTTTTTTGATAACGATATCACAACCCAATCCAGCCAATGCTTGGAAAGCATATTTTCCATTAATATCCGTTGTATAAGTTGATTCACCACAAGCTGAAAAATCAACGATTGCTCCTTCCACAGGACGCATATCTGATTCATTAACAACTGAAATTATAAAATTATCAGTCGTTTTTCTTACTTTATAAATATCCTCATTTCCTTGACTTCCTTTTCGATTACTTACCAAGTATCCTCTGTTTTCACTTGCCTTAAAAATAAATCCGTAATCATCAGAAGAACTGTTTACAGCATTTCCTAAATGGAATACATCGTTCCAACCACCATTTCTTTGCTCTGCTCTAAAAATATCCATTCCGCCAAATCCATGGTGATAATCAGAAGAAAAGTAAAGTGTTCCTCCATCTATATTTGGAGAAATTTCATCACCTGGAGTATTCACCACAGGCCCTAAATTTTGAGGAACAGACCATCCATTTGCTGTTTTAAAAGAAGAGTATAAATCCCATCCTCCAAAACCACCTGCTCGGTTAGATGCGAAATAAAGTAATTTTCCATCAGCTGAAAATGTTGGATAACCAGCAGAAAAACCAGCACGATTAAATGGTAATGCTTTGATATTTTTCCAAGTACCATTGACATCAACTTCTGCAATGTACATCGCTAAAGTTCCACCTGCTTCAGGCACTTGACGAATTCCATTTTCAAAAATATTACGAGTAAAAACTACCCACTCACCATCATTGCTAAATGCAACTGGACCTTCGTTATAATTATTTGCCAGATCACTTTGCAACAAAGATGGGATTCTTAAAAATCCTTTATTGTCCATTGAAGTGATGTATAATTGATTGTTTGGACTTTCAGAAAATCCCTTTCCTTGATTCTTCTTGCTAGATCTTTTAATGTCAGTTCGAGATGAACTATACACGATATAATCGCCAAAAAATGCAGGACCAAAATCTGAATAATTTGTATTTAAATATTCTTTGTAAGCTCGATAGGTTGCTGGTTTTCCTCGAAGAGAAAGTGCATAGTCGCAACTTTTGATAAAGTGAGAACCCATTTCAGGATTTGATTCTGAATAAGTCTGAAACCAAATTTTCGCATTATCATATTTGCCTTGCGCCATCAGTACTTTTCCATAATATAAAAAATGGATAGGATCGATACCTGCATATTTTACTGCTTTGGAATACCATTTTTCTGCTTCATCCATTTTATTAAGCATCCGATAGCTGTCTGCCAAATTCGATAAGGCTTGAACCTCGTCAGAATCCTTTTGTAAAATTGCTAAATAGTTTGGAATCGCGTAGATATAAGCTTTGAGTTCATATTGCTTATTGGCTTTGCTCAAAAGATTTTGTCCAAAGGCCTGCGAGCTCATTGCAATCGCGAAAATGAAGAAAGAAAATCGAAGTAAGTATCTCATAATTCTTGTTTTTTGTAAAAACTAAATAACCAACATTCTTAATGCTTTTTGGAAATACAATAGTATAAATCCAAGGCAAAAGATTGGCTTTTTCCCTATTAAATTGGTATTTATATAAATATACAATGAATCTGCAAAAGTTGCAGTCTAGATAACCCTATGAAAATCAAGGGTTTATGTGGAGGATTAGTTTAAAAAAAGTCTCAATTATTAGACTTCAGGAAGAACAAAAATACAAATTTTTTGGGATAAAAAAACTGTATTTGTACATATCCATCTTTTGAATAATTTGAGTAAATCTTTAATGCTTTATAAGTAATTAAAATTGTCTTTGCTGAGTATTTTAGGAAAACCTTAGGAAATTGACCTCAAATATATTTTAATCACTTGATTTTCTTAGCTCATTTACCCGCTTCCCTTCATTTTTTTCTTGATAAAAAAACGAAGCAAAAAAATCAAGGCTGTATTCTTTTTTTAACGAAAAATGGAATTAAAAATGGCTAAACAGTTTGAAACTCCTCCAATTAAGAAAATCTAATCACTCCTTCGTCGTGAAGATTTTCTAAATCGGCCTCAAACAGCAAACTGTTTTTAACGCCTTTTTTAATTCCATTTTCCTAAAAAGAATAAGGCCATTTTAAGACAGCAACATCTAGCTTTCAAATAAAAGAATAATGTGGCTGTTTCATTTGGCTTCATAATAAAGTATCGATTCTATTCCTTCATTATTTTTTTAACCAATTAATTTTTTCGAACCAAGGAACGGCTGATGATAATGACGTTGACCAGTTGCCTTATACATAGCGTTTGCTATCGCTCCAAAAATTGGAGGAAAAGGTGGTTCTCCCATTCCTGTTGGCTTAATTTCATTTTGAACAAAATGGACATTTATTTCTTTCGGCGCTTCTCCCATTCTAATCATTCGATATTTATCAAAATTCTTCTGAACTGGAGTTCCATCTTTAAATGACAATTCTCCATAAAGTGCATTCCCTACTCCATCTGTAATAGCTCCTTCTGCCATGTTTTGAGCAGCATCAGGATTTACAACGATCCCACAATCAATAGCGCAACATACTTTTTGAACTACTGGCTCGCCATCCTCCATCTTCATATCTAATACATGTGCAGCATAAGTATTATGACAAAAATAGGCAGAAACACCTCGATGGGTACCTGACTGATTTTGGGCCCAATTTGCTTTTTCTCTAACTAATTCAAGAACACCTGCATAACGTTCTGCATCATAATCATTCTTTTCTCCTACAGGATTTTCCTTGGCTCGTTTCAATAAATCAAGTCTAAATTGAATAGGATCTTTCCCTGCAGCTTCAGCTACTTCATCTAAGAAAGACTGTTCAGCACCTGCCATAAAGTTAGACCTTGGTGCTCGAAATGCACCGATAGTTATATTCGAGTCAATCGACCATTCTTCTGCTAAATAATTATCAATAGCTCCAGCGGGAAAACGATTTGCAAATAACGGACTTTCAGGAACTCCACCTGCTTTTACATGAAGAGCTATCAAATTATTATTTTCATCCAATGCTGCACGATAAGTTGCATGATAAGTTGGTCTATAAATTCCGTTAGTCATATCATCTTCCCGAGTGTACATTAGTTTGATAGGTGCATTTAATTGTTGGGAAATTAATGCCGCTTCTACCACATAATGAGCATAAGCCTTTCGACCAAAACCACCTCCCATCCTAGTGATTTCCATTTCAATGTTATCTACTGGAACTCCAAGACTTGAAGCAATGGTTGGAATGATTAAAGATGGAATTTGGAGCGCAGCTGCTAGCTTCACTTTATCTCCATCTACATGTGCAAAAGCATTAACTGGTTCCATGCAGTTGTGTGCTAAGAAAGGAGCGGAGTAACTTCTTTCAATAATTTTTGCGGCATTTTTGAATGCATCTTTTGGATTTCCATCTTCCCGAACAACCTTTCCAGGCTTGGCAGCTAAGGCTTCCATTTGTGACTGATGGCTAGTTGAAGATTCTAAGCCTGCAGGAATATTTTTGGTTTCTTTTCCTCTAAATCCATTGATAGTTTCAGAATAAGCAGTAATCGGTTTCCATTCTACTTTTAATTTTTTCTTCGCTTGCATCACCTCCCATGTGGAGTTTCCAACGACTGCAACTATTTCAGCAAATGCGTTGGTATCAAATCCTCCTTTATTAAAATCATCTTTATAACTTTTGATGGTAACCACATCTTTTATCCCTGGCATCGCTTTCGCTTCAGTAGCATCTACAGACTTTAATGTCAACCCAAAAGCAGGTGGGTGTTCAATCATGGCAATCAACATTCCTTCTTTTTTAAAATCTAACCCAAACATTGGTTTACCAGTAACAATGTCTTTCCCATCTACATTTTTTCGAGATGTTCCGATGATTTTAAAATCTTTAACTGACTTTAAATTCACTTCTTCAGGAACTGGAAGTGTAGCAGCGATGGAAGCCATCTCTCCATAACCAGCTGATTTGTTGCTAGCTTTATGAATCAACATTCCTGCATCTGTTGTAATTTCTTCCATTGGCACTTTCCAAGTCTGAGCTGCAGCCTCTCGAAGCATTTGTCTTGCGGATGCCCCAACCATTCTAAGTGGTTCCCATCTCGACATGATTCCTCGGCTTCCTCCAGTAAATTGAAACCCGAAGTTTTCTTTATGGTAAGGAGCTTGCTCGACCACAACATTTTTCCAATCAAGATCTAATTCTTCTGCAATCAACATGGGCATTGATGTTCGAACATTTTGTCCAAATTCAGGATTTGGAGAAATAATAGTTACTAATCCATTATCTCCAATTTTTAAATATGAATTAATTTCAAACCATTCCTTCGGCATCGCTAAAACTTCTTCTTCTGTTTTAGATTGACAAGACGCTAACCAGCTAAACCCTAACACCATCCCGCCTCCTGTAGCTATAGTTGATTTAAGAAAAGATCGTCTACCGTATTTTGTTTTTAAAATTGTCATCTTTTATTATTTTAGATTTTTAGGTTATTTAAAGATTTACCTTAGTTTGATCAGTACCAAGGAAAGGTTGATGATAATATCGTTGTCCTGTTGCTTTGTACATAGCATTCGCTAATGCTCCAAATACTGGAGGAAATGTTGGTTCTCCTAAACCTGTAGGATCGATATTGTTTTGAACAAAATGAATATCAATTTTTTTAGGTGCTTCGGACATTCTGATCATTCGATATTTATCAAAATTATTTTTTTCAGGAACTCCATTTTTAAAAGTAAGCTC
>CAJQQY010000320.1 GCA_905480595.1 uncultured Saprospiraceae bacterium | reverse complement strand
TACCTTCGCTCCGATGGAAGCTTGAATCGCAATTTTAAATTGTTGACGAGGTAACAATTCTTTTAATCGTTTACATATTTTTCGTCCAAAAGATTGTGCTTTATCTCTATGCACCAAAGCTGAAAGAGCATCAACAGGATCGCCATTGAGTAGCATATCTAATTTAACCAAATTAGATTTACGATATTCTAATGGAGCATAATCGAAAGAGGCATAACCTCGTGTAATAGATTTTAATCGATCATAAAAATCAAAAACAATTTCCGCTAAAGGTAAATAGAAGGTCAATTCCACTCGCTCCGTAGAAAGGTAAGTTTGCTTTTCTATCGTACCCCGTTTTTCCATACACAATGTCATGATCGTACCAATATATTCAGGTTTGGTAATGATCTGCGCAATAATAAATGGCTCTTCTACATAATCTAAAAGACCTGGATCTGGAAAATCCGTAGGAGTTCTTACCATGAATTTTTCGGATCCTGCTTTTTTTGTTTTAGCATAATAGGTAACGTTAGGAATCGTAGAAATCACCTCTTGGTCAAACTCTCGAGACAATCGCTCTTGAATAATTTCCAAGTGCAACATTCCTAAAAATCCACATCGAAAACCAAATCCTAAAGCCTCAGAAGTTTCTGGTTCGAAAACTAAGGAAGCATCATTCAATTGTAATTTTTCTAAACTATCACGCAGATCTTCGTAATGTTCATTTTCGATAGGAAACATCCCAGCATAAACCATCGGTTTCACATCCTCAAATCCTTGTATGCCCTCTTCACATTGATTCTCGGTCAACGTGATCGTATCTCCAACTTTAATTTCTTTAGAAGTTTTTATCCCTGTGATAATATATCCCACATTTCCTGCTTCCAATTTCTTTTGAGGAATATTACTCATTTGCATTACTCCAACTTCATCTGCGATATAATCAGCTTCCGTATTGACAAATCGAACTTGGTCACCTTTTCTCATCACACCATTCATGATTCTAAAATAGGCAATCACACCACGATACTGATTAAATTCTGAATCAAAAATCAAGGCTTGCAAAGGTGCATTAATGTCTCCTTTTGGTGCAGGAATTCTCTCTACGATAGCATCCATAATATCTTGAATACCAAGTCCTGTTTTTCCACTTGCCAAAACGATTTCCTCTTTATTACAACCAATCAAATCTATAATTTGATCCGAGACTTCATCGATCATCGCACTTTCCATATCTACTTTATTCAAGATTGGGATGATCTCTAAATCATGCTCTATGGCTAAATAAAGATTGGAAATGGTTTGCGCTTGAATTCCTTGAGAAGCATCAACCAATAGAAGTGCTCCTTCGCATGCTGCAATTGACCGAGAAACTTCGTAGGAAAAATCTACGTGTCCAGGAGTGTCTATCAAATTGAAGGTATATTTTTCACCATCAGAATGGTTATAATATAATTGTATCGCATGGCTTTTAATCGTAATGCCACGTTCTCTTTCAATGTCCATATCATCCAATGCTTGGTCTTTCATATTCCGTTCAGATATGGTCTGAGTAAATTCTAACAGTCTGTCAGAAAGGGTACTTTTCCCATGATCGATATGGGCTATCACACAAAAATTTCTAAAGTTCTTCATATTGGGCGCAAAGATAAGCTTTTTTGGATTTTATACTTGAAAATTTTACTATTTGAAATACTTTTTTGGAACGTTGGAAATTGGGGGTTTGTTGAGGTTTTTGGGATAATTTTGTTGATTTGTTCCCGTTCTCCTACTTTCTTTTAATGGAAAATGAAGTTTATGATTTTTCTTTATCCTCTTTTGTTTTAATTTTTGAAGTAGGTGGATGTCAGGAGTGTTTGTTACTTTTTTCATTCGAAAAAAAAGTAACCAAAAATTCTTGACGAAAAAATAGCTAAACTCTGTGCAGGCTCCCGCACCCACATTTTTCGCCGTTCCCAACCCGCCCCGTTTCTCAAAGAACACTTTTGAAATTTAAATAAGTTGATTTAGCTAAGAAAACTTGATTGAAATATTAATCAAATCAATGACTGAAAGGAAAACCATGAGTTATGGAGAGCGGGCGAGGATCGGCGAAAAATGAGGGTGCGGGAGCTTGCCTTGCGTCTAGCTATTTTTTCGCCTAGAATTTTTTGGTTCTTTTTTTTTCAATGAAAAAAAGAACAGCCTCAAATACATCCACAAATGTTAAAAATCTAAAAAAAAGACCAAGCTCCCATCTCTGGAAACCTGGTCTTATTTATCTAAAAAGCAAAACTTTAAATTTACATTTTCACAAATCTACCCCTTCCAAACATCTCCCCATCCGAAAGCAATACCTCATAACTCCCCGCTGCCAAACGAGAAACATCCACCTGCTCCTTCAAATAAGAATTATTCTTCGTGAACTGAACCTCCTGAACCAATTTACCCGTCACATCAAAAATCTGGAAAGATAATTTTTGCTCCGTTGGTTGATTTAACTCAATGTTCAATTGATCTTGCGTTGGATTTGGAAATAAATCAAAAGACAAGTCAAAATCAATTTCATTCAAACTAGTGAAATCAACTAAAATATCTCCAGTAGTCGAAGTACATCCATTTTCATCAATTACAGTAATCGTATAAGTATCATTCGGCAAATTGAGAAACTCATTACTTGCTTGAAAATCAACTCCATTGATACTGTATTGCAAAGTTCCAGTTCCCCCTAATCCAGTTGCTGTAATATTATTATCAGTTGCAATTCCAGTTACAGAAAGCGAAGGTGCATTTGCAACTGAATAAGAACCAGCATTGAACGTATTTCCATTAGAATCCATGATATAAACCGTAAAGTTCCCTGAAGACAAACCAGTAAATACATTATCTGCTGTGAAATTATTATTATCAATGCTATATAAATATGGTGCTTCTCCACCAACTACATCACTTACTGTCAATGTCCCATCATCACCATTTTCACATAAAACAGGTGTTGTTGCAACTGCTGCACTTTGAATAAGATTAATCGTTTCCATAGTTGTAACGGTACAACCATTTTCATCCATAACAGTAAATGTATAAGTGTCGTTTGGTAAATTGGAAAATACATTACTTGCTTGGAAAGTTGTTCCATCATTACTATAAGTTAATGGTCCAGTTCCTCCCATAGCATCAACTGTAACTGTATTTCCAACCAAAGTCGAAGATATAATTAACTCATCTGGATTAGCAATTGTAACTGAATTTGTAGTAATTACATTCCCCATTGCATCTTTCACTTCTACAGTATAAGTATCAGCAGAAAGCCCTGAGAACGTATTAACGGATTGATACGTACCTCCATTTAAGCTATATTCCAGAGGTGGATTTGCGCCAGTTGCGTTTACGGTAATCATACCATCTGCTCCATTAAAACAAGAAACTTGCTGATCGATAATTGTAATCGCAGAGATGGTTACTGTTCCAATTTCAATATTAAATGGTTCATTTTGAATCCAACCTCCATCTTGAGTTACGATGTCAAAATTAAATTGGTCAGTAGTTGCAGCAGCATTTGTATTGGTATAAACTAAAATATTATTGTCAATATCTGCTTGTGTAAAAGTCGCTCCAACTGTTGCAGCTACTCCATTGATCGTCAAGTTCCCTTCAGTCGGTAAACTTAAAATAATAAAAACTATTTGAGAAGAATTACTCGTTGGAGATGTCGCCACCAAGTTACTATTCGGCACAGCTGCCGCTCCATTTGGAGCAACCGTCAAAGTGTTATTGATTAAACTAGGCGCAGCTCCAGCAGATGCACTAAAGCAAAGATCCAAACTCCAAGTTTCCAAAGCACCACCATCCTGAGCAAAAGCATCAGACATCTCTATCTCCCAAGTTCCAGAAGAAGGTTCTCCATTAATAGCACTTAAAGCATCAATTGGCTGATAAGTCCCTGATATAGTATAACCAGGAGCACCAGTATCACATCCATTTTCTAAACTAGCTGGATCATTTGCTGCTCCATCATCAAATGTCAAAAGAAGATTATCTCCATCACATCCGAAGTTAGAAGCTGGACTTCCAGGTCGATCAAAAAGATCAAGATCAGAACTTCCAGGTGATTTTAAAATTGCATTCAAATCTCCAACCCAAGTATGTGAAACTTCCATAGACACCGTTGCACTTGTGATCGTAAAATTATCACCAACTGTTAAAAATGAATTAATCGTATTTACATCATTAGCAGAAATGGCAACTGGAGTATCTGTACTTGTATAAGTATTACATCCAGTACCAGCAGTTTGGAAAGAATACCAACTTGAAGAAACACCTTCTCCACAAGTATTAACCCCTCGCACTCTCCAATAATAAACTGTCAATGGTTGCAAATTCTGAGGCGTATACGTATTGTTAGTAACTGGAGATGTTTCTACAATATCACTTCCAAATCCTGGAGTTGTAGAAATCTCAATCACATAACTTGCAGCACTTGTCATTTCAGTCCAGACCAAAGTTGTATTCAACATTTGTTCATTCGATCCACTTGTAGGCGAGTTCAAAACTGCCACCGATGGTGATGCATTATTCACAATCAAAGTCACCATTTGCTCAACCGTAACTGATGCAGCAGTCCCCGTAATTATAATGTTATAAATTCCATCCGTAATTCCACCTAAGTTTCCAATAGTCAATGTTGTTGTAGCTGTTGGTACAAAATTATTTTGAGAAAAAGCTTCTGTTGCTCCAGCAGGAACTCCAGCAGTAGTCATCGTCACTACCTCATTAAATCCAACCAAAGAAGTCAGATCAAAAACATAATCTACTGACCCAATATTTCCACATACATCAAATGAATCAGGAGCAACTCCCATTACAAAAGTTGGTGAAGGAGGTGTTTCAATTGTAAAATTTTCATCTGAAATATCAAAGAAAATATTATCAGAACAAACTATCATTACTCTTGCAGTCGTCGTCGTATTATCAGGTACAACAACATCAAATGAACCATTATTTGGAACTCCTGTTGCTAAAGTTATTGGGTAGGTAAATCCCCCATCTATCGATAAAATAATATCTACATTTGCACAACTTACAGGTGCAGCATCAGTCCCAGCCACATCCCAAGTTACTGTTTCAGTTGTACCTGCCAACCAAGACAAAGCAGTATTTGGATTTTGTACTAAAAATGGTCCAGCAGTATTCGAGAAAGTCAAATCAACATCATCTTCAGTCGTACATCCTCCTCCCATATGATTATCCCTAACTGTTACTCTAAAATTCATATCTCTAGAAACACTCGGTAACTCTTCCCATTGATCATCGATCCCATTTACGATATCATTTAATTTTGGAAAATATCGAAAAGCATCTTCTGTAGGATCATAAGT
The DNA here is from genome assembly GCA_905480595.1 of uncultured Saprospiraceae bacterium. GTDB lineage: Bacteria > Bacteroidota > Bacteroidia > Chitinophagales > Saprospiraceae > CAJQQY01. The sequence continues at coordinate 14,801 of CAJQQY010000320.1, read as the reverse complement.
TCTAAATGCTGGCCCACCAGTATTTGTTGACACAGGAGGCATTGTTGCAACTTCGTTGTCCATTTGTTCCCAACAGTAAGTCATTACATCACCATCCAAATCAGTCCCAACAGTAGTTAACTTAAATGGAGTAGAAATCGGCAAAGTATAATTTGCAACATCATTTACAGTCGGAGGAGTATTTCCAGTATCGGTAGTCACCGGACAATTATCTCCATTTCCATTATTGATATAATTTGAAATTTCCTGAAGACTTATCGCATGAAAATAATCATCACTATTGTTCTGTACATTTGGATTACAAATACCTGCATAGCCCATGATGGTAGAAGCACTTCCTGGCTCCATCGCAGTAGCTCCATTTCTATTACAGTTATTATTCTGCGTATGATTTGCTCCAAATTGGTGTCCCATTTCATGTGATACATAATCAATATCAAAGGGATCTCCTACTGGATTATTTGTTCCTGTTACTCCTCTTCCTTTATTACCATTACTACAAACAACTCCCAACCCAGCAAGACCTCCACCGCCTGTACTGAATACGTGTCCAATATCAAAATTAGCAGAACCAATAAGTGCAGTACATTGACTATGACATTCACTTATCATTTGTCCAGGGCTATTATTTTGATAAGGATCAGTACTAGAATTTAAAAAAATTAAGGTATCATTATTATCTACAATCACCATATTCACATTTACCTCTCTTTCATAAACTCCATTCACACGCGTCATTGAAGTATTAAATGCAGCAACAACGCTCGCAGTATCTCCTCCATGAAAAGTGGCATATTCACCCGTACAAGTCAAAGCCAATCGATACGTTCTCAACATACAATCACCTTGCAATAAACTACTTGCATTCGAATCCATCACACCTGTTCCATCATCTAAATTATCATCATTCCCAGCTACATGACATTCAAAATTTGAATTTTCTTTTTCAAAATCACTTTTATAATAAGAAATGTAATGCTCATTATCTGACTTCGAAAATGGATCTATAAAAACGGAACTATGTCTTGCAGAAATCACCATTCCATGAAACCCAAACTGAGTAACATCAAATCGCAAACTAGCAGTTGGATCGTCTATTCCTACACCAGCATATGAATGAATCATTGGATACTTTGCAGCAATTCCAGGTTCCATTATTGGCGCATCGAAAATTTGGAAACGTTCCATATCTCCAGTTGGCATTGGCAAGTAAAAAATTACAGGCTCTTGAGTTTCAGCCTCTGCTGAATATCGCAAAGGAGCTGTATCCAACAACTCCTGTAACTCCGATAAATTCAAATGAAATGTTTTGTATTTTTTTGGAACGATTTGGCGCTCCATATTTTTTTGGGCAAAATCTTTCTCCGCTATTCGATTCCATGGATTAGAATTATTGGCCAAGGCTAATTGGAAGGAGAATGCGAAAAACGCAATCAATAAGCCAATTGATTTAAAAAATTGTTTTGTTCGGTACGACATAATTGGTTCGGATAAATTAAATAGTTAAAAAATATTCATCAAGATTAAAAAAATTACACAAATCTAAGTCATTGATTAACAATTAATTAATCAATAGTTTAGGTTTTCAATCGCATTTTTTAATGTGAGAATTTGAGGGGAGATTTCTTGAATGAAACTGCTTCAATTTCTAGAGTGTTGGTAAAGATAGATTAAATGAAAAAAGTATTCCAAAAAAACTAAATGAGATGGAAGGAATATGACATTTAGTGACCTGACATTTGGTTCTTTTGGGGGGGAATTTAGTGCAATAATTGCTAATTTTATTTCAAGATTAATTCGCTTTTCATTTTTCAATTTTAACCAATGAAAAAACTTCTCCTTTTTACCCTTACTATATGTTTTTTAATTGGAAAAATAAATGCCCAAACTTCTTCAACAATTGAGGGAATCATTGTTGATGCTAAAACTAATTCACCATTAGAAAAAGTCAATATTTTCAACCAAACTTCTTCGTTAGGTGATTTTTCAAATATAGATGGAACTTTCCAAATCGAAATAAAAGAATATCCATCTGTCATTATTTTCTCCTACGTCGGCTATGAAAATTTTCTTTTGAGACTCGATCAAAAACCAACTGAACCAATTCTCATTAATCTTCAACCTTCCTCTTTTGGACTTCCAGAAATAGAAATTACTGCTCAACCCAAAATCGAGAAACTGACAAATAAATCTTTTACGGTAAAAGACTTTATACTCCTAGAAAATCAAATTCTGATTCTCACTTATGCGAATGTCTTTTCAGGTAATAAATTAATCCTTCAAAATTGGCAAGGTGAACTTTTGGATGAATTTCCTTTAAAAAAAGTAAAAGTAAGTAATCTACATCAAGGCTGTTTAGGTAGTATTCATCTCCTTGGAAAAAATCATGGTTATGAAATGAGCGTCATTGAAAATAAAATTTTGCTCTTGGCAAAATATCCCAAGAAGCAATTCCATAAACTCATAGAACCATGTGTAGAGTCTTCTGAGGATTTTATTTATCGACAAAAACATACTGGACGTGATCAAATACTAACCTATCAAGTTGTTTCCAAAAAAGAAAAAAACATCCTTAATACACTTCGTGTCATTGATGAACTTAACTTAAGAAGAAGCAAAGACGATCATACTTTACAACGACAAATGGGCATTCCACTTACTTGGGGGCAAGTACAAGCTTGGAACTCTTTGATGTACAAGCCACTCTATTCTCCTTTAGTAAATATGGGAGAGGAACTTTGCTTATTTAATCATACTGCTGGCTATTTAGAATTTGTCAACTTCGAGGGAAAAAACAAAAGATACACGCCCATCACTTATCACGAAAATAAAAAATGGCACAAACAAATTCTTTTCGACAAAAAAAATAACAAGGTGTACACGGCTTTTAATACTAAAACAGGAAAGACAATTCATCGCATCAATTTGATCAAAGGAACTACGCAACCAGTCTTATTTTTGGATTGTACTTTTGTAGAAAAAATGGAAATTGAAGATGGTTATTTATTTTACCTTGAATCAGGAAGGGAAAATGCAGATAGGAATAGAATTTTGCAAAAGGTAAAATTGGATGAATAATGAATAACCAATATTCAACAAGGAATGTCTAATGTCCAACTATTCGCATGAAACTGCAGTTGGACATTGGTTATTCCTTGTTGAATATTGGTTATTCCTCACCTCCTCTTCTCACTATTCATATTTCCTTTAGCTGTTTTATAGCTTTTGACAAAAATTGCGATTAATTCATCTGCTTCTTTTAAGATGGGTAAAAGTATATTCTCAGGAAGATATTTTTTCCGATTTAAAATCCTTAAACAGACAAAACTTTCTCTCAATTCCTTTAAGATGATTTTCACTTTATGAATAAAATCTGCACGAGATTCTGCAGATTGAGCTTCTCCATAATTTAAGGCAGGCGAAGTCCCAGATCGTAATAGTTGATTGGAACCCAAATGTTTACAAACAGGATTCTTAGGCAAAGCATCCACAACGTCAATTATTTGAACCGCAAAATCAATTAGTCTTTCTTGTAAATTAAATTTTCCCATGGTTTAATTTTGAACTAAAAAAAGACTAATTAAAACAATTTAAATTGTTTATTCCAATATTGTTATTTTTTATGCTTAACAACAATATCTGTTGAATAATACTGTAGAATGAATAACCAATATTCAACAAGGAATGTCCAATGTCCAACTATTCGCATGAAACTACAGTTGGACATTGGTTATTCCTTGTTCGATATTGGTTATTCCCATTTATCTAATGACCTCCACCGTCTGGCTTCCCCACTCTTTTCCATTTTCATCACGGATCACCGCCACATATACCCCATTAGATAAATTTTGTAAATTCATTGTTATAGAAAACTGTTCATTCACCACATCCATCTTTTCCCCTAAAACATTATTCCCTCGAACGTCATAAATAGATACTTCATATGTTCCATTTTGAGGAAGTGTTCCCTGCAATTCAACTAAATCAGAAGCAGGATTTGGGAAAAGTGTCCAATCAATTTTCTCCTTTAAAATATTTTCATTGGCAACCATTGGAATGTCCGCATTTGCTAAAGCGTATTCTCCCAATTGCAAATTTTCAATAAAAATAACTCCTGTTCCATTCGTCGATGACCCCAGAACTTTAACTTCATAATCATCATATTCCGACCAATCATCCTCTGGACTTTCTCGATACAAAACAACTAAACTATCCTCCGTAAATTGAAGTAAATCATAATCCAATTTTTCAGGATCAGAACCATCATATGAAATTGATCCTCGAATTTCCATCTCAGAATCCAACACTCCCGTCACTCTAAAATATCTTCCTGTTGCGATTCTTGCATCATAAATATTAGTTGGCGAAGGATCAGCTGGCACCCGATATTCTTCCACTCGAATAAATGAAGAATCAACATAATTTTGAACATTCACAACTATTCCACCATAAGAAATTCCAGATGGGCCATCATCAGTCAACATATTCTGGGATCCAATAACTGCCAAATTTAATTCATGATCTCCATTAAAAAATGCTGCAGAAGGTTCAAACGGAACAGAGACTGTAACTGTTGAAAATTCTCCATCGACCATAACTTGATCATGATGAACATTAAAATCTTCATCCATAAAAGTTACTGACAAAGGAGTTTGTTTATGAAAAACTGTCGCTGCATGTAATTTCTGTTGAACGTCTATTTCTACATCAAAATTATTTCCCGAAGCAGTCGAAGTCATTTTATCAATTTCATAAGAAGCATATCCTGGTGCAAAAATCCATGCGTCAAAATATGGCTCCATGTCTACACCAGTTGCGGTAGTCAAGTGATCTCGGAATTGCTGCGCATCCATATGTCCATACGCAAACTCATCCAAAACTGATTGCATCCCAACTCGAAATAATGAGTCTCCTAAATATCCTCTCAAATTATGAATCACCAATGCACCTTTTTGATAAGTATGAGTCCCATAAGTTTCCTCGTAAGGCATTGGAGACAAAGCTTGATAACCGTTGTCATCAATATGAGCTTCCTCCATCACCAATAATAAATTATCTTTAACTACTCTCAAGAAATCATCTCGTCCAAAAACATGCTCGTAAAAAAGATGCGAACTATATTCTGCTGGGCCTTCTTTGATCCACATATTTTGAGGACCATTTAAGGTCACTACATTTCCCCACCAATGATGTCCTAACTCATGCGCCATCACTTCATTATGAACTGGAACTGGACCATCATCCGCCAAGGAAATTGGATACGCAACATTAGTAGGATGTTCCATCGCTCCATTTCCTGTCATCACATATCCAACTCGCTCCCAAGGATATTCTCCCCACCAATATTCCAAATTATCAACTGACTCATCAAGATATTGAAATGAATTAACTACCGTCGAAAGATCATTTGGTCTTGCTAAAATTTCTAAAGGCACATCTCCAAAAGCACCTGCATGAGTAGCAGTCCAACTCTCATAATCTCCAACTGCAATCCCAGCCAAATAGGTTGGCAATTGTTGATTCATTTCATAGCTTCTAAGCAAATCACCATTTGGTAATGTATCTTGTCCCATAAAAGTCCCGATACAATAAGCTCTTTTTCCTCCATTCGAAATGATATTAAATTCATAAGTTGATCGCTCTACAAATGTATCAAAACAGGGGAACCAACCTCGACCATAATTATAAGGTGTCGCTCCCAAACCAATTCCTAAATTATAGGCAATTCCATTTTGCCAAACTAATCCTCCAAATCCAGAAGCAGCAGGTGTAGGATTTCCATTATAAAAAACCTCAAAAGTCAATTCCTCTTCAATACTCAACGGATTTGAAAACTCTACTGTTAAAAAATCTCCATCGTAAGAATGGTTCAATACCGTATTTCCCGCAACAACTGAATCAATATTTAAAGCCAATAAATCGAGTGTAATGGAATTTACATCGTCCATTTTTGATTGGATAGAGATCGCACAACTTCCAGAAATTTCCTGTTGATTAAATTGAGTAAAGTCTAAACTGATATTGTAATGTAAAATATTAATCGTATCACTTCGCTCATTACTTGTAGTTATTTTTGCCAACTGCTCAGGAGTAAGTTCTGGTGCTTTACTAAAATGATGATGATGTTTATTTTTACATCCGTAAAATTGTTTTTCTGGTTGGGCTTGTACATTTGAAAACGTAAATGCAAACAACATAACAATGCTTACACGCAGAATAGATTGAAATGTGTAGAGTTTATATTTTTTCATAAAAAATGTTTTTTGTGAATTAGGATTTGAAATGTTTTTTCCAAAAATAATAAAAAAGTGGTGACAATCCCTACATAGCCTTCTTCTTTAGCGAACCTTATTATGCTAATATCCGCTAAAGCAGATCGCTAAGTGTTGCGGGCTAGTCTCGTTTGTAGCCGCCATAGGCCAACTGCTTGATATAACAAACAAAGTATCTGTGAATAAACTACGACTTTTTGACTCGTCGCTTGTAAGAATAAAGCATTAGGCGAAGTCCACGATCTCGGCCCATAAATCATAATCAAAATCTGTGGAAATAAAATCATCATAAAAATCAAAAAGGCATAAGCATATTTATTTGGATAAATTTCATCTTGAAAAATTGCGATTGTATAAAATAAACTCATGATCAAAAATGAAATAAATCCTGCTTGCACAAAATATCGATGTTCCCAAAACGCCACATCGTATGGCAACCATGACAAACCGATATAACATGCGCCTGCAATAATCCCAAAGAAAGTTGCCAAGACGGCTAAGACTTTCGTCATTCCATCTTCAAAAAAAGACTGCAACGTAATAAAAAATAACATGATACAAATACCCGAAATCGTCAAAGCCGTTTTAAAAATAACATGACATGCCCAATTCGATGTTCCATCAAAAGTTCGAGTCCGCCCTAGGTCACTAAAGTAATTGGTAAAAAAAGAATAGACCTCCAAGCCATGATTATGAATCGTTCCGCCTGGATAAATAGTCATGGCATAGGTGGTAAAAACCAAAAATTGAATAGCTCCGAATATGCCGAGAAGTAAGAAGAGTTTTTTTATTTTCACGGAACAAAAATAATGAAAATCTAATTCACAAGATGGGAGTCAAATGACATTTCTATATTTTTAAATCAATACATTTACAAAAAATTATAATCCAACATGAAATACAAATTACTTTTTTCCAAACTCTTGTTGATTACTTTTTCGATCAATCCAAGTCATTCAAATAAATTCCAACATAATTAGAATATGAGATTATTAATCTTTGCTTTTTCATTTCTTATTTCCAATTCTTTACTTGGTCAAATTACTTTTGAGCCAACCTTTATCAATCAATGTTCAAATAAAGTTCTAAAATTTCAACTTTGGAAGCTATCTGATTCTACAAAAACTTATGGTTTTAAAAGTTTTGATCTAAAACGAAAATCTCTCACCCTTCCAAAACAAGGAAGTTATCAACTTCAGATAGGCTTTAATGAAATAATTGTTGATGTAAATATTATAGAAAATGGCGTTAATCGAGATACCTTTTTCCTCCCTCGAATAACGAGTCGAACCAAAATAAGCAGTCCACCGAACTCAGCCTATTATAACTGTGAAACTCTTGCCAATGGAAAAATTGTTGATTATTATTTTGATGGAAAAACAAGAATGAAAGGTAATTTTAAAAATGGTCAACCCATCGACACCCTTTTTTCATTTGCGAGAACAGGCCAGCTATCTGAAGTTTTCATTCTAAAGAAAAAAGGCTGGGAAAAAACAAAGTATTTCAAAAATGGAAAAATAAAATCAGAGGAAATTAGATCTAAAAAAAATAAATTAACACTCAAAGAATATTTTCCCAATGGAATTTTAAAACGAAACCAAGGCCATAAAAAATTAGAAATTTATAATCAAAAAAAAGTCATCGTTGAAAAAATAAAGCGAAAGGAAATCTTAATTTTTGAACGACTTTTTAAAAAGAAAATACATGGTCGTGAAAAATTTTACGCATATCAATGGGAAAGTTTTGATGACAGAGGAATCATCAAACGAAAAATAATTTTTGATAGTGATCACTTCGATAAAAGTCCTTTTCCAGATAGTGTTCAGCAGATTAATGACTTTCTTTTTGAGGAAATTATTTTTTACTTCAATGGAAAAGAGTTTAAGAAAGTTGCACTTGAATTAGAAAATAAAGCTACTCTTTCTAGAAAATTAGTTATTTATCGAAAAGACCAAAAAAAATGGACAAGAGAAAAAACGACCTCGATTAGCAAGGTGCATAGTTTGATTGAGAACTATTCGAATTAATAGAATGTCAGAAAAATCAACAAAAAATATCGCATAAATTGAACTAATACTTTGTCTCTTCAATATTTAGAAAACAAAAAATTTAATACATGAAAAATTACATCCTCCTTTTAGCATTGTTTTTCTTTTCGTCTAACCATCTGAGTTCACAATCTTGGACTAAATATATTGAAGGCAAAGAAGACGTTTCTACTCAAAGATTTTTGATAGAAACTGGAGATGGTGGTTTTGTATTTATGGTGTCTTCAAAAGACGAATATGAAACGGATGATAATAAACTAATAAAGATAGATGCTCAAGGAAAAATACTTTGGAGCGTTAAGTTCAACCGAATAAATAGTTTTGCGAAAGGAACTAGTTTTTATTTTGGAGGACAGGAAAGAATTGTAATTGTTTATAGCCAACAAACAGGTAGAGGGAAGTTAGACTTAACTATGAAAATATTTAACTCTGATGGTGAATTATGGAAAAGTTGGGTTTTTGCAGATGAAAAAAGAATGAGGGTAATGGATGTCTTTTATGAGAAAGAGGAAATTTGCATGAGAGTTCGATTGAGTGAAAGAGATAAAAAAGACGAAGAAGTTTTTATTTACACAAATCGAGTTGGGAAAGAAATAGATTACAAAAACCTAAATTTCCCAAAAGAAATAGATAGTGAATTGAGTCTTGATGAAGTTGTCTGTCAATCTTCAAAAAGTTATTTCGCTCCACTTACTGAACAAGATGAACAAAAAATTGCACAGATCAAAAAAGGGAAAAAAATAATTTGGGATGGAAAAATATGTGAGTACGAAGGTAAATGCTATATAAAAGATATAAAAAAATATAAATCAGTTACTTATGTGGTCGGTTCTAATGGTGGAGATTTATTCGTTTCGAGCCTATCTAAAAAAGGGGAATTATTATGGTCTAAAAAAATAAAAAATACTTTCTACTATTATGGAAGCTATGTAAATCGTGATGACGAAATTATTATTGGTACAGGAAAACCAACAAAAAATCCTGAAGACAGAGGACGGTTATTAAAATTTAATAAGGACGGAAAAAAGGTTTGGGAAAGAAGCTACTTGAAAGGAAAAACTGATAATCTTAGAGCATTTTGCCTTACGGATGATGGAGGGTTTTTTATGCTTGGTTATGCTCAGAATAATGAAGATAAAAAATATAGATTGATCTTAATCCGAACAGATGAAAACGGAATTGTTGAAGAAAATGAAATTGAAACTATGTCTATTAATTAATTGATTAATAGTTATTGCTCACATTTATTTGTCATGAAGTCAAGAATTATTTAAATAAAAAAATCTATGAATAAAACGGTAGATAAATATTTCCTTGAAGGCTGTGGACGTTGTTCGCTTGGAGGAACTCCCGATTGTAAAATCCACAATTGGATTCCAGAGTTGGAATATTTGAGAAGTATAGTTCTTGATTGCGGACTAATCGAAGAATGCAAATGGGGAGTTCCTTGCTATACTTTTCAGAATAAAAATATTTTAATAATTAGTGCATTCAAAGATTTTTGTTCTATCAATTTTTTCAAGGGTTCATTGTTAAGTGATACTAATGGAATGTTGGAAAAACCTGGGAAAAATTCTCAGGCAGCACGCTTGATTAAGTTTACTAATGTTGAAAAAATTAGAGAGATAGAAGCCGATATAAAAACTTACATCTTTCAAGCTATCGAGGTAGAAAAAGCTGGATTGAAAGTAATTTTTAAAAAAAATCCTGAACCAATTCCAGCAGAATTAGAAGAAAAATTTGAAGAAGATCCAATTTTAAAAACTGCCTTTGAAGCCTTAACTCCTGGACGACAAAGAGGATATATCATATTTTTTTCGCAACCTAAACAATCAAAAACGCGGGTCGCAAGAATCGAAAAAAGTGTTGGTAAAATTTTGAATGGTGAAGGAATGCATGATAACTATAGCCGGAAAAAGTAATTTTTTTTTATAAAACCAATCGTAAAGTGAATGCTATAAAATATGCTATTCTCCTTATTTTCATTTTAGGAATAATGCCTGCAAAAGGACAGGTATTTAATCTTGAAGTAAAATCCGATTCGATCATTGGAGAGATTTCTCCATTGTGGAATGACTATTGGGAAATAAATATTCAACATGGCTATGGTCCGCACACTTGGTTTTTTCCAAATATTCCTCATACTCCTTTCATTGAAGATCCTGGATTTGTAGATGCCATGGATTTTTTAAAACCAAGAAGTATTAAAGTCTCTATTGGTACTTTTATTTATTTGCCGCATGTTGACTACGCCTCTCAAGACACCAACATTTTAAAAACTTTGCCAACTGAATTCTATCGAGGAGGCAACTCATTAACAGAGGCAGATAATCCTGACAATTATTATTTCGACTATTTTGACCAACAATTGGATGCCTTGGATTCGGTTGATGTTGAGCCTTTTCTCAACATTGATTATATGCCATTTACCTTAGCCTCTAATCAAAATCCAATTTATCATTCTGGATCACTTATTCCATTTTATCAAGTCGATAATGAAATTAGAACCGTACCGCCTCAAAGCAATGAAGTCTATGCTAGAGTGGTAAGAAATGTGATTAGGCACACCAAAGGATTATTTAAAGGTTCCAAAGATTATGGGATCACCTATTATGAAATATGGAATGAACCAGATCATCCGACCAATAATTTTCCTACTTTTTGGAGAGGAACAGAATATCAACTTTATGATATGTATGAAGCCATCGTAAATGAAATAAATAATGATAATGAAATAAGTAATGAGATAAAAATAGGTTGTTGTAGTTTTGCCATCTTGAATGCAGATCAAGTCAATTTTGCTGAAACATTTTTGACCGAAATAAACAACAATAACACTCGTTTAGATTTCCTTTCTATTCATCCATATTCCTCTGATCCCTTTGGTTCACTTGATACTTCGAAGTTAACACTTGCTCAAAATGGCATTGATTTATATGCGCCAAATGCTGAGTTAATCAATACAGAATGGGGCATTTTAAATGGTTCGTCTCTTGCATTCACAAACACCTTAGAACATGACTTAGTGAATTTCAAAGACATTTCTATGATGCTTGATCGGGATGTAAAATTTGCCCACTATGTTAATCTCGTAGAATACGAAACATCAAATGGGAATCCAAGTCTCGGAGTTTTCACCAACAATCCTATCCAAGAAAAAGTAACTGCTGTAGCTCGCACTAACATGAATAAATTATTGGAAACACCTAATCGCTTATATATTGAAGGCGACTTCAATGAATATGTCATTGCAGGAAAAAATGATGATGAATCTAAAATTACGATAACTATTGCTGCGCTAAAACCTGAGGCTAATCAAACTTATATCATTAATTTAGACGTGGCAAATATCCCTTTCGAGAGTGACTATCAAGTGACTGTTTATGAACTCTCAGAAACAAATTTTGACAATGGACAATATTTTAAAATTATAAATGAATTTGTGGATAGTCTTGAAACTATTTCCATTAGTTTAAACTATGATGAAGATCAAAATAGCGGAAGACTTTTTACAATTGTTTTGGAAGATGATAATATCTCAAGTACTCGCAACTTTTTATTAGAAAAGAAAAACGTAAAACTATATCCAAACCCAACCACGGAACAAATTATTTTAGAAACAACCTCATCTAAGAAAATAACTTTTCAAGAAGTAGTCGTCATCAATCTAATTGGTGAAAAGATAAAGCATTACCAGTTGGATAATCTTGAAAAAACTGCTTTTGATGTTTCTCATTTATCAAATGGATTATACTTTTTAAAGATAAAAACTAGTCAGGGAGAGGTTACTTTAAAATTTATAAAACAATAACTTATTTAACGAAATAAGTAAAATGACTTTGACGGTAATGTCAAAAAAAACACACTTGGAAAATTCCCAAATGCGTTTTTTTATTTTTAAAAAAGAAGAACTCAATTAATCATTTCTGCACCACTACCCTCCCCAAAATCTTTCCTCTCGAACTCATCCAATACATTCCGTTCCTAAAGTCAGAAACATCCAATTGCATTTTTTCCTTCAATTGAAAACTACGAACTCTTTGTCCCAACGCATTAAAAACATCCACTTCTAAATCTTCTCCTTCTTTAATTTCCAAAGTCAAAAAGTCTTGCGTTGGATTTGGATAAATCTTAATTCCTAGTGCAGTAGCCAAATCAATCGTCGAACTTCCCATTCCATTATTCATGTTAAAGGTCGGCGCCGTTTGAACGAATTCACCTGTTCCATTTGGAACACGAGCATAACTTACATCAGTTGTTTGTGCTCCAAAAACTACTTTGTCCACCACTTGCAAATTCGCATTTACCAAAAGTAATTCCTCTCCATTTGCTGATAATTTAAAATCAGCATGCAATCCTTGCTGCAATGGATCACTATCTAACCAAATAATAATATATCCATCTCCATCAATCGTAACATTTGGAAATTGGTATTTCATCAAATCATTTGGATCATCTGTCAAGTAATACCCATTCAAATTAATCCCCGTAGAAGTATTGTTATAAAGCTCTACCCAATCGTCATATTCACCATCTTGATCAGTAACCGTTGTTGCATTGGAAGCCATTAATTCATTAATCACTACATCTCCAAAAGTGGTCAAATTATAATATTCTTCCTCCGCTCGCTTCGGTGAAAATGCTCCGACATCTGTTCCTGAATTTTCTGCATAAATATAATATTGCGCTCCTTCCAAACCTACAAAAATATCTCCTCCATAAATTCCGTCTCCTGCTGATCCATCATTATGATTTCCATCGTCAAACATTTCTTCCTTTTGAAAAATCTCTGTCAAGTTACTTCGGTAACCAACATAAACATAATCTGCATTCGTAATTTCAGCCGTAATTGTATTGTTAGAATTAGGTATTACATCTATTGGAAAATGACCAATATTACTGATACTTGGAGGAGTTTTCACAAATTCAGGATGCGCCAATAAGTAAGTCAATCTTTGATTCATCAATTCCGAAACTCCTGGAATATCAATCATTGCACCATTATAATCTATCGTTGTTGTGCTATTTAAATTTTCATTAAACTGTGCTTCTGAATATAATTTATTTGGATCGCTTGTCACTTCAGCCGAAATCATATTGACTAATTCTTGCGCACGAGTCGCATACCAACCACTATTAATTATCTCTTGTAGCATCGTTCGGTAATGAGCAACATACTGTCGTTTGTACCTTGCATCTTGCAAAATCAATTTTAGCAACGGACGAGTATCATCATTCGCTCTCAAAAGTGGATCAAGGTTTTGTAATTCACTCAATGTCAAATCTCCTTGTCCATCTTCCAATTCTGCATCGCCAGCAAAAGTTTCATTGTAGTCAGTCGATAAAGTATTAAATCGATTATTTTCATCTCGGAACAAATAATAATTTTCAGGAGTCGCCCCAATATAACTTTCCAAATTCACTAATAAATTTTGCATCGCTAAATTCCAAATCGCTCGATCAATATTTATGGATGATTCAATATCAGCAGCGTTAGACTCAATATCATTCGTCAAATTTACCAACTCATTCCAACCTCCAATTGGGTCTGAATTTTTGTCATAATAATCTTTATAACACTCAACTGAAGCACCTAAGTATTCCAAAGATGAGCCAATTCCTTCCGTGCAACCTGCCCCCGGAGGATTGATCGTTCCATCAGGACTACATTCGAAAAAAGTATTTTCTCGATCTGAATTAAAGCTCATCGCCATGAAACCTTTATCTACATTTTCTACATTCGTATACAAGCCATGATAACTTCCATTCACAAAAACTTTGGCGTAATTCGCTTGAGGGGAAGGCATGTATTGATTAGCAATATCATGTGACAAAACTTCTCTCACAAAAGATGGATCTTTTGCACCGTTGTTTAATATCAAAGTTTCAGTTCCTTGATAATCATGATTTTTAATATAATCCAATTTAATATTCAAGGGATTTTTTCCTTGATCAGCATTGTAAGTTGCTCCTCCCCGATATCGAATCCCGACACTATCAAAACTCTCCCCATTGATTTCGACTGTAGCCAATAATCTTTCATTCATGTCGGCGGTGTAGAAATCATCTAATTGCTGATCCCAATTCGAATTTTCGAAAGTAATTTCTATTAACGTAATTCCATCAGGATTGAATAGAGATTGGGCGAATGATGTTTGAAAATGTATTAGCGTTAGCGTGGTAAAAACTAAAATGCACCAGATTTTTTTCATGTTGAAAATGGTTGTTTTGTTAAATTTAATTTTAAAGCTCTCGAATTTTATGATGTTAGTAATGGAACCCACTCGATCCGTGTCATCCGTATTCCATTCATCTTTCAAATAAGACGTAAAAATAACTTTTCCTTTCTTATTTTTTCCAAAATGGTTCGTCAGTAATTTAGCATAAGCAAAAAGATTTAATTCAAAATTATAAGCCACAGATAAACTTTCATTATTTCCTGAAAGTTATGAACTTTAACATTTCCCCAGCGTTTACAAAG
>CAJQQY010000319.1 GCA_905480595.1 uncultured Saprospiraceae bacterium | reverse complement strand
TTGCTGTGAAATCTTCGGTTGCCATTATTAACTTTCTGTTACTGCGTTTTCAGTTTTTAAATCAAATTCTTCCATGGAATACAATTCAGGAATGGTAGATTCCCAACCGAACGTATCTTTAATTTTAACTCGAAAAACATCTGCTGAATGTGGTTCGCCATGAACGATAAAAACTCTTTCTGGTGTGTTTTTAATTTCACTCATCCAATCCAATAATTCTCTTTGGTCGGCATGACCAGATAATCCTTGGACAGTCAAAATTTTAGCTTTGACGGGATAGTATTTCCCATAAATTTTCACTTCATGAATCCCTTCTTGTAATTGTCTTCCTCTTGTACCTTCCGCTTGATAACCAACTAGTAAAACTCTGGTTGTTGGTTTATCAATGTACTTAGTCAAGTAAGTCAGCACTCGTCCTCCTGAAACCATTCCGCTTCCTGCGATGATAATTTTTGGTTGTTTATTATCAATAATTTCCCAAGTTTCCCCGAAGGATTCGACCGTGTGAATGTACTCGCACATTTCTGTACATTCGTCTTTTGTGAGTTTGTGCCAATTAGAATTATGATGAAAAACATCCAACACTTTGGCACCCATCGGGCTATCCATGAAAATTGGGATTTCTGGCATTTTTCCTTTTTTTCGAAGTTGCCAAAATAAGTACATGAGTGTTTGGGTACGTTCCACAGAAAAACTTGGAATAATTAAAGTACCTCCATCCTTCCAAGTATCATGAACGATGTCCTGAATTTTTCCTTCCAAATCTTCTGTCGGATGAAGGCGGTCGCCATAGGTACTTTCGACAAATAGAATATCTGCTTTTTGAGGACGCTTCGGAGGAGAAAGTAACAAGTCTTTTTCTCTGCCAATATCTCCAGAAAAGACCATTCGTTTTCCATCAATATCTATTTCAATAAAAGTCGCTCCGAGGATATGACCGTTATACTGGAACCGAACTTTGATGCCTTCATAAAGTGGAATCCATTCTTTGCTTTGGATGATTTTAAAATGTTGTACTGTTTTTTCTACATCTTTTAAATTGTAAAGCGGTTCAGCAGGTTTGTGTTTAGAATAGCCTTCCTTGTTAGCATGTTCAGCTGCTTCTTCATTTATTTTTGCGCTATCCCGTAAAATGATTTCCGCAATTTCGATAGTTGGAGCTGTTCCCCAAATACTTCCTTTAAAACCAGACTTTACCAATTTTGGTAAATAACCAGTATGGTCAAGGTGAGCATGAGTCAATAAAACCACATCAATTTCAGCAGGATTAATCGGTGGATAATCCCAATTAAGATTTCTTAATTTTTTTAAACCTTGAAACAACCCACAGTCAATCATGATTTTTTTTCCTAATGCATCAATCAAATATTTTGAACCCGTTACTGTTCCTGCGCCACCTAAAAAGTGGAGTTGGATTTTATTATTTTTCATTTTCATTTTTTTAAATTTCACAAAGTGCTTTGGCTTCTTTCATAACTTCTTTTACCCTTGCCTCACTCAAACCAATTTCTAATAATTTATTTTCATCCTGATGCAAGTCCTTACACAACACAGTCATTTGTTCCAACAACCTTTGCTTTTCTTTTCCAGTCAAAGTGGTCAAACAGGTAATAGGGTGCAAACCAGATGCATCAATTCGTTCTTTGAGACTTCCTACTTTTGGGTAATTCCAACCTAATAAATACAACCCCATACAACTTCCATATTGGATAGCATCAGCTGTAAATCTAGTGTTAGTAGCTACCCATCCTTGGTGAAATTTTGTCGTATGTCCTGATTTTTCTTTCCATTGTTTTTCCACATCTAAAAAACGAGATTGGATATAAAGCGGAATCTTTACATTACATTTCCGAATACTGTCACTATGAAATTTACATTCAATCATAAAGTGTTTATTATCTTTTTCAGCAATCACATCTATCTCGTGCTGTACACAATGTCCTTTTACAATCTCTCCAACTTGGACTTTGTATCCTTCGTATTTTAAAATTTCAGCAATGTATTTTTCAAAAGGAAATCCAGATGGCCCCAATTGCATGATGGCTTTTTTCAACCTGTATCTTGCTGCAGTTGGTCGAGAGGATTTGCGTAACATGGCAAATGCTTTTTTATAAATTTCTTTTGTCGGAATTCCAGGGTAAATCATCTTCTTGATTTCAGAAATGATTCGATTTATTTCTCCTTTGTCTGCTTTAGCCTTTTCTAAAGAATTGCGTAATTTTTCTTCTTTAAAATAGTCGTGCTCACCTGAATTCTTTGTTACCCATATTTTATCACCTATTGGTTTCATATTTTCCTTTTTTTGTAAGCTCTTTTTTTTGAACTTCCTGACTGCTAAATAATTCTAACAACTTTTGCATCTCATTATTTACATGATGTGATTTAATTACATGTTGAAATGGAGTTGAGGACAATTGATTATTCAAAAGACCCAGCATGACATTTTTCTCTCCAGCCAATACTGAATTTACCGCTGCGACCCCAAGCCTTATTCCCAACATTCTGTCGAAGGCAGATGGGTTTCCTCCACGCTGAACATGCCCCAATCGGGTAATTCGTAAATCTATTTTAGGATTAACCTCTTTGATTTTGGAAGCAATGAATTCTGTACCTAATTCTTCTCCTTCTGAAACAACCACAATAAATGCATCTTCGCTATTGTAGTTTTTAATATTACTAATCAATTGAACAAAATCTTTTTCATTTTCAGGAATTAGAATCGAATCCGCAGCAGTCGCTAATCCAGAATAAATACCGATATAGCCTGAATCCCTTCCCATGACTTCTATGATAAATACTCTGTTATGAGACTCTGCGGTATCTCTAATTTTATCTATATTTTCAATTGCAGTATTTACTGCTGAATCAAACCCAAGGGTAAAATCACTTCCTGTAAGGTCATTATCTATTGTCCCTGGAATTCCGACAATAGGAATATCGCATATTTCAGAAAAAACAAGTAAGCCATTAAATGTCCCGTCACCACCTATGGCAATTAGCGCATCTATATTGTTTTCTTTTAACATACTTAATGCTCCTTGTCTTCCTTCTAGCTGTCGAAATCTTTGGCTACGAGCGGTCTTGAGAATTGTCCCACCTCGATGAACCATGACTTGCAAATCATGTAATTCAAGCGGAGTAAAATCTCCATCAATCATTCATTCAAAGCCTTTTCTAATTCCACTTACTCGAATTCCTTGGGCAGCTGCTGCTTTGGCTATTCCATATAAGGCTGCATTCATCCCAGGAGAGTCACCTCCTGAAGTGAATACACCGATATGTTGAATTTTTTGATTCTTCATGTTTAAGAACTTTTGTAGGTGGTTAAAATTCTGACTACAATTTTATCTTGTAGGAGTCCTTTTATTGCTTCATGTAGTCTTGGGCCGAAGCTTTTGATTCAAAATATTGAACAGTTCCATCTTCTTTATTTTGGACTATAATGGCACTCGCCTTATCGACTTTCTTACCTGAAATAGGGTCTTTAGAATACCTAACACCTTCAAGATTATCTTGTATTTTTTTGACACAATTTTGGCAACAGCCATAGTAAGTAATTCCATCTACTGCAATGGGAATTTGTTTTACACTCATAAACTTGTCATTCACCATGCAGACTTTTTCATTGTCAACAATTTCAAGTTTTTGATTGGAAGAAGCATTCTGTACTACTTCTTTCGTAGATGCTTGCTGTGTAGTAGCTTGGTTTTTTTCCATTTTTGAGGAACAAGCAAAAAGCAATACTACTAGAGGAATCAGGATGAAAAATATTTTTAGATTATTCATGTTCTACTAACTTTTAAATTATTTTTTGAATTAAAAAAACTCATTCTGAATACCTAGTGATTGATTGGTTTGAGAAATAGAAGTATTCACATCCATTTCAATTCCAGTCAAAGCACGAATCGCATCAATCGTTTCTGGAATTACAATCGCCTGATTATCCACGAGGTAGGCATAATACAATTCATCCCCATCCACTTTTAGCATATCTTCCCATATAGCAACTTCGTACATGTCACCATGTGGACGACCTAAGTCAAGCATCAATTCCTTGACGGTATTATTAGCAGAAAGTCCATCTTCATATTGAATAAATGCAATGCGAGAAGAAGTTCGGAAAGCTTTCAATACTTCTTCTTTACTTACTTCACGAGTTAATCGAACTGTCCAATAATGTAAATGGCTAAGGGTCTCAGGAACTTTTACAGCAGCCGTTACGACATCAAGTTCAGGGTCAACACTTTTTGCATCGGGCCCTTGATGACTAGGAATTTCTTTCTCTGGAACAAGGGTATTCATGATTCCATTCAAGTGACTTTCCCATGGGTCGGTAGCTCGACGTAATAATGTACCACGAGCATTTTTGAGCAAGCCTGCATTTTTCAAAGCGTTCAATGTTCGAACGATTGACGTAGTATTGCAGGAGACTACTCTTGCTGCTTGTTTCCCGATTGCTTTTTCATAATTGGATTCTGCTACAAAAGAGAATCCTGTAGTTTCATGTTTTTCTCCACCTTGTACGATGTACTTTAGATTTGCTTGTCGGTATCGTTCTGCATTTTGTGCACCGAATTTTTTGGGAGCGCAATCCACGACGATATCAACTTTAGCTAAAAGTTCATCCAATATTCCAAGCGTTTCAATCCCAACAGCATTCATTTTTTCGACAGTAGTTTGGTCGAAACCATAAACTGGAATATCTTTAACTTTTGCCATTTTAATTCTCCAATCCGTTGCAACATCACAAACTCCTGTCAACTCCATATCGGTTTATAATACAATCGCGTCTGCTACTCTTTTTCCAATTAGGCCGTATCCGTTGACGGCTACTTTTATTTTTTTCATTTTTTATTTATTGTCTTTAAAAATTAATGAGTTGAACAACATCCAGAGGTGTCGTCTTTATTTTCTTGAGTTTGTTTTTTTGCAATAATCAGAAACAGATTTCTATATTCTGATTCTATCAAGTCTGCTACTTGAAAAGTCAATAATGGGTCAGATACAACAAGCGTCAGCATCGCTTCAAATGCTTCTTTGAAAAAGGCATTATTATTTTCTAATTGTTGAAAAAACTTTTCCTTTTCCTCATCGGTGAGGTTTTCTATTTTATTTATTTCTGATGATTTCATAATTGTATTTGTTAGTTGTGATTACATTTTCATTTTCCAATCTTTGCTCAAAGCAATCCAAATTAAAAATTGTCGTCTCTGAAATATTGGTCAAAGCAGTATCT
>CAJQQY010000318.1 GCA_905480595.1 uncultured Saprospiraceae bacterium | reverse complement strand
ACAGAATGCAATTCATCTTTTTCACCAGGAGCATTATAGCTGTGATTATTCATGAAAATTGCTTGTGTCTGTTTCCCATCTCGACCGATAGTAGGAGTGCTTTCCCAAGTCGCATCATTGTCATTATTTCGAATATTCCATTTTTCTAAATCTAAAATGTCATTGTCAAAATTATCTCCAAAAGGAATAGATTTTCCTTTTGAAATATGAACATATTGATTTTTAGTTATTTGGGTAGATCCATAATTATTAGAGACAACTAAAGTGATATCGTAAGATCCTTCTTCATTAAAAACTACCTTCGGGTTCGCACTAGAAGCAGAGGTTCCATCAATATAAGTAATTGTATTTGGAGAAAAATTCCAATTCCACATTGTCGGAATATTGATGGAATTGTCAATGAACTGAACTTTTTGTTGAGGACATGTAATTAATTTATCTGCTTTAAAACTTGGGTAAGGTTCAGAGTGTGCATCAAATAATGCGATATTATCAATCGCAATATCTGTCAAAAAATCATCGCCCGTCACACCTCTAAATCTGATGTTAATTATTTTATTAGAAAATGCAGACAAGTCAATTCCCGTTTCCTGCCAGTCGTTTCCTTGCTCTCCAGTAAATGCAGGAGCAATGTTATAAAACCAATTAGAACCATCAAAAACATCAATATGTAATCGTCCTGTATTGGCTCCTTTCATGTGATACCAAAAACTGAAAACGGGTTGTGATACATTAGAAAGATAAAAACAAGGACTCAATAAATAAGCTTCTTGATTAGTACATCCTCGTGATCCTTCGAGGTAAAGATATTTTCCATTAATTGTATTTGTATTTTGATCGAAGTCTGGTCCTGTTCCTGTCGTTGGGGTCGCTCCTTGATGAACTAACCAATCAATGTCATCACTTACATGATTTGGATCATTGTACCAACCTGAACTTAACACACATGGAGCATCACAAACTGCTTCTGGATCGCAATTTTGAAGGTTGTCAAAATTTTGAAAATAAGGAACCGTCGATCCTGTACTAGGAACAACTTCTAATTCAAAAGTCATAGAGTCATTAAAAGTTGCTTGATCGTTGAGGAGAGCAGTCCATACTTTTAATTGATGATTTCCAATTGTCGATGCAGGAATTTTTTGATTAAAAGTATAATTAATTGTAACTCCAGGTGGAATCGAACTACTGTATAATTCAGAAATTGCAGGGATATTATCAAGCTGATAAAAAACAGGAATATTTGATTGTAGCGAACTTCCAGTATTTGTAATATTTATACTTACCGTCATTGCATTTTGAAAACAACTTTGCATGATGGAATTAGACGGAGAAGCAATATTAACGATGCTAATATCTGTTCCCAAATCACAATTCAATAAATCTGTTCCATCACTAATTGCCAAGGATCGTCTTCCTTCCATTCCATTTTCGGCAATAGCAGCAACTGCATACCAATTTTCTTCAGAAGGATTATCAATTGGAATTTCGTAGAACGGCATATCTGTAGAGGAGAAAACTTCCATGAATTTTTCTCCTAATTTATAAATTAAATAACTGCTAGCATTTGCCACAGGTTCCCACTCAATTCGAACCATGTCTGGGCAAACCTCTGCGATATGAACATTTTGTGGAACGTCATAAATTGAAAAAGGTGCCAAGCAAGAACCTTCTTCACCATCTCTTTTGATTCTGATATTAGCTTGATTGCAAGCTATTTCTGGAATTTGCCAAAGTGTACTTCTTTTATCACCACTAACTAAATCAATTATGTTCCATGTAATACCATTGTTATAACTAATTTCTATTTCGAAATTTCCAAAGTCGCCAAACGCATCCCAATGAATTTTTTCTGTTTCCCCTGCTACTAATTTTTCTCCTCCGAGTGGATAAGTGAGGGTGATATCGTTTTGGACAAATTCATAAGTAATAAAATAAGGTTGTGTTCCTTGCGAAATAATTGAACCTTCAACGAAGAAAGAATACAATCCACTTTCAGGAAAATCAATCGTCACTTGTTCTACATTATTTAGATCATCAATGCCTCGAACTGCAGGTAAGTTCAATAAGTTAGAATCAGGCGAACTATTTAAAACCCAAGGCAAATAACTTTGATTAGAATTATTCTCTACTCTTAAGTCCAAATCATTGACCAAAGAAGGCGAACTAATTGTCGAACCTTCGAAATCATTCCAATATAACATCACCTTCAATTGTTGGGTTCCATGAGGAACAGAAACGAAATAAGAATGAGTGTTAGAATGTCCCAAGACACCTTCAAAGTATTGTTCATTTTGTAAAACATTCAATGCTTTTCTCGCATTGATTCTACCAAATCCATAAGAGAAATCTGGCCCTGCATTTCCCAAATCATCAGCGGTATTTAAAACGATAGATTTAACTAATGCTGAATTTGGAAATGTATTAGGATGTACATTCTCAAAGGCATCATAGAGTTGAGCAAGTACGCCTGCAACTCCTGGTGCTGCAGCTGAACTTCCATTTGCCTCAGCATAAGTATTGTTAGGTTGAGTCGAAATTTGAGCGTCACCATTTGCCGAAATATCTGGTTTGATTCTTCCATCATTCGCTGGGCCACGACTACTTGTTGAAGATAAATGATCGTCAGCATCGACATTGGCAACGGTCAAAACATTCTTCCCCATTTTTACTCCACCAGTAATGTTTCCCCAACCTTCACCTGCACCATATCCGCAATCTTCATTGCCCGTATTTCCCGCAGAAAAGACATGCATGAGTGAAGTATTATTTTTTACTTGATAATCTGCTAACTGAGCTAAATAAGTATAACCTCGATTACAACCATCACTATAGGAAGTTGAAGTAATTAAAATATCTCGATTGTCATAAAGTGTTGAAGCTCTTTTTACTGCATCAAATTCATGAAATATATGCACCTCCGCATGACTTGCAGTACCTTCCATTCGAGGATCTAGATTTCCCGCACCAGCTAAAATACCAGCAACCATTTCTCCATGGCTTCCTTCGAAATCACCTTGCACATCATCTTGGTGTGTTCTATTTTTAAAATCAATATGTGACTCGATCATTCCATCATCTCCAATGGCCACATTAATTCCTTCACCATTGAATTGAGGAAAACCAGCAATTTTAGGAGTCAGAGAATTCGACCGATGAATATTTTTTCCAGGAATGTATTCAGGTAAGTTTTGAAGGTTAGCAGGAGAAATAAAAAGTGTAATTGGATAATTTGCAATAGTCATCAAATCCGAATTATTGCAAATCACCACCGCGTTGACCTCGTGGAAATATTCATGAACCTCAATATTTTTATCCTGTAAGAATTGCTGAATAAAAGTAGAAGAGAGGTTTGGATAATATTTAACAATACTTTTTCATCTGAAGAAATAGAAAGTGTAATTTTTTGAGTTGCTTCCAATTTTGTGATGCTTCTGATATTTAAATCGCGCAATTTTTCTTTAGAAAAATCCGAAGGAATGGAAGCTACATAGGTTCGATGAGGAAGGTAATCGAAAAGTTGAATACCTGATTCTTCGACAGTTCTTCTTTCTAATTCAGTTGGTATTTCAAAAAATTGGATGAGTCGATAAAATTGATTTTGAATGATTTCATCGCGATCAATTTCAGGAGAAAGTAAAAAAGAATTGAAATTTTCCACAGGAGTTTGCGTACCAGTCAGGAGGAGTTGGTCAAAATTCCCAATGTGCTTTTGTGCAAAAAGTGTATTGCTCAAACACATCAGAACCACCAAAAATGTAAGCGTTTTTGCTTGATTCATAGTCAGATAAATTGTCTCGAGTGGGGCCGCAGAAGTGGAAAATTCACTATGAAGATAAAATTAAATGCTTGATTTTCAAAGGGTTTTAGTGTTGAGGAGAAAAAAATAACAGGATTGGATAATTTAGTATTAACCAAATTCACCTTTAATTTTCCTTTTTATCAGAATTGATCTCCCAACAATCATCAAAAATTGAACAGTAGCGAATGTCGTATTCAAAGTTTAGATTTCGAATCAAGTCAATACTATTTTCGAAGTTTTTGTAAGTGATTTTAATAGCAATAATTTTTTCTTTTGGTGATAAAAAGTAACTATCAGGGTTTGAAAAAGAAAGCCCATAATCAGCTTCTTTTGGGAAAATCTTATCCAATTCATTTTTGATTTCCACATAAGAATTGATAGGTTTTTCATTCAAAGTCAAAGTGGCATTTTTAATTTTGGCAGGACCAATTCCTTTATTTTCTATTTCATAAATAAATTCTCCATTGCTCCCAAAGGAGTATCGCAAATCTTGAATGAGATGTGGATAAACTGAAGTTTTTTGCTGAGATTGCATAATCATTTGTTGCTCACGCATTATGTTGGCTTCGTAAATTGAAACACATAGTGCGCCTAAACTAACAACTAAAGCAATGAAAGATGTCACTTCTGCTCGAGAGAATTTTGGGAAAATTTGCCTTGTTTCATCTGGTTGAATTTCGCTCATTTTTTTGTTTTTTGCAATTAAAAGTTACTGGACTTCAAAACTTTTATCCATAATTAAGTTCACCCAATTATCACTACTTACACCCATCAAAGTGAAGTTGTAAGTTGAACCTATTTGCAGCGGTTTCACTTGTCCTGATCTCGTTACATTGAAAACCACATTGTCTAAATAATAGTATTGAAAAGACAAATCATTAGTGTAGGTGCCTGAAAGAGCATCGTTATTTTCATCGCTGATCACTTGAAAATAAATAAAGTTATCATCAGCAGTCCCATCTTGCCAATTGAAAATTGGTTCTACCGAATTCGTCAAATCCACCTGGCATAATTCAGGCGCATATTGAGTGGGCTTTTCAAAATGTTTTAATCGAACAGGTTTGCAATACCAAAGGGTATCATTGGCAACAAAAGAGACTCGTGCCCAAACATCCTTTTCAGGTTTTGGCAAAAAGAATCGTCGCAAAAAACCATTGAATAATGGTTCATGTGAAGCATTATTTTCCAAAAATAAATTCAAATTATCTGGATCATCATCACTATTTTCAGTTTCATAATATTTGAAATCCGAAGCATTTAATTCAGGATAAAAGAACATGCTCAAAGGGAAATCTTCATCATCCATAAAACCTTCTTGCCCCCCTGCGGCACAAGCCACTAATTCATTAAAAGGAGTCAAATTTGATCGCTCCTCTATGGCAGACTGAAGTGTGTTCGGCAATTGCGAAGAATCATCTTCTTTACATGAAAAGAATAAAAAAGAGATAAGTGTGATATATAAAAAATGTTTTTTCATCTAAAAGATATTTTGAAATAAGTTGTTGATTATCAATTAAGTAGGCGGATGATAATTAAGTTTTTAGTCTTTTTTTTTAATTATTTTTTTTCCAAGAATAAAAAATCGAAAAAAAATTAGAAAATACCACATTATCAGGCAGCATTTTTTTATAACAAAAGGTCTTCTCAAAGTATTCTCTCTCATCCCTACACAAAAAGGGAAAGTTACAGAAAACTAAGAAAGGTATGTGAGTTTTGGGTAATTAGTTAAATTTTAGCTCAACTCTCCGTACTTCTTAGAATTTTACTTCTTTGATAAATTCTATTGACTTGATATGAAAAGACTTTTTTACATAGGATTATTTAGTTGTTTGTTGGTTGCCTGCAATCCTGACAAAGATATTTTTACACCTTTTGAAGTGTTTTCTGAAGGATTAATTACAACAACCATTTCAGGGCAGGTTTTGGACGAGATGAATCAACCGGTGGAAGGTGCGTTGATAACCTTAAATCAATTGGATAGATTAAGTGATGAGAATGGTTTTTTCTATTTTAAAAATATTGAGGTTGATTCTAAAAGAGCAATTTTGAATGTGAATAAAAATGGTTTTTTTGTAGGAGGTCAAACAGTTTTTCCAACGAAAGAAAGTAATGCTTCTATCAAAATTCAATTATTGGAGAAAACAGTTGTAGCCAATTTTAATGGTTCGGCAGGAGGAGAAATCACTTTGCCAGATGGAGTTATTTTAGATATTCCAACAGATGCTGTTTTAAGCCAAAATGGAACTGGGTTTTCTGATGAGGTACAAGTTTCAGCTTATTCAATAAACCCTGAACTTTTAGAAGGTTTGCAAAAAATGCCAACTGACTTAAAAGGGACTACAAATTCAGACGATGAAAAATTGTTAGAATCCTTTGGAATATTTCTTTTCGATTGGAGTGATGCGAATAATCAAAAACTAACCATCGTTCCAGGTAAAAAAGTAACGATGAAATTTCCAATCTCAAATGGAGTAGGGGCACAATCGCCTCTGACATTAGGGCTTTGGTATTTTGATGTAGCTGCAAATACTTGGAAAGAAGAAGGAACAGCGGCTTTGCAAAATGGAAAATATGTGGCTGAAGTTGGGAAAACAGGTTTTTGGAATATTGCAATTCCTCACGATTTTGTTTCTGTAAAAGGAACTATGAAAAATCAGAGTGATGATGTTTTAAGTAATATGCCATATAGCATTGAGATTGAAAATGGAGGGATTTTAGGATACGGATATTCTGACGGAGAAGGAAAGTTCAATGCGAATGTTCCTAAAGATTTAGCATCAAAAATTAAAGTACTTGATGAGTGCAATGATATAGATTACAGTACTACCATCGGAGCGTTGAGTATCGATTCTCAAATTAGCAATGTAAAAATTAATAATAGCGCTGATTTCTCCCATATTTCTGGGACGTTATTAGATTGTAATGACAACAATGTCCAAACTGGATATATAATATTAAGTGTGAATACTAAGACCTATTTTTTCCCTTTCTCTGAAGGTGTTTTTAAAGGCGATATAAATGCCTGTGATATTACTTCAGCAACGTTAGTGGCTTACGATGTGGAAAATTCAAAACAGAGTGAACCAATGCAATTAGAAATTTTTGCAAATACTGAAACGGGAGAAATTAGTGTATGTTTTTAATTTGGAAAAAGTAGAAATACTTTTTTAAATTTTGAAAACGGGACAAAAAATTAGGGTATAGAAAAAGTTCTTTGTCAATTTAGTGAGTTCTTTGAGGCTTATTTTGAAGGATGAACTATAAGTGATAAGTGCTGGGTTAAATCGGTTACAATCGAACTGTAAAACTCATCATTCATCACTTATAGCTTATCAATCAAAAAATGGAAGCCAATTCTGACAACAGCAATTATTAGAATAACTCCCACTCAAAGATTCAAGAAATGGTGAAAATATAATTCATTTAATAATGAATTATACCCTAATTACCGTACCCATTTTAAAATGCGTAAGTCGAATCTTAAGTAGATTCTGACTTACGTAATTTTGTGTTTAGCCTATTTTTAATCAAATAAAATCAAAATCAGAGCCTTGCAGTTTGGGATTTTTTGCTTAATTTTAAGAAAGCTATCGATTATCTTTTCTAATTTTTATAGAAAATCAACCAAATTCCTTTTTATTGATTGCATTAAACGAACACATTTACCGTGAAAACGGTAGGCTAAAATAATCACACTTGAATCAAACAGAACTCATAACTGGATGCATCCGTGGGGATCGTCAATGTCAAAAGGCATTGTTCCAACAATACTCAGGTAAGTTGTTGGCGGTATGTGTACGATACACTCGTCATCGGATGGAGGCGGAAGATGTATTGCAGGATGCGTTCATAAAAATATTTAAGAACTTAGAAAAATTCGAAGGTAAGGGATCTTTTGAAGGATGGATGCGTAGAATAGTGGTAAATACTGCTTTGAAAAATTATAACAAAAGTAGTTTCAAAAAAGAGAAAATAGGATTACAGGATTACCAAGAAGGTTCAATGGATCCAGATGTGATTGCATCATTGTACCAAGAAGAATTACTAAAAGTAATAGAAGCATTACCGAATGGATATCGGATCGTTTTTAATTTATATGTAATAGAAGGATTTAGCCATAAAGAAATTGCCAAACAATTAGAGATACAAGAAAGTACTTCTCGATCTCAATTAGTAAAAGCAAGGAAAATGTTGCAATCCAAAATATCTCAAATAATGAGAATAGTAGCATGAAAAAGCACAAACAAACAGATCGAATCATAAAGGATAAAATGGAGCAATATTCCATGGAAACTCCTATGCATTTATTCGCAGGAATTGCTGAGGCATTGGATGCTGATGCGGCACCTGCTTCTACGCCACAGAAAAGTTCTTGGAGAAAAGGATATTGGATGTTAGCGTTATTAGCTTTAGTTGTCGGCGGTAGCGGAGTTTGGCTTTTAACTTCGGATGATAATTCATCAAATGCAACTGGAACAGAAATGTCTATTAGTTTAAATAGTAATAATGCAAAAACAGATTTAGGAGAAACTGGAAAATTAGAAAATACGAATATTGCAGTTGTAGAAGAAGAAACAATTAATGGAGTATCAAACAATAGTCAAGTTGTAAATGATGAATTCGAAATAAGTACTTCTAATTTAAATGTTTCAACAGGATCTTCTTTGGAAGAAAATAATGTTGAGAAATCAATTGTTGAAACAACTTCAACTGGAAATATTACAAATTCTAACTCAACAAGAAATACTTCTTTAGAAATAACAACACCTAAAGATATTTTTACTCAAAAAGGTGGATCATCAGAAGTGGTTAACTCTGAAAACTTTTCAGTTTCTAAACTTCCGAATGAACTAAATAAAGCGACTAACGCAAGTGTGTCTTTAGAGGTAAAACCTATTGCAATAACTTCAAGTGAAAATATTATCACAACTAAGAATGAAACAGAGGAAATTTTCAATTTGCCAAATTTAAATCAATTGGCGAATAGTTCAATTTCTCATTCTTCACCATATAAGTTAGCCGTACAACCAACTTGTGGACTAAAACCAGATGGTTCTAAAATTAGATTTACAACATCTATTGATGCATTTTTCTCTCCTGATTATGCGAACCAAATATTGGAATACAAATCAGAAGATTTCAGAGAACATGCACAACAGAGAACTGATACTGAAAAACCATATTACTCTTTTAATACAGGAGTAAGAGTTAATTTTTTGACAGAATATGGTTGGGCTATTCGAACAGGATTAGTATACACTCAGATCAATGAAATTTTAGAAACTCAATATACTGAAATCGTAACTACGCTTGATGCTAATGGAAATGTGATTGGAACGACTGAAGGAACTCGAGATGTGAATATCAGAAATAAGTATAAGATGATTGATATTCCAGTTATTTTCGGATATGAAGTTCCGATGAAGAGGTTTGATTTAAATGTAAATGGAGGAGTTTATATGAATTTGATGTCAAAACAAAGTGGAGCGTTCTTTTCTCCAATTGAAGATCGAGTTGTTTATTTTACAGAAGGACATCCTGATGATTATGATATATTTAAAAACAATATTGGCTTAAGTGTTTTTATGGGACTTGGATTTAATTTTGATTTGACAAGTGCGTTTAATGCTAATAAAAAGACTCAATTGATAGTTGAACCACATGCACGTTTTTATCCAAAATCGTTTGCATTAGATAATTATATTTTGAATCAAAAATATTTTTCAACAGGTGTGATGATCGGATTGAGAAGAGATTTGTAACTCCTTGTCCCTTAAAAGGGGAATGATTAAATGAAAAGTGTTTTAAAGACAAAAGCCATCTTGAATGTTCAAGATGGCTTTTGTCTTTTTTTAGCTACGCTTTTTTTCAAAAAAGGAACTCATCAATTCTCCACATTCTTGATGCGAAATTCCAAATTCAACTTTCGTTTTTGGATGCAGCATTCTTTTTCCATAGATCATAAAACCATTTTTATCATCACTCGCACCGTAGACGATTTTCCCAAATTGTGCCCAACCTGCTGCACCAGCACACATTGGGCAAGGTTCTAAAGTCACATATAAAGTACAATCATGCAAATATTTATTTCCTAAATGATCTGCTGCTGCTGTGATCGCTAACATTTCTGCGTGAGCAGTTACGTCGTTCAATAATTGAGTTTGATTGTGAGCTCGAGCAATAATTTGATTATCGCAAACTACCACCGCACCCACAGGAATTTCCCCTTTTTCAAAAGCCTTTTTGGCTTCCAAAATGGCTTGTTTCATAAAATGAATATCAGAATGTACGCTAAGCATATTTTTTCTTTAGGAATTGAGGAAATATCGTCGAACTTCTCAAATCAAAAATCCTTGTTCTGAGATCGATATTCCCATAAATTCGTAGTTTTTTTTACAAAAAAATCAAAAACCTTTCAGTCGACAAAACATTTTTGGATAAATCCTTGTTGATAATTTCTTTTTTTTAAAAAAATTCTAACTTTGCGCATGGAAATACAAAAAACAGTCAATCAGACGATCCAGTCTTATCAGGATAAATTTTTAGAAGAGTCTCTAACCTTCGATGATGTCCTGCTCGTTCCCCGATATTCAGAAGTTTTACCTCGTGAAGTTGATATATCAACTCAGTTGACGCGTGACCTTCGAATAAACATTCCTATTGTTTCTGCTGCCATGGATACTGTGACCGACAACAAGTTGGCCATTGCTATCGCACGTCAGGGAGGTATTGGAATGATTCATAAAAATATGTCGATCGAAGCGCAAGCAGAACAAGTACGAAGCGTAAAGCGATCTGAAAGTGGAATGATCATCGACCCAGTTACTTTGGGAGCAGATGCTAAAATTGGAGATGCTTTAGCATTAATGAAAAAATATAAAATCGGTGGAATTCCAATCGTAGACAAGAATAATATTCTAACTGGAATTTTGACTAATCGAGATTTACGTTTTGAGACTAGGGTGAATCGACCAGTCAGAGATTTGATGACTGCTGAGAATTTGGTAGTCGCTCCAATTGGAACCGACTTAAAACAAGCTACTCAAATTTTACAAAAGCATAAAATTGAAAAATTACCAGTAGTTGATGATTATGGAAAATTAGCTGGATTGATCACCTATAAAGATATCATGAAGGTGGAAGATTATCCTAATTCATGTAAAGATGCTTATGGTCGATTAGTGGTTGGTGCAGCAGTAGGAGTGACTCATGATATTATGGAAAGAGTAGATGCATTGGTTAAGGTAAGTGTTGATGCAATTACGGTAGATACTGCTCATGGTCATTCAAAAGGCGTTCTGGATGCGATTCGTTTGGTAAAAAAGAAGTACCCAGACTTACAGGTGATTGGTGGAAATGTTGCTACTGGCGCAGGTGCTTTAGCATTAGTGGAAGCAGGTGTGGATGGAGTAAAGGTAGGAGTTGGCCCAGGTAGTATTTGTACAACTAGAGTTATTGCCGGTGTCGGAGTTCCACAACTTTCTGCAATTTTCAATGCTGCATCAGCTATTAAACATACAGGTGTGCCGATTATTGGTGATGGAGGAATTCGATTTACTGGTGATATTGCGAAGGCAGTAGCAGCAGGTGCAGATACAATTATGGCAGGTTCTCTTTTTGCAGGTGTAGAAGAAGCACCAGGAGAGACCATTATTTTTGATGGTCGAAAATTTAAAGTATATCGAGGAATGGGATCTTTGGGGGCAATGGAACTTGGTTCGAAAGATCGTTATTTCCAAGATGTGGAAGATGATATTAAAAAATTAGTCCCTGAAGGAATCGAAGGCCGAGTACCTTTCAAAGGTTCATTGGCAGAGGTAATGGTTCAATATATCGGTGGACTTCGAGCGGGAATGGGCTATTGCGGAGCAAACACTATTAAGGAGATGCAAACTTCAAGTTTTGTAAAAATAACAGCAGCAGGTGTGAATGAAAGTCATCCACACGATGTGGTGATTACGAAAGAAGCACCTAATTATAGCAGACGATAAATTTATAAATCCGTGGCACGGTTTCAAACCGTGTCACGGTTAATCCTTCCTATGAAGCTCTCCAAATCATTCTATCTTCGAGAAGATGTACTCCAAATTAGCAAAGATCTCCTAGGGAAATATCTCGTCACTAATTTTGATAATAATCTTACTGTTGGAAAAATTGTAGAAACGGAAGCTTACCGAGCCCCCGATGATAAAGCCTGTCATGCCTATGGAAATAGAATGACGGATCGAACAAAAACGATGTTTGAAAAAGGAGGCGTTTCTTATGTCTACCTGTGCTATGGAATTCATCATTTGTTTAATGTTGTGACTGCTCCTGAAGGAATAGCTCATGCTATTTTAATTCGAGGTATTGAGCCTGTCGAAAATGTAAATGTAATGTTACAACGTCGAAACTTTGAGAAGTTGAAATATAATCTCACCGCTGGACCAGGAACGTTAACTAAAGCATTAGGAATCTCTACCAATAATAATGGCTCAAGCCTTACGGAGGAAAATAGTACTATCTGGATTGAAGACCGAGGAGATATGGTTTTAGAAAAAAATATCGTTGCAAGCCCAAGAGTAGGAGTAGGATATGCTGAAGAATGTGCTTTATGGGATTGGCGATTTAGAGTAAAAGACTCGAAATGGACGAGTCGGGCAAAGTGAAAAAATCCAAAAACTAATCTTAAGTTTTTGGATTTTTTCTTGATCAAACCAATTCGATTGAATTTATTTTTCTGTCATTTTTTTATCTTGGCCATTTGCATAAGTTATGTTTAACCAAACTTCCCCACGCATCAGCGTGCGTAATTTTTCAGGATTTAATTCAGCCCACATCGCTTCAATATCTTTATCAGGATGAGCATCTTGCCATACATTTGCAGGAGTGGCTTTTGCCATTTGGGTCATACTTTCATATGTATCGAAAGTCATAAAATCATATTGGTACTCTGTTCCATAAGGCATTGCTCTACTTAGAAAGTGCCAATTTTGTCGATGACCTTGTTTGACAGCTATTTTATGAGCTGGTTGGAACGTTTTTAATTCCATTCGCATATATTCATTATACTTATCTGGTTTACTTTGCATTCTATTGGCTACGATTACCTTTGCAGCTTCTCCGATTTTGGAATTGGCGGAGGAGAGTAGTCTAAAAGCTTCGTTCCAAACTAAATCTCTCGAATCTTCCGTTCGTTTATCTAGTTTTTCTAGATTTAAATTAGGATGGATTTTTTTCATTCGTTTTTCATATCCCTCCCAAGCCTTCTCAAGTTGGCCAATGTTTGCATAAACATTTATAGTTACAAAATCGTATTCTGTATTTTTCCCACTAGGAAAATTAACGCTATAAACCGCCCAATATAGCATCCGCCCATCTTTGATTTCTTGATTCATATAAGGCTTCCAAATCTCTCTTTCCATATGTGCATAATCACCATTCTTACTTTTCATGTAGGAGAAAACCACAATTGGATCTTCTGTTTCTGCTGTTGCATCTTGAGCTTGTAGAGGTGAAATATTTGAAGCAAATAATCCTAAAAGGAGGCATATTCCTAATGCCTTAAAATGAAGTATTTTCATGGTAGTTTTTTTTAATCCCTAATTGAATCAACCAAAAGGAATAGTGAATAAAAACCTTAAAAAAAGGTTTTTGGGGAATAGAATATAGTATTATAAAGATAGGATTTAATTGTTTGTTGTATTGCAATATAATAAAAAAGCAGAATATTAGATTGCTTTTATTTAATTTTTTAAAATTTTACCCCATTGAAAGTAAAAAAGCTGAACATTGTAATCAATGTTCAGCTTTTGAGAATGAATAAAATAGTTTATATAATTTATTCTTCATCTTTAATAACAAAACCCAACTGCTCCAAATCATTCCAAAAACCAGGATATGACTTTACCACAACCATTGGCTTCTCAATTTTTATTTCCCCAAAAAAAGCTAACGGAGCGAATGCCATTGCCATTCGATGATCTTCGTAAGTTTCGAAAGTTGGATTTTCGACCACCGCTTTTCCTTCGGTCATATAAAAAGTCTTATCAGAATTTTTAGAAAATTTAGGAGGTAATTTGGAAAAGAAAACTTGCACTTTTTGTAATTCATTTTGCAGCGCAGTAATTCGATCAGTCTCCTTGATACTCAAAGTATCTAACCCTGTAAACAATCCCATTGTTCCGAGGCCACCACAAATTACAGCCAAGGTTTGAGCAATATCTGGACATTCTAAAAAATCATATTCGAACATTTGAGTTGGTGCATTACCCGATTTTTTTAGATGAATTCCTTTATCGTTAAAAGTAGAAGTAATTCCAAATTGCTCTGCCATTTTTA
>CAJQQY010000317.1 GCA_905480595.1 uncultured Saprospiraceae bacterium | reverse complement strand
TATGCGGAAGCTAGGTTCATGGTACTTTTATTAATCTATGCATAAAATATTGACATGATTTATTTTCATCTTTTTTCACCTCTAAAAATATCACTAAAAGGAAATATAAAAATTGATTTCTGTCATTTTAGAAGATGACATATATCACAACAATGGACTCATTAATTTTGCAGTAGATTCTTTAAATCGTTCCATCGAAGGACGCAAAATGAAAGCATGATAAAGGACAGGTTCAGAATCAGCTTGATCTTTATAAAATTGAGCTTTCAATTCTTGACAAATCTCTTCATTATATATCATTGCATTCACTTCAAAATTATTATCAAAACTTCGTTCATCCACATTGGCAGTTCCTACACTTGCCACCAAATCATCAGCAATCAAAACCTTACTGTGCATGAATCCTTTTTTGTAAAAATATATTTTCACTCCAGCTTGCAGTAATTCTTCTAAATAGGATCGAGTGCTCCATTTGAGCAAATTAGAATCAGAATCATTCGGTAAAATTATTCGCACATCTACTCCACTTAGCGCTGCTGTTTTGAGAGAAAACATAATATTTTCACCTGGCACAAAGTATGGTGTCCAAATATAAATGTATTGTTCAGCATTAGTAATTAATGAAAAATACTCTTGCTTGATATTTGAATAATTTGAGTCAGGTCCACTCGTTACGATTTGAATTGGTACTCCTCCTTTTATATCTATTGGAAAAAAATCTTCCTTTTGAAAAAGATATTCACCACTTACAAAATACCAATCGCTCAAAAAAACCATCTGTAAACTACTCGCCGCATTTCCTTCAATTCGAAGATGAGTATCTCGCCAATCATCCATAGGATCGCCATCCTTCATGTATTTATCAGAAACATTAAGTCCTCCTGTAAATCCAATGATACCGTCTACTACTACAATTTTACGGTGATTTCTATAATTTATTTTATTAGCATACTTCCCAAAACGAACAGGCATAAAAGGGTATATTTGTACACCTGCATTTTTTGCCTTTTCTATAAAGCCCTTAGTTAACCCCCAACTACCGACAGAATCATAAATGATTCTTACCACTACTCCTTTTTTAATTTTTTGTGATAAAATCTCCAACATCTTATCCAACAGTTTCCCATCTTCCAAAATATAAAACTGGATATGAATGTATCGTTTTGCTTTTTTTAAATCTTCAAAAATTGCATCGAAGGTTTCTATTCCATCGTTTAATATTTTCACTTGATTGCCATCACTAAGTAGTGCTTTACTATTTTTCATCAACAATTTCACTAAGCGACTTTTCTTTCTTATCGATGGAGTTTCCAACAAATGATGTTGATCAAAATGGTCAAAATGATGCTCTATGTGTTTTTCATAAATATCATAATCCTTCGTTCTTTTAATCTGAAATATCTTAGCCTTTCGATAATTTTTTCCAAGGAAAAAATAAAAGACCAATCCAATAATCGGTACAAACAATATGAAAAGCATCCATGCTAAACTCTTAGATGGGCTACCGTTTTCCATTATCATTTTTACCAAAACAACAAATAGAAATACTGAATACGCTAGGATTAAAAAAATCAGAATCCACATGCTTTTTAATTATTAAACTAAATTAGTTTGAAGTTGAATGTTAGACCTTTTAAAGTCACCATGCAACTTTATTTAAATCTGTATTACCGAATGATCATTATAGGAAGTTTATGCGTTAAATCAATTAGAGTTTCTGCAACACTTCCAAAAACAAAATTATTGAAATAAGAATGTCCTTTTGCTCCCATTACAATGAGCTGATAGTCTTCTTCCTCAGCAAAATCTAACAATGCATTTGCAATATTTTCACCATCCGTCATTTGACAAGTCAAATTAAAGTTTGATTCATCTAAACCATATTGATTGATAAATTTTTGATATTGTTGATCAGCTATTTTAGGTAGTAAAGTGCTTAACTCTTTATAGATTTGATACGATGAATATTGTTCTACCACAGACGCATCTAAAACATGTACCAAATCAATTTTCCCATTTAACTTCATCGCTTCTTTTAGTTGTTGTACTACCTGTATCGCTCGATATGAATTCTCTGAAAAATCAACGGGAACCATAATTTTCTGAATATTTAAATCCGCTGATTGTGGCACTAACAATAAATCTGCATTAGCATTATGAGCCACTCTTTTTGAAGTAATTCCACTTCCTTCCGATTTTTCTTTTTTCCCAAAAATCAATAAATCAGGTTTGACATCACTAACCATTTTCATAAGTTTAGCAAAAGGCCGGCCTTCTTCAATTTTTATATGAATACTTAAATCCGTTTCTCCGGACTTAGTTTTTATTTCATTAAAAACTTTTTCTCGAATTTTCTCTACCGCAGGAGCAGTAGGAAGAAAAAAGTTACTTGGGTCAAGTTTGATAAAATTAGGAATGAGAATCACAGGAATGATATGAGCGCCATAAATAGTTTTAGCATCTAAATATTTAGCCATCTTCAACGTGTAATCAACTAGCACATCATCTAGTTCACTCATGTCCAAAGTCGTTAATATTTTTTTATACTTTTTCATACTTTTCTTTTCTATAAAAATATTTGAAAAGAGGCATGAAGTAAGTGACAAAAATCATCATTGCTTTTAATATTTATCATCGACTTTCCTAATTCAATATTTTAAATTGCCGAAAACATCGATTATGAAAAAGCAAATTGGAATTTGGCTCGACTTCAGAGAAGCCCACATTATTATTTTGGAAGGAAAAGAGAGTGAAGTAAAAACTATCCTTTCAGAAATTGAAGATTTTAACATCAAAGGTGGTGCTCGATCAAAAACTCCTTATGGTCCCATGGATGTGACCTCAGAGAAAAAGTATCTAGAAAGAAACAAAAATCAAGTTGACAAATACTATTCAGAAATTATGGAATATGTCAAAGATGCTAGTGAAATTTTTATCATGGGACCAGCAGAAGCAAAAATTGGTTTACGTAAAAAAATGGTAAATACGAAATCATTCAGTCCTTTCATCAAAGGATTTGAAGCGATGGACTCCGTTTCGGAAAACCAAAAAATTGCTCGAACTCATGAGTTCTTCGGAGATGATGTTAGAAAAAAATAAAATCTATCATCCGTCTTAAAAAAATTTAGTGGATCAAAAAAACATTAAATAATGGCAATTAAAAATCCCATCATTAATAGTCATTCTCACTACCTCGATGGCCCAAACAGCAGAGGAGATGAATTTTTATTCACCCTTCGAACGATGATTCAATTTATTAAAGGTTTTAGAAAATTACACTTCGTTGGACCTTGTATTACCGTTTTTGGTTCAGCACGTTTCGATGAAAATCATGAACATTATAAAAAGGCACAAGTGATTGGAAAACGAATTTCCGAGTTAGGATTTACCGTCATGACTGGTGGTGGCGGGGGAATTATGGAAGCTGCTAATCGAGGTGCTTTTGAAGCTGGCGGAAATTCTGTGGGTTGTAACATTACACTTCCGGAAGAACAAGAACCCAATCCTTACATGCATAAATGGATCACCTTTAGGCATTTTTTCGTACGCAAAGTTTTGTTGCTAAAATATTCATACGCCTTCATCGTCATGCCAGGTGGAGTAGGTACTATGGATGAACTTTTTGAAACATTGACTCTCATCCAAACTGGAATTCTTCACCATTTCCCCATCGTTGTTTTTGGAAAAAATTATTACCACGAATTAAAGGATTTTTTAGATCGAATGGTTTTAGAAAAAACTATTTCTCCAAATGATTTGGACTTGGTTAAATTTACAGATGATATCGATGAAGGCATGTCCCACATTAAAGAATACATTGAGGATAATTATAAAATTAAAAAGAAGAAACCATTGCGATGGTTGTTTGAGTAAATTAATCATCTTAGGAACTGAGTCTAATTCCAATTTACTACCCACTCTTCTACTCTAATTTCGATATTAATTACCTGCCTTTGACAAGGGAAAATTGAGATAACTAAAATTCGAGTTTCATATAATGGTAAAGTCTGAGGCAGCCTTTGAATTTTTAAATTTCTAAGTTTATCATAATTCATGTTGTTATTGTTTCATACAAAATTGAACGTTTCCAAAAACAGGTGACATGATGAAAATCAATACCTTTTGTGATTTTCGTCAATCATCATCTTCTTAAAAAAACAGAACTTAGAGTATATTTTTTCCAAAAAATATACATAATGGCAAATCAAAAAAATACTCCTCCCCCCGAAAATTTTCCACCTAAAACTATCCGTACGGTGATATTATTCACTATCATTTTGATTTTATCACAATTCCTTATTCTTAATAAATTTCGTCCTACTGAAACGACTTGGAAAACTTTTAAAAATGAAATGTTAGCCAAAGGTGATGTCGATAAAATTAGAGTGGTCAATAAAGAAGAGGCTGAAATTTTTCTAAAAAAAGAAAAATTAGGAAAAGAAAATTACCTTTTAATTTCTGAAAAAAATCAAGGCCCTCACTATAAATTCCAGATAGGTTCAGTTGAATCATTTGAACAAAAATTATCTGACTCACAAAAAGAATTTAACCTTAATGAACTTCCTGAAATCACCTACCATACTGAAACGAATTGGTTCCCACTTTTACTTTCGTGGTTGTTGCCATTAGCAATTATTGTATTTATTTGGGTTATTGTATTGAGGAGAATAAGTGGAAGTCGGACAAAAGGTTTCGGAGGAGCAAATCCTTTTGACTTTGGAAAATCCAAAGCGAAAATGTTTGATGAGACCAATAAGAGTAGCGTTACTTTTGAGGATGTTGCAGGCTTGAAAGAAGCCAAAACTGAAATTATGGAAATTGTTGATTTTCTAAAAACACCAGCAAGGTATCTAAAACTTGGAGCGAAAATTCCAAAAGGAGTCATCATCGCAGGAGCTCCTGGAACTGGAAAAACCTTATTAGCAAAAGCAGTTGCAGGCGAAGCACAAGTTCCATTTTTTTCTATTTCAGGATCTGAATTTGTGGAAATGTTTGTGGGAGTCGGAGCATCGAGAGTTCGTGATTTATTTCAAAAAGCAAAATCGAAAGCACCTAGTATAATTTTTATTGATGAAATAGATGCAGTTGGGCGGTCGCGAGGAAGTGCATTTTCTCTGCAATCGAATGACGAAAGAGAAAGTACGCTTAACCAACTACTGACCGAAATGGATGGCTTTGATAATAACAAAGGTGTTATTGTTATGGCCGCAACTAACCGTCCTGATATTTTGGATAAAGCATTATTACGTCCTGGAAGGTTTGATCGACATATTTATTTAGAATTACCGACACTACAAGAACGTATTAAAATATTCAAAGTTCATATTCGAAATTTGAGTTTGGGAGATGATCTTGATTTTGATTTTTTAGCCGCACAAACTCCAGGATTCTCAGGTGCCGACATTGCAAACATATGTAATGAAGGAGCACTTATCGCCGCTCGAAAAAAGAAAGAAGTAATAGAACAAGAAGACTTTATGGAAGCCATAGATCGAGTTGTGGCAGGTATCGAACGTAAGAGTAAAATTATTTCTCAGACTGAAAAAAGAATTATTGCTTACCATGAAGCAGGGCATGCTACTGCAAGTTGGTTTCTTCCTACAGCTGATGAATTGGTCAAAGTAACCATCATCCCTCGTGGAAAATCTTTGGGAGCAGCATGGTACTTACCTGAAGAACATCAACTTATGACTAAGACACAATTCATGGATAAGTTATGCATGGCTTTAGGTGGTCGAGCAGCAGAGGAAGTTTTCTTTGGTGAAATCTCCTCTGGAGCTTTGGACGATTTAGAAAAAGTAACCAAACAAGCATATACCATGGTAGCATACTATGGTTTAAATGAAAGATTGGGTAACATTAGTTTTTTTGATTCGACTGGAAAAAATGAACGTTCTTTACAAAGACCATATAGTGAAGCTACCGCTAAAATGGTCGATGAAGAAGTAATGAAATTGATTGATGAAGCATATCAAAAAACTAAAAAAATCTTAATCGAACACAAAGACCAATTGAAAGAAGTTGCAGAATTATTGTTGGAGAAAGAAGTGATTTTAAAGGATGATCTGATTAAGGTTTTTGGAGAAAGAGAAAAAGGAAATTCTGGTTCACCAAATCTTAAACGAATAGCTTAATCCAAAAATAGCTTTAGATGACATTATCCAATTCAAAACATATCTGGGTCACCAAAAATTCTGGTGAACGTGCTGAGTTTTCAAAAAAGAAACTATGGCTCTCCCTAGAGAAGTCTGGTGCAAATAAAAATGAGATTAAAGAAATCATTTCCGTAATCGAAGGTCTATTATACCCAGGTATTACAACTAAGGAAATTTATAAAAAAGCATTTTCTCTCCTTCGCAAAACTTCCCGTCCCTATGCTGCAAAATACAAACTCAAAAAAGCACTACTGGAATTGGGGCCAACAGGTTTTCCTTTTGAAAAATATCTTGCTGAAGTTTTAAAACATGAAGGTTTTTCCATTTCCGTAGGAGATATTATGAAAGGCCAATGCATCCCACATGAAGTCGATATTGTCGCTAAGAAAGGAAATAAACTGATGATTATGGAATGTAAATTTCATGCAAACAGTCGTCGAATTTGTGATGTAAAAATACCACTCTATTTTCATTCTCGTTTTTCGGATTTAGAAAAGCAATGGAAAAAAAATCCTAAATCTAAGGGAAAAGAATACAAAGGTTGGATTGCAACCAATACTCGTTTTTCTAGCGATGCGATTAAATATGCTAATTGTGTGAGCCTAAATTTGCTAGGTTGGAAAACTCCAAAAAAAGGAAGTCTAAAAGAAAGAATTGATGCCTCAGGCGTTCATCCAATCACTTGCCTGACAACTCTGACAAGTAAAGAGAAAAAATTATTATTAAAGAAAATGGTCGTACTAGCAAAAGATATTTGTCATGATGAAAAGAAATTGCAATCTGTAGGAATTAGTCATGTACGAATTAAAAAAATAATAAAAGAGGCTAAAGGGTTATGTGGCTTATAATTCCACACCATTTAATTTCTTAAGTACCGAAGGGTATACTATAATTTTCAAGGAAAAACTATCACAGAAATTCCCTCCTCAAAATTCTACATTAAAGCTGCTCTCCTTCTTATTATCGGCTTTTGTTTAATTTAATATTATTTTGTATTCATACTTATATCCTAGCTAAGATTAAAATGGATATCCAATGGCTAGGTTAAAAATTAAATTTTCACTTCGCCAATCAGAACTTCCAAAATCAAATCGATCGAAAGTCCATTGGAACCCTTCATTCAAAAAAGGCTTTCGAAAAGGTGTCGCAACATCTAGTCGCAAAACTAATAATTCGATATCAAGCCGAAAACCGATTCCTCCGCCAACAGTAATTTCTTTCCAAAAAGTATCAAAATGAAATTCTTGATTAGCTTGAGTAGCATTATTGAGTAACCAAACATTTCCTGCATCAACAAAAAATGCTCCTTTAAAATACTCAAAAATACCAAATCGATATTCACTACTTATCTCCAATTTCACATCTCCAGTTTGATCAAAAAATTGATTTTCTACTCCACTTCCTGAGGTCGTTGTTCTCACAAATCCACCTGGCCCTACACTTCGTAAACGAAAAGCACGAAGGCTATTAGCACCGCCTACAAAAAACTGTTCAATGTAGGGAAGCACATCTGAGTTACCATAACTAAATCCTACGGCAGGTGAAAATCGAGTAGCTAGCGTATGTTTTTTTATTCTTTTATAAAAACGAAAATCGGTCTCCAAAGACGTAAATTGAGCATATGGTAAAGAAAGTAATTTATATTTTCCATCTACATTTTTAGGGAAATTAAAAGTCTTGGCAACAAGGTGAGTCAAGTTTCCAGAGGTTCTTAAATTGCCTTTAAAAAACCAATAATCTTTTTTGATATCTGCGGTTTGATTGGTGAAAATATACGTGTAATCGAGTCCGCCGATAAATAAGTTTTTAAAACTATTTTCTAATCGAGGATTCACATTAATTAGATCTTCAAACTCTTGGGTTTTGGCCAAAATACTCACTCGGTTGAGACTAATAGGATATAACTGATGTTGTTTTTCGGCAGTTTCTTTCCATTGGTAGCCCCATTTTAAATTGGTAGAATTGATACTAAAAAGAGAAACTCTTCTTTGAAAATCATTTCCAATCTTCAGCGTAGTTTGAGGAATAAATAAACCAGAATTAGGTTTTACTTTAAACGGCAAAATATATCTTGGAGCGGAGAAGCTTGCTTCCACATTCAATTCCAAAGTATTAATAAAACCAAGATCATTTCCAATTTGAGTTTCCAATCCACCTGAAATAGTAGAATTAAATGTGATGGCTTTTTTTAAAATATTTTTGTGTCGATAACTTCCTGATGCTGCTATTCCATAAAAACGTCCCGTCCGATTATTCAATTCTAAATTGCCCGAAAGGTTTTGATCAAAAGCAGGTGTGAGATAAAAATTACGATTGACAATCGGTTGTAAAGAATCTCCTATTCTCTCATATTTGAGATTGACAAATTTAAAAATACCTAAATTCAACAAGTGGCTAACGGAAACATTTTGAAGTTTTTGAGAAACGATATCACCTTCATTTTGCAAAATCATTCTATCTAAAACTCGATGCTCGACTAATTGATTATTTTCTAAAATAATCATATCAGATTTGACCTGAACCGTATCTTGTTTTTTTGTTAAGTCAGGATTTGAAAGATCGTAGTTGGAATGGATAATGGTTTTCCCAATTCGATATCGTCGATGAGCTAGAGCATCAGTTGGAGGTTTTACCCGCATATAAATGTCAGTAGTCAAAGTTCCAGGCAAGGTATCTATAAAGTAGTAAATATAATTTTCGTTAAATTCCAAGTAACCATCTTGTGAAGCAATTTCACTCAATCGAATCCGCTCATCGGCTAAGGCAACTTCGGAATAGAAAGCACCTTCTTTTAGTAAAGTTTTCTTTTGACCCCATTTGATCAATCTTCCGATTGCAGTAGAATCCTTAGGTAAATGAATTTGATTGATTTTGTATTGACCATTGGTGAGCACATGATAAGTCATCTCTACTTTCTTCCCTTTCACCAAAGTATCGACTTCAATATCTGATCTAAAAAAACCATTGTCTTTGAGTATCCTCTTCATCCGAAGCCGATTGCGAGATTGGGTGACTTCGTCATAATAAGCAGGTGCTTCACCAAAATTTCTTTGCATCCATCTTCGAAATCCTTTTTTCTTTTTAGACTTCTCTCCTATTTGATGAATTTTTAATCCTAATTTAAAAACACCAGAATTGGGTTGCGGTTTGATGATTTCGCTAAGTTCAGCTTTTAATTTTTTTTCATTTCTAATGTCTTCTGAATTTTTAAATTTAATCGAGGTTTTGCTTACTAAATATTGGTTTTCCTTGAGGTCTTTAGTCACATTACAACTAGTCACCACTCCAAAGCTTAACAATATATATACGTAAAATTCTTTTTTCATCCTTAATTCTTTTTACCTCCTCCAAAAGATTTACTGACTGAAATACCTACACCAGTTTTCACGGCATTCTCTTCGTTCAAAACATCATAATCACTTTTCCTAAAAACCTTTAATAAATAATCTCCGGAATTTGTCAACTTATACTCTAACACAAAATCTCCCGCGATTTGAGAAAAACCAGAAGATTCAGCATCTGAATTTAGGTCAATATTACCTCCTGCTTTTATACTCAGCCTATTATTAATTTCTTTGGTTACCCCTACACCTAATTCAGTTATATTTCCTCCTTCGCCATCGTTGGCATATTTCGATTGATAAGAATTCACATCAATATTAATCTTTACGCCTTTGATATATTTATCAGCGAGTTGATTCAACTGTTGAGAAACAAACTTACTCACACTTCCCAAAACAACTGCACTTCCTGTTGAAGTAAAATCTGCATTTCCACTCGAAACGATAAATCCATTTAAAATTAATAATCCAAAAATTTGCTTATTCAGTTCATTGGGATCATTTCTAAGTTCTGCTAATTTTCTTTGAATTTCGCTACTCACTATTGTTCCTTTCGCTTCAGGTATTTCTAAATCAAAAGTCAATTCTGGTGCAGCAATATTCCCTGCCATCTTCATTAATACTTCAATATTTTGTCTTTTTTGAGCAGCAGATATTTCTGAAGAACTAAGCGTAGTTTGGTTTCCTATTAATTCATAAGGAGTTGCTTGGGTAATATATT
Organism: uncultured Saprospiraceae bacterium; assembly: GCA_905480595.1. Taxonomy (GTDB): domain Bacteria; phylum Bacteroidota; class Bacteroidia; order Chitinophagales; family Saprospiraceae; genus CAJQQY01. The sequence goes on along the minus strand of CAJQQY010000317.1, from coordinate 12,729 downwards.
TTGCGGTAACATTAAATCGAGCATTGAGTGGATCTCCATTAAATTCGACCGAACCACCTTGTACGATTTCAAAGTCTCGCTTGAAAACATCGGTGTAAGAGAATTTATATTTTCCAGATTGAATGATATAGTTTCCAAAAATACTTACTTCGCCAGAAGGTAAAAGATTAATGAGCAAATTAGAATTCCCTTTGGCTTCCAACTGATCGCCGGTGAGCGGATCAACGATCACTCTAAAAATAGCCGAAGATGTCAATTCTAGATTTAATCGAATTTCGGCAGGAAAGGCATTTTGTATTTCGTAAGCAATTTTTGAGGAGTCTTCACTCTCTGCTTCATAGTTTTTTGGATTTCCGAAAATGATAAAATTCTCTTCCAAAAAACTCTCTTCTTCAGAAAATGCTGAAACATTTAATTCGGAACCTTCTAGTGTTTTTGCATTCACTTCGATTAAAGGATTTTCGATAACACCTCGAATACTTGCATTTGCATTCAAAAATAGTTTTCCATAAAACAACTCATTGTCAGTTGATTGAGTATTTAAAAATGTAAATCGATTGGTACTCATGTTCAAATCTAATTTTAAATTAGAGAAAAAATCATGGGTAATTTTTCCACTCAACTTAGCTTTGTCTTCCCTCCAATCATTTAGAGTAAGTGTTCCTAAATTTATTTCTTGGTTAGTAATTTTTATTTGCCCTTCTTTGATCGCATATCTAGTTTTTGAAAAATCAATTACGGTACTTATCTCGTTTAGATTTAAAGTTCCCATAATTACTGGCTGATTAGAAGTTCCATTTAAAGAAAATTCTCCGTTGACTGTACCTTTACTTTTTCCAAATAAACCTACCACAAAAGGGTCAATCAATCTCAATTGAAGGGAAGGAATATTGGCTGTAACATCATACTGAGTAGTTTCAACGTTGTAATCGCCTGCAATTTCAAAATTATTTTGCTCACCTTGTAACAATACTTTTACATTAATATTTTCAGAATCTAATCGTTGTTCTAAATCAATATTAAGAGCACCTACAGGTTCATCATTTAACGACATATCGGGTATCGTCAAATCAGCGATATAATGTAAATTTTCAAACGGGTCGATAACTTTCAAATCACCATTTAGCATGCCTTCAAAATTAACATTTTCAATATTTGCCAATTTGGAAAACTCTCTCAATTGAAAATCTTCAAAGGAAATATTAATTGGAGGAATTGGTTCATTTGCATTTTTTGCCAAACTGTGAATTCCCAATGATTGTCCTTCATAACTAAAAATCAATTCATTAATCAACAGAGAATTGGTATTAAATTCAATGAAATTATTTTTATCAATTTGCCATGGTTTATTATTGGCGATCATCTCATCTTTAAATTTGAACCGATAGTTTTTAGCGCTTGGAATTATGCTAGCAGCAATATTTAAGAGTTGTTCGATAGTATCATTTTCGACATGTAAGTCAAAATACATGCTATCATTTAACAACTTATTATTTAAAACAACTTGCGAAACACTTCCTCCTGATGAATCATCTATTTCATTGATGACCAGTTGATTAGATAACTTTTTTGCATTTCCTTCAAAATTCCAATCAACGTTTTTAACTTTAATTTTATCGTATAAAATCTTTTCTGCGCCAAGCGAAATATTCATGTTTTTTTCCTTCGAATTAAAATCACCTACGAGTTTCGCATTTTCCATAGCGCTTAGTTCAGGGACAAAAATATTGATTGGCTCAATGTCTTTCAAGTGAAAAGCTAGATCAAAAACTTGAGGTTTTTCAATGTCTTTGAACTCTACTAATTTTTGCTCTTTTGATAAAAAATTATCCAATGGATAGTAGTCATTGATGTAGGCTAAAATCAAATTAGGCAATTCTTGAAGATTATAATCTCCTTTAATTTCACCTGTCAAAAAAGAAGATTGGATCGTTAAATTTCTGTTGGATGGACTTGATCTAGTTCCTTCTATTGCTAAAGAATCTGTACTGATTTTTTTCCCCTGATTGTTAATTACTATTTTTGTCAAATTCATTTCTCCATCAAAATCTTCAATATTTTTCCCACTAAAATTCATATCTAATTTGGCACTTAAACTCAATTGATTTTCCATCAAGTTTAATTTTTCCAAATTCAACGTATCGACTAACATCGTAAATTGATATGCAGGTTTGTCCTCCGAAAGGCTTACTTTTCCATCAAAGTTAATGGTAGCGTTTGGGTCTTTTAAATCTAATTTCCCGAGGAAGACTCTTTGTTTTAGAAAACCATCTACCAAAATATTTTTATACTGGTAATTAAGATATTCGAGTTCTTCGATTTCTGTTTTCAATTCTGCATTCAAACTATCAAGCGTAAATCCTTCTCCTTTCAATTTCGAATTTAAAGTAACTTTGCCTAGTTGCAAACTATCTCCTAACAGTCGTCCCAATTGAAAATCATTCAATCGAATATTTCCTTTATAATCAGCGGAAGAATAGTCTTTATTAAAATCCATAAAAATATCGCTCTCCAAAATTCCTAGTTCGGTGGAGAGTTTCCCAATCAAATCAAACGTAGTCAAACTCCCATCAAACGTCCCTTCATATAGAACTTTGCCAAGGGTATCGAGCATCGGAGGAAGTCCTTTTTCTACAAATCCATCCAAGTCATCAGCTGTGGTGAAAATGTTTTCGATGTTTAAATCCATTTTCATTTTGTTGATATCTGGCAACCCTACAATTTTTCCTTTTAAGTTAAAACCTGTGTTTGCGTCCGTTTTTAATTTTAGTTGACTGACATTAATATCTGCGATTTTCCCTTTTAATTCACCTTCCAATTTAAAAACGCCAAACTGTTGCAAACCTTTTGGCAATGCTACACTTTTCAAAATGGAATTCAATTTTTCATAAGAAGTTGATAATTCTTTTAAGTTTAAATCGAATTTCATCTTTTCAATTTCTAGTACATTTTTGACCAACCCATTAAGCTTTAATATCAAGGCATTTTCTACTTCAACATCTACTCGTTCCGCCGTAAAATCATTTATCTTTCCTGTAACAATTCCATTTAATTTGATAAATCTACTGGTCGTTAAATTTACTACAGGTAATTTTCCAAGTACTCCAACAAAGTATTTCAAATCGTTGGAAGCTATTTTTGTCTTGGAAAAATTAGTTGTAAATATACTGTTATAAAAATTGTTGCCAAGCTCCGAAAAGTCATCAAACTCTATGATAGTCGTATTATGAATTCGTGAATTTGGAGTATTTACCTGCAAATTACTAAGTGCTATTTGTTGAGGCTTAACTACCACATTAGCTCTAAAATCGTTTAATCTAAATCCACTTTTTTCTTGAATTTGTAACGATTGAACAATAGCCACAAGGTTATTCTTGTCCCAGAGGAAATCTTCAATTTTTAGTTTAATATTTTTTAAGGCGAGATCATTTACATCTAATTGATTCTTTGATTTTTGAGCATTTTTATTTTTTATAAAAACATCTGAATTATTGATGGTAAAATTATTAATAACAAAATCCCAACCTACGTAGGGAAAACTCAACGCATTTGATTCTATTGTATCCTCTGGATTATCAGTAACTTGAGGTTCTCCTGAATTTTCCATCACAAGTTTCACTACACTATTTGCCAAATCAATATTTTGAATTTCTAGTCGCTGATTTGCTAAATCCATTAACTGTACATTCACCACTAGTTCACCAACTTTTGTTTGCAAATCCGTGCCGGCATAGTCATCTTTCAAATTAAGATTTACTTCTTGTAACAATACATTTTCAATTCTAAAATCCCAAGCATTACCTGTCGAGTTATCTTTTTCCACTTTGGGTTCTTTGGAAGAAAAAGCATCGATTAAAAAATTAAAATTAAAACGAGAATCATTGGAAGAACGATTAAGATTGACTGTCGCTTGATCTAAGGTAATCTGATTTAGATAAATTTCATTATTAAAAATGGAAAACAAACCGATACTCGCATCTAATTCTTGCGCAAAAATCAAAGTATCTTTTTGCCGATCTTCGATGTAAATATTTTGAAGGGAAACGGTTTTAAAAAATTTGATATTCACTCTTCCAACTTCAACTTTAGTATCTAGGGTTTTAGAAAGGTTGGTAGTTACTTTTTGGACAATCCAAGTTTGGACAGTCGGTATTTGAATGAGTAGATACACTAATAAAAAAAGTACCAAAAGTGCAATAGCGCCTTTGCCCAAAATTCTTATAATTTTGTGGAAATACTTCATTCTTTTAATTGGAAATTAAGTTTATCTATTGAACGTTTGATTGAGAGGTAGATGTTCAGAACAAACTAGTAATTTTTTATTAATATTTTAGATCGTTGCAGATTTAGGAAATGTTTAAGATAAGAAGTGTTATAAGGTTATATCCATCTATTTTTTCTAAAATAAATCAAAAGCCCTACAGTAATCGTCGCCATCACTCCAAGCAAAATAAAATATCCATTTTCATGTTTGAGTTCGGGAATGTGATCGAAGTTCATTCCGTACATCCCTGTCAAAAAAGAAAGAGGAATAAAAATAGTAGAAATTACTGTCAAGACTTGCATGACTTGATTCATCTTAAAACTAATTTCTGACAAATATAAATCTTGCAAACCAGTCAAAACATCTCGGTAATTTTCGACCATATCCATCACCTGAATGGTATGGTCATACAAATCTCGAAGAAAGATTCCCGTTGAATCTGCGACCACATAATTCTCGGATTTAGCAAATTTACTAATCGCTTCTCGAAGTGGTTGGACTGCTTTTCTAAGGATGAGCATCTCCCGTTTTAGATTATGATTTTTAGCTTTACTTCCACTCTGAGGCTCTTTAATTATTTCTTCTTCGAGCTTTTCAATCTGTTCATCTACTTTATCTATGACGGAAAAATAATTATCCACAAGATTATCTAACAAAGCATAACCTAAATAATCCGCTCCCCTAGTTCTTATTTTTCCTCTACCTGAATTGATTCGTTCTCGAACACCTACAAAAAGATCATCCTCATCCTCTTGGAATGAGATTATAAAATTTTTCCCAATAAATATAGAAACTTGTTCAGTCTCTATTTCTACCGTTAATGAATCGAATCTTAACGCTTTCGCTGATATAAAAACGCCATTTTCATACTCATCAAATTTAGGTCGCTGTTCGGTATCTGCGATACCTTCTAGAACTAAAGGATGTATATCATATTTCACTCCCAACTTTTCAATCAGCTTTGTATCATGAATACCTCTGATGTCATACCAAGTTACTTTTCCTTCAATCGGGGCAAGAAATTCAACTATCCCCTCTGCACCATAATCCTCTGTCTCCAACTTTTCCAAATCAAATCTAACAAAATGAATATCAGTATATTCCATTTTTCGATCACCTGTAAATATGACACTTCCAGGAGCGAGTCCTTTATTATTGACTCGCTTCTTATTTTTCTTTTTACTGGGATTTTTATTCTTCATATTTAGCTCGTATTTCAATGAGAAAATTAGGCTTCTAGATGATTTTATTTGGTTATTGAGTATTTCCAATATCGTACTTATCTAAAATGTACGACTAATAAATTAATTCAACTAAGTCTCCGTGGTCTTCTTTCGAGTATCGGTCATAATATTTATAAATTCTACCAACAACGCAAACGCCATTGAGAAATAAATATAACCTTTTGGTATGTGGAAGTTTAAACCATCGGCGATTAAAGCAATCCCAATCATAATTAAAAATGCCAATGCTAATACTTTGATGGCTGGATGACGGCCGACAAAATCTCCAATTGAGTCCGCTGATAACATCATAATTATCATCGAAACGATTACGGCTGCGATCATCACTCCAATATTATTAGTCATACCTACTGCAGTAATCACCGAGTCAAATGAGAAAATAATATCCATTAATACAATCTGCACAACTACTTCTCTAAATCCTGAAACTGCCACATCAACTTTCTCCTCAGCTTGTGCATCTTCAAATTTTTCATGAATCTCAGAAACACTTTTATAAATCAAAAACAAGCCTCCCAAAATTAAAATAATGTCTCTTCCAGAAATTCCTTGTCCCAAAACTGTAAATAAATCATTGGTCAAACTCATGATCCATGAAATGGAAAACAGCAGTCCCACTCTCATGATTAATGCTAAACTCAATCCGATCCGACGAGCTTTACCTTGTTGCTCTTTCGGTAATTTATTGGAAAGAATGGAAATAAAAATCAAGTTGTCAATTCCTAAAACGATCTCTAATCCACAAAGAGTTAGAAATGAAATCCAAATATCTGGGTTAGTAATCCAATCCATTTTCTTTAAAATTTAATAGTTCTGTAATTTTTCTATAAGTTGATATAGTCCTATGATTTTCTCTTCACAATTATAGGAATTCATATTTATAAACTACTAAAATATGCTTTTAAAGTTGAGTGCAAAAAAAATATGAGTTATCCCGAATCTTCAGCTTGAAAATTCGGGATAACTCATATTTCCAGTTTTTGAATTTGCCTACTTTTTTACTTAATTCAGCTGAGCTAAATAATTACCAATTTCTATTTCAGCAACTGGCCCTAATTCAAATGAAGCATCTTGGGCTTCCTGCAAATATTTTTTAGCATAATAAGTTTTTCTATTGGCTTGGTAAATTACGCCAACCCTAAAAATAGCATTAGGTTCTTCAGTTTGACCTACCACATATTTATCTATCATGGTAAGTGCTTTTTGGTTTTCACCATTCAAATAATGAGCCCATGCTTTCAAACTATAGGATACGGGATGTGGACGCTCCTCTACTTCTGCTTCAGCAATTTTCATTACTTGAGCTATTTTATTTTTTTGATTTCCGTAAATTTCGCAAAGGTAGCTGTTGTACATTTTACCATAAGTTGGCTGACTAGCTTTTTGCACAAATTGATCGGTATATTTTTTTTCTAAATCTTCATCGCCTTCGAATGCTGAAATTTTAGCTAACAATAAATCATAGTCTGGCACCGAATGAATTTCTTTTAAGAAAAAAAAAATCCGTTTTGCCTCAGTTGTATTTTTATCATGAGAGTAAGCGATCCATGCGATACCTTTTAATGAGTGAAGGTCTGCTGGATTATTTTCTAGTGCTTCGAGAAATGTTCGATATGATTTTTCAATTTCGCCTTGGTGTCCATACATGTCTCCGAGGTTGGACAAAGACCAATTAATTAAAGTTTTATTTTTTGAATCTTTGGCGAGTGCTAATGCCTCTTCCATGTAAATGATTGCTTGATCTAAATCACCAGACTGATCACTCATTTTGACTTCTCTGATATAATAATCAAAGTGTTTACGAGAAGCGATATTTTTCAGATTCATAGAAGCTAATTCAAAACTTCCTCTTTCCATATTAATATCAGTCATAAGCAAAGTAGAAATAAATTTTTTCTCTCCAGTTTCATAGGCTTTATAAATATATTCTTCAGCCGCGATGAATGAATGTTTTGAAATGGAATTCGTCGTCAAGGCATGTAAGTAATTGACGTTCAATGGAAATCTCTCATGCAATTCTTGGTACAAACTATCAGACTGATGCAAAAAAATTATTTGACCAGTTAACTTAAATTTGGAAGCGGATAAAGCTGCAATTTTTTGTTGGTAAACTTGATTGGTTGGAGCAGCATCTAATTTCTTTTCCCAGAAATCAAATTGTTGATCTAGCTTTTCTACTTCTTGATTCAACCACTCTTCGGAAAGGTATGATTCATAATCGGCTGAGTTGATTTCAAAATTTTGGCTCAACTGAAAAGCTAAACCAGCTATGAAGATGGTACTTGCTAAAAGTCCTATTTTTAAATAATTCATTTTTTTATATTTATTCTTAATCAAATTTTGCTTCGAAAAAAATCCTACCCACCCGATCCTTTTTCATCTAAAAAAGGAAACGAGGCAGGTAGAATTATCACATGCAATTAAAATCGAGTTGTTTTTTTAAATACCGACACATAATTATTTATAAAAATATTTGTGTCGTTACTTATCAAGTAAGAAATAGTTTTGAGGGAAAACTATTTTCCTATTTATTTAAAATATTAGTGAGGGCTAGCTAAATATGGGAACGTAGTCAAAAATGCTTTATCATTACTATCTACATTATCATTGGTAAGTGTAGGGTTTGCAGATCCATCAGGTCCACCAAAAATCAATAATAACTCTACATTAATTACATCATCTCCTAATTGCCTACCAGTCAATACATTCACTCCATCGAAGAAAGTAGTTGTTCCAGAACTTGCTACTGATAAAACATCAGTTGCCAAAGCACCTGTAAAAGTTGGTGCATCCCAACCTAATGCATTCGTCGTGTAACCTGGATTAAGTGCCAATAATTGAGTTTCAAATTTGCTTGCGAAAGCGGCTCCTTGTTTAGAAGGAGTCGTTGTGTTGAAATTATCTTTGTCTGCACTAGTTACGAAAACGGTATTGATAGCAGGTCGTCCCATTTGGTCTTCTTGCGTGTACATGTCATTGTTCACCATTTCATCCATCACATCATCGTCTTTGTCGCAGCTTAAAAAAGTCATTATTGATAACAAGGCCATCATGGCCAAAAAAGATATATTTTTCATTTTTTTATTTTTTTAAAACGTTAAAGATTTGGTAGAGTGGGAAGAAGTTTAATAATTTTTGCCTTACCACTCTACGTTTTTTTGTTTGGAAAAAGGTTGATTAGATTTTTCTTTTAGACTCAACCCAAGTGTTCAAAGTTGCAGCAGAACCTAACATTGATTTTGGAACTTCTACTACGATTGACATTACATTGGTTCCTGCAAAAGTGTCTGATCCAGGAGAATTAAATCCTGTTGCATTTCCAGCGATGATTTCGCCATACTGGGCAAAGTCCATAAAGAATGGATCATCTCTTAGTCCAGCAAAAATCTTGATTCCACCGTTTGAACCGATGGTTGGGTTGGAACCGTAAGCTGTAACGTTTACTTTATTAGTTGTTCCACTTGTTTCTACAGCACTTGTCAAACCTGTTGATGATGGAGCAATTGGGCCGTAAACGATCAACTCACCATCTTTCACTAATGCTTGAATTACGAGATTTTCAACTGCATCACCAGTATTGTCAATATTAAATTCCACCATTACATTTTCATCAAATGATACTGTTTGAGATGCCGTAGGATCTAGGAGTCCTTGTAGGTTCGCTACAAAAACCATATTGTCATTATTGTCTGGACTTTGGAAAGCATAGTAATCTGTAATATCAGAACTAGTGGAGGCAACTCCTGGCGCATCAATGTGATCGGCCGCCCATAAAATACCTGCAAACGCCATAAAAAATAATCCTGCTAGGGTTAATAAATTCTTCTTCTTCATTTTTCTTAATTTTTTTTATTTAAAAATGTGATTAAATATTCTACATCCTTATGTACGGAGTGGTCTATCTAGATGGATCATTTTTATTAAAAAAAACTTTGAAGTTGATTTTTTTATATTTCTGGAGGGTTGTTTTTTAAGGCTAGAGTTATGCTAGAAGGGTCAAAAAAAAGACTCCATAAAATTTGTGGAGTCCTCAAAACATTATATACACTAAAGTGTCTAGTAATTGTACCTATTATTTATATCGATATCAATCCTACTTTTTTTATTTTTAGTAATTCTCTTATTTCATCTAAGACACTCATATCCTCAATCGTTGAAGGAGGATTAAAAGTTTTCCCATCAGCCATGTATCTCATAATTTTTCTTAGAATTTTTCCAGAGCGCGTTTTAGGTAATCGTTGAGCAACTACGGCGCGTTTGAAAGATGCGACTGGTCCGATTTTATTTCTCACCATTTGGATGAGTTCTTTTTCTAAATCATTTTCGTCTATTTCTATTCCTGATTTTAACACCACAAAACCAACAGGTATTTGTCCTTTTAATTCATCTGCAATTCCAACAACGGCACATTCTGCCACCGCCGAATGGGAAGCTAAAACCTCTTCCATCTCTGCTGTCGAAAGTCGATGACCTGCCACATTAATGATATCATCAATTCTTCCTGTGATGAAAAAATATCCATCTTCATCGACATAACCTCCATCGCCTGAAAAATAATATCCTTCAAAAGTGGAAAGATAAGATTGCTTAAATCGATCGGTATCATTATACAAATTTGGAAGACAACCTGGAGGAAGTGGTAATTTTATGGCAACTGCTCCTTCGGTATTCGGAGGTAATTGATTTCCATCAGCATCTAGAATTTGGATATCATACCCAAAAACAGGTTGCGATGCAGAACCTGGTTTTATTTTTTTTAAATCTATTCCTGCCATATTTGTCAACATTGGCCAACCTGATTCCGTCTGCCACCAATGATCGATTACAGGTACTTTTACCAAATCTGTCAACCAATTATAAGTTGCTTCATCCGTTCGTTCACCTGCTAAAAAAAGATATTTCAAACTTGATGTATCATATTTTTCAAAAAGCACCCCTTCTGAATCTTCTTTTTTTATTGCTCGAAAAGCAGTTGGTGCAGTAAATAAAACTTTCACTTTATATTCATCTATCACTCTCCAAAAAGTTCCTGCATCAGGTGTCTTGATCGGTTTCCCTTCAAACAAAACTGTCGTACATCCATGAATCAACGGAGCATAAACAATGTAAGAATGTCCTACTACCCAGCCTACATCCGACGCTGCCCAATACACATCACCAGGTTGAACATCATACACCCAACTCATGCTATTTTTCATTGCAACGGCATGTCCTCCATTATCCCTGACGATTCCTTTCGGTTGTCCTGTCGTACCCGAAGTATATAAAATATACAATGGATCTGTTGCATCTACTTCTACATAAATAGCTTGGGATGCAGCAGCAGCAAGGGTTCCCCAATCATAATCTCTACCTTCAACCAATTCCGCATGAAAAATTTCTCTTTGAAAAACTACACATGCATCGATTTTATGAGATGCTTCTTCAATTGCTGCATTGATTATAGGCAAGTAAGGAATTATCTTATTTATTTCCTTTCCGCATGATGCTGCAAGTAAAACTTTCGGTTTTGCATCATCAATTCTGATCGCCAATTCATGAGCTGCAAAACCACCAAAGACAACTGAATGAACTGCCCCTAATCTAGCACATGCTAACATCGCAACTACTGTCTCGGGAATCATAGGCATATAAATAATTACTCGATCTCCTTTCGCCACACCAAGGTTTTTCAGAGCACCTGCAAACCTAGCTACCTTTTCTAATAACTGTCGATAAGTATACTTTTCCTTTTTATTCGTTACTGGCGAATCATAAATTAGTGCAATCTGTTCCCCCCTACCTTGCTCTACATGATAATCTAATGCTAAATAAGAAGTGTTTAATTTTCCTCCTTTGTACCATCGAGATAATCCATCTTCTTCATTTGAAAGAATCGATTCAGGGAATGTAAACCAATCTAATTTTTTCGCTTGCTCTTTCCAAAATGTTCTTGGACTGTGGAGACTATGCTCATATATATCTTGGTAATTCATTAGATTAGATTTTTGATTGGTGAAGAAATCTTAATAAATTATATTACAAACCATAATTAAAAAATCCTTTTTTAGATCCTGACGTTGGTGGATAAACTGAGTATTGTTCTTTTTTTCAGGTATAGATCCATAGGTCACACAAGGTTTTATTTTTGCAAATAAAAAACCTTATGTGTCCTACGACCTTATCTGTGGTATGTATTCTTTAAAAAATTCGAGATAAAAAGTATAACCCGTTATGGTTATACTTTATCAAAACTGTATACGCTACTTTTTCTTTTTCGCTAGCGATCCTTTCATTACTTCTTTTACGACATCAGGATTTAACAATGTACTTACATCTCCTAAATTCTTCGTATCACCAGAAGCAATTTTTCTCAAAATCCGTCGCATGATTTTTCCAGAACGGGTTTTTGGCAAACCAGAAACGATTTGAAGTTGATCAGGTTTAGCGATTGGCCCAATTTCTTTAGTTACTATTTTGAGCACTTCTTTTCTAAAGGTATCTTCATTGGCAACTGGTTCATTTAATATAACGTAACCATAAATTCCTTGTCCTTTGATATCATGTGGATAACCAACTACAGCAGACTCTACTACATTATCATGTTCATTAATTGCATTCTCCACTTCGGCAGTTCCCATTCGGTGACCTGACACATTTATAACATCATCCACACGTCCGATGATTCTATACATTCCTTTTCTATCTCGACGAGCACCATCACCTGTGAAGTACATATTATCGAAAGTTGAAAAATAAACTTGACGACATCTTTCATGATCTCCATAAGTAGTTCGAATCATGGAAGGCCAAGGATATTTAATACAGAGCAACCCTTCTTTATTATTTCCTTTAATTTCTTTTCCCTCTGTAGTCACCAAACACATTTGAACACCTGGCAAAGGATAACCTGCGTAGGTTGGTTTTTGTGGAGAAATATCTCCCAAACCTGAAATCATAATTCCTCCAGTTTCCGTTTGCCACCAAGTATCAACAATTGGTAACGTATTTTTTCCAACTTCTTTTTTGTACCAATTCCAGGCTTCTTCATTGATTGGTTCGCCCACAGTTCCAAGGACTTTTAGCGAACTCAGATCATAGTGACTTGGCCAATGATCCCCCTTTGCCATCAATGCTCGAATAGCAGTTGGTGCAGTATAAAATTGATTGACTTTGTGCTTTTCACAAACATGCCAAAATCGTCCAGCGTCTGGAAAAGTTGGAACTCCTTCAAACATCATC
>CAJQQY010000316.1 GCA_905480595.1 uncultured Saprospiraceae bacterium | reverse complement strand
GTACGATTACGCCCTCTGCGATTTTGAGAAATGTATTTCAAAATCCAGGTTGGTACACTCAATACACTCCTTATCAAGCGGAAATCGCGCAAGGTAGATTGGAGGCATTATTGAATTTCCAAACAATGGTGAGTGACTTGACGGCTTTGCCGATAGCTAATGCATCTTTGCTCGACGAAGGAACTGCTGCAGCTGAAGCGATGGCAATGTTTTATGCTCAAAAAAATAAAAGAGTCAAAAAAGGAGCGCAACCAGCTAATGTCTTTTTTGTAGATAATAAAGTCTTAGATCAAACTTATGATATCTTAATCACTCGTGCAAAACCATTAAATATCAAAGTGGTTAAAGGTGATTGGAATTCGTACAAGTTTACGGAGAAAACATTTGGAGTTTTGTTACAGTATCCTGCAAAGGATGGTTCGGTTGAAGATTATCGAGCATTTGCAGCTGAGGCAAATGACAAAGATGTTTTTGTAACTGTTGCTGCGGATATTTTGAGTTTGGCACTTTTGATGCCTCCGGGAGAATGGGGTGCTGATGCAGTAGTTGGAAATACTCAACGATTCGGAGTACCAATGGGCTATGGTGGACCACACGCCGCTTACTTTGCAACAAAGGAAAAATTCAAACGACAAATTCCTGGTCGAATCATTGGCGTTTCAGTTGATGAGCAAGACAATCCTGCTTTGAGAATGGCTTTGCAAACTCGTGAGCAACACATTCGAAGAGAAAAAGCAACGTCAAATATTTGTACTGCGCAAGCCCTCTTGGCAATCATGGCGAGTATGTATGCGGTGTATCATGGACCAAATGGAATTCGACAAATTGCAGCTCGAGTTCACACGATGGCAGAAGTGTTGGAAGACAACTTGCAAGATTTAGGTTATAACTTAACGAACAAATATTACTTCGATACTTTAAGTTTTGAGGCAGATAAGAAACGTCAAGCGAGTATCAAAAAAATTGCATTGGAAGAAGGTGTGAATTTCCATTACACTTCGAATACTGTTCAAATTTCTTTGGACGAAACTGTTGGAATGGATGACTTGGATCAAATCATTCGAATTTTTGCGAAAGCAAAAAGAAAGAGTTTTAAAGCGATGGTTGTTCAGCCACGTGATATGAATTTCCCAATGAAATTAATTCGGGAAACGGAATATATGACTCATCCTATTTTTAATCAATATCATACTGAATCAGAAATGATGCGGTATATCAAGCGTTTAGAAAATCGAGATTTGTCATTGATGCATTCGATGATTTCTTTGGGAAGTTGTACAATGAAATTGAATGCAGCGACAGAATTGATTCCAGTAAGTTGGGAAGAGTTCGCTAATATTCATCCTTTTGCTCCAACTGCTCAAACCAAAGGGTATCAAAAAATCTTTACAGAATTAGAAGCGTGGTTAAGCGAAATTACTGGTTTCGCAGCTTGTTCTTTGCAACCAAATTCAGGTGCGCAAGGAGAGTACGCAGGACTTTTGACGATCAAAGCTTACCACGAAGCAAATGGAGATCATCATCGAGATATTGCTTTAATTCCTTCCTCTGCTCACGGAACTAATCCTGCGAGTGCGGTGATGACTGGAATGAAAGTAGTGGTCGTTGCATGTGACGAAAGAGGAAATATTGATGTGGATGATTTGAAAGCAAAAGCAAAAGAGCACAAAGATAACTTGGCTGCCTTGATGGTAACTTACCCAAGTACTCACGGAGTTTTTGAGGCAAAAATTAAAGAGATTTGTCGAACGATTCACAAGTATGGAGGAAAGGTTTATATGGATGGTGCGAATATGAATGCACAAGTCGGATTGACTTCTCCAGGAATTATTGGAGCAGATGTTTGTCACTTAAACTTACATAAAACATTCGCAATTCCTCACGGTGGTGGCGGTCCTGGAATGGGACCAATCTGTGTGAATGAAAGTTTAGCACCGTTTTTACCAAAACATAAATTAGTAAGAACTGGTGGTAAAAAAGGCATCCATGCAGTTTCATCTGCACCTTGGGGATCAGCAAGTATCTTGTTGATTTCATATGCTTACATCAAAATGTTGGGTAAAGATGGATTGACTGATTCTACCAAATATGCGATTCTAAATGCGAATTATATCAAAGCTCTTTTGGAAAAAGAGTATGACGTATTATATGTTGGAGACAAAGGTCGAGCAGCGCATGAGTTAATTTTAGACTTGCGCCCGTTCAAAGAATTTGCGTCAGCAGAAGATGTAGCGAAGCGATTGATTGACTATGGATTTCATGCGCCAACACTTTCATTTCCAGTTGCAGGAACGATTATGATTGAACCAACAGAGAGTGAAAGCAAAGCTGAGTTGGATCGTTTTTGTGATGCTATGTTAGCGATCAAGAATGAAGTAAATGAGGTTGTTGCAGGAAAATATGAAACTGATAATAATGTGCTTCACAATGCTCCACATACTGCAAAAGTAATTACAGCGGATGAATGGGACTTGCCTTACTCTCGACAAAAAGCAGCTTATCCATTATCTTATTTACATGAAGGATTTAAGTTTTGGCCATCAGTTGCGAGAGTGAAAAGTGCTTATGGAGATAGAAATTTAATTTGTACTTGTCCTCCGATTGAATCTTATGCAGAAGGAAATGGTGAAAGTTCGAATAAGAAAAAAGAAGCGAGTTTAACTAACTGATTACCAGTTTTTTAAAATAAAAACCTGCCTTGTGATTCTTCATTTGGCAGGTTTTGTTTTTTATGGTAATTTTGGAAAGTTTTTAATTTAAAATTGAAAAAATAATTTAGATATGATCGTCGTAACAGGAGCTGCAGGATTTATTGGAAGTTGTCTAGTTCAAAAATTAAATGAAGAAGGACACACTAAAGATGTCATCGTCGTTGATGATTTTTACAAAGACTATAAAGACGATAATTTGAAGACAAAATGGATTCGAGATTGGGTTCATCGAGATTTATTTTTAGACTGGTTTGCTCGAAGTTCTCAACGAATAGATTTTGTTTTTCACATCGGAGCCCGAACAGATACGACAGAGAAAAACAAAAATATTTTTGATGAATTAAATCTAAATTACTCCAAGCGAATTTGGAAAATTTGTACAGACAACCAAATCCCATTAGTTTATGCATCAAGTGCTGCAACATATGGTGGAGGGGAACATGGATATGATGACTCTCACGATATTGTTTCCAAATTAAAACCACTTAATCCTTACGGTGATTCCAAAAATGATTTTGATAAATGGGTTTTAAAACAAAAAGAAACTCCTCCGTTCTGGGTAGGTACTAAATTCTTTAATGTTTACGGGCCAAACGAATATCATAAAAAAAGAATGGCATCAGTCATTTTTCATGCGACCAACCAAATTAAGGAAACTGGAAAAATGAAGCTTTTCCGCTCGCACAAAAAAGGCATCGAGAATGGTCATCAAATGAGAGATTTCATTTATGTCAAGGATGTAGTTAACATCCTATTTTTCTTTTACAAAAAACAACGGAAGAGTGGGTTGTATAATATTGGGACAGGTAAAGCCAGAACATTTTTAGACTTAGTCAAAGCAACTTTCAAAGCATTAGACCTAGAACCAGACATTAGTTTTATCGACACACCAAAAGATATTCGAGGGAACTATCAATATTTTACAGAGGCGAATATGAAAAAATTACGGGCGGCAGGTTACAAAAAGAAATTTTACTCGCTTGAAGATGGGGTAGAAGATTATGTGAAAAATTATCTTAAAGGAAAAAAAATATATTAATTAATTTGTAACAACAAAAGTCTCTTAAAGTAAAATATTAAAATTGATCTATTCCTTCAATTGTAATTTATAATCAATCCAAAATGAGGAGACAAGAAACAATTACCTGTATTTTATGTTTAGCTATCCTATTTTTTTCCTTCAATTGGTGTAGTTCTCAAAATAATATAGCATTAGGTAAAGCGTATAGCTCTAGTAATTTTTTTCCTGGATTTCCTCCAGATAATGCATTTGATAATAATACCTTGACTAATTGGAACGCTGGAGGACCAGCTGCACAATGGATCTCAGTTGATTTGTTAGGAACCTTTGATGTTTATGTTATAAGGTTAACTGTATCACAATCTCCGAATGGAAATACTACTCATAATATTTATAAAACTTCTGATAATATCAATTGGGTATTAGTAGAATCCGTATCAGGGGTCACTTCCGATCAAGATGTAATTATTCGAGATTACTCTGCCTCTCCAATTAATACAGCGGGAATAAGAGTAGAAACCACTTTATCTCCATCTTGGGTAGCATGGTATGAAATTGAAGTTTTTGATAGTAATATATTGCCAGTAGAAATGATGAGTTTTGAAGGAGCAAAAACTAGAGAAGGAGTTTTTCTTAAATGGAGTACTGCAAGTGAACTTAATAACTCAGGATTTGAGATACAAAAATCAATAGATGGAAGAGATTGGCAAAAAGAAAAATTTGTAGAAGGGCACGGAAATACAGATGAGCAGAATGAATATCAATTTCAAGATTTAAATCCATTTCAAGGAATAAATTATTATAGACTCAAACAAATTGATTTTGATGGTGAATTTGAATACTCAAAAACGATTGCAATTAAGTTTGAGAATCAAAAAGAGAAGCTTCAAATATTTCCAAACCCTTCAAACAAAATTATTAATATCCATTTTGATATTCCTTCAAACCAAAGAATGGAAATCAAAATATTTGATACTTTAGGAAGAATAGTTTGGGAAAATAATTTATATGAGTCAGAATCTAATTTTAGACAAAAGATAGAAATTGAGAGAAACGGAATTTATTTCGTTTCTGCTCAAGTTGGAAATAAACTATTTTCTGAACGAGTTTTGATAACTGGAAAAAATTAAAATAGGAACAGAGAATGACAAAAAAACAATTGATAGTTTTTATTTATTCAGCCCAGTTTAGTTCAAGTTTGTAAGTTGTTGATAAATCAACCATAAGGCAAAATTAGTATGAATAATTGAGGGATGATTAATTTCGGTAATTCAATCCTGAATAATAAATCATCCGCCACTCCCCATTTGATTTTAGAAAACGTCTTTCGATCCAAAGTTTTTTCTCTCCTCCAGTTGGAATAAATTCGAAAATTAAACCATCACTTACCATTCTCAAATTCTTTGCAAAATTCTCTTTTCGAGCATCCAGATTTTTATGCATTTCCCAATCTTCTTCTTGCCATTTAAAATTTCCATTTGCCAGAATCGTACTATCTGCATACTCAGGAAGTCCTTCCAATGGAAAATTAATATGAGTCATTTGGAAAGAACTGTCAGAATGAAACTGAGTGTAAAAAACTAAAAAATCAGCGGGAATAGTTTCAGAAGAATTGCTTTGAGGAGCAGTTGTTTGAATCTCGTCCGTAGCAGGATTTTTATCATTCATTATTTTTTGAAAAGCAAACATCAAAGAAATACCTATTAAAATTCCGATAATAACCTTCATATTATTTTTAGTGATTTTTTTTAAATATT
>CAJQQY010000315.1 GCA_905480595.1 uncultured Saprospiraceae bacterium | reverse complement strand
TGACTTGGCCAATGATCCCCCTTTGCCATCAATGCTCGAATAGCAGTTGGTGCAGTATAAAATTGATTGACTTTGTGCTTTTCACAAACATGCCAAAATCGTCCAGCGTCTGGAAAAGTTGGAACTCCTTCAAACATCATCGTTGTTGCACCAGCCAAAAGCGGTCCATAAATAATATAGGAATGTCCTGTAATCCAACCAATATCTGCCGTACACCAATACACATCTCCTTGCTCATATTGGAAAACATTTTTAAAAGAAAAACACGTGTAAACCATGTAACCTCCACAAGTATGAACTACTCCTTTTGGCTTACCTGTCGAACCTGAAGTATATAAAATAAAGAGCACATCTTCAGAATCCATTTGTGCTGGCTTGCAAGTTTTTCGCTTACCTGAAATTTCATCATGCCACCACTTATCACGACCTTTTTTCATTTTAGTCTTGCCACCTGTGTTCTTATGAACGATGACCGTTTCGATACTTTTACATCCCATTTTCAAAGCATCATCAACTACTTGTTTTACTGGAATATTTTTAGCGCCTCGATTATTATAATCTGAACATATCACCATTTTACACGACGAATCTTTAATCCGATCGGCTAAAGCATTTGCTGAAAAACCTGCAAAAACTACAGAGTGGATTGCCCCAATTCTTGCACATGCTAAAACAGCAATCGTCAACTCAGCCACCATCGGCATATAAAAACAAACTCGATCTCCTTTTTTGATGCCGTTGGCTTTTAACATATTTGCGCAACGACAAACTTCAGTATATAATTCTCGGTAAGTATAAGTCTTGAATGGTTGACTTGGATCATTTGGTTCCCAAATGAGTGCTGTTTCATCTCCTCTTTCTTCCAAATGTCGATCAAGACAATTGACGGTAATATTCATTTTACCTCCGATAAACCACTTTACGTCAGGCTTTCTAAAATCTGATTCTAAAACTTTTTTCCAAGGCTTCATCCAAGTAAAAGTCTTAGCTTGTTTATCCCAAAATTTTTCAGGATTTTTTACACTATCATCATAGGTTTTTTGATAATCTTTAAATGTTTTGATTTGATGAGTCATTTGTTGATTTTTAAATTATATAAATATATAGATTTGTATATGTATTCCTAGAAAAAAAATGTTATCCATATTCTGCTAACTCCGAAACTACCATGACCAATTCATCATTGTTAAATGGTTTAGTCAAGTAAATATCTCCCCCTTTGCTATATCCATTTATCTTATCAGCCTCTGTTCCTTTTGCTGTCAAAAAGATGATTTTAACTTCAGAGGAGCTTGGTGTATTTCGCAAAATTCTTGCTACTTCAAATCCATCCATTCCTGGCATCATCACATCTAATACAATTATTTCGGGCTGAAAAACTTTAGCCTTTGCCAAAGCTTCTTCTCCATTATATGCCTTTTCAACAACGAATCCATTTTGCTCCATTAGGAACTCAATGGCGACTAAAATATTAGGTTCGTCGTCAACGAGTAAAACCTTTTTCGTTTCCTCTGACATTAATAATGTTTGTTTTGTTAATAAATGTTTATAGATTTTCTATGGCAATAAATTTAAGCTATTTCCCAGAAAAAAAAGAAATTTAACCCAGCTTTTTAAGGTGATTTTTAACAAAAAAACAAGTTAATTTAATGAAGGTATTTTTATTACAAAAGTAGCTCCTTCTCCTTCTTTACTTTCTACAAAAATTTCCCCGTTATGCTGTCTCAATATTTCTTTACAAATAAATAATCCTAATCCACTCCCCTTTGGTTTTCCCAATTTTTGAGAACTTAGTTGTGTGAATTTTTCAAAAATCAGTTGTTGATTTTCTAGTTTTATTCCATCACCATTATCTGAAATTTTCAAAGTGATCATTTTATTATCTTTTTCTAAAGACAAATTTATTTTTCCATTTTCATCATCGCAAAACTTAATGGCATTTGATAAAATATTTAAAACAACTTGAGTCAGTCTGTCAAAATCTCCAAGCGTTTTTAATACTCCTTCTGGAAAATTAAAATCATAAGTGATTCCTTTTTGATTTAAAATTTCTTCTAATCCATGACTAGTTTTTTGCACTAAGTCGTTAAAATCTATTTTTTCCTTTTTAACTTCAGCAGCCTCAGATTGTACTTTTTCCAAATCCAAAACTTGATTAATGAGTCTAGTGATTCGTTCACTTTCTCGCACTACTATGCTTAAATATTCTCCTCGTTTCTCCGTACTCAAATCCTCATTATCATAAATAATTTTTGACAAAGATTTGATGGAAGTTATTGGCGTTCTGAGTTCATGGGTAACTGTGGTTACAAAATCTGCTTTGAGCTCGTCGAGTGCTTTGAGTCGTTTATTCGCAGTTTTTAATTGACTGGTGGTGGCTTGTAATTCTTTTGATTTCTTTTCTAACTCCTTAGAATATTGGATCACTTCTTGGGTTCGATCAAGGATACTTAGCATCTCCTCTAAACTAATTGAATCTTCTTTGACTACCGACTTCAAAACAATTTTTGCACTAGCAGCACCGATGGCTCCAGCTAGATGTGTCTCTGCAAAATTGATAATTTCAGCATTCGCGTTTTCCATTTTACTCAAATCAATTTTTCGCGTTTTCGCAAAACCTTTTAGGACCTTCTTGCCTGATTCTCTTCCTAAAAAACGATACATCAGTTCTTTGATTTCATCAAGTTTTGCTTTTCGTTTTACTACTTCGAAGTCGCCTCCAGTTTGGGTATATTTTTCAATATCTACAAATAAATCTGCCTGAGTAATTTCTATTTGTCTCTGTTTTGTATTTAATGAAACAGTAATAAAAACAAAGACATTTATCAGTAAACTCCAAAAGGCTGAATGTGCAACATGATCTGTTCCATCCATCCCCATTAAGGCAAATGGTTTCAGAAAACTTATTCCAAAGTATCCATTCTCAATGGTGTACGGTGAAAACAAACCTGCATCAGCCATGGTCGGCCATCCTAATGTTATTGCCCAAATAAAGAAACCTGATAGTAATGCTGCGATGGCCCCTTTCCTTGTTGCATTTTTCCAATAAAGCCCTCCTATCACCACGGGTAAAAATTGAGCAATAGCTGTAAATGAAATTAATCCAATCGAAACTAATGGATATTCTGTACTCACATATTTAAAATAAATATAGGCTAACAGCATCACCATAACAATACTCACACGTCGAATATTAATTAGGGTTTTACTCAAATCTTTCTTCGCACTTTCTTTGATCAAAGATGTTTGAATCAATACTGGCATCACCAAATTATTACTGATCATAATACTCAATGCAATCACCGCAACTATCACCATTCCTGTCGCTGCTGACAATCCTCCAAGATAAACAAAGAGGGCTAACAAATCATTTCCATAATACAAAGGAAGACTCAATACAAAATTATCAGGCTCAACTTGTCCATTTGGAAAATGTAATAATCCGCCGCAAGCAATTGGAATGACAAAAATATTAATGAGTAAAAGATATAAAGGAAATAACCAAGCTGCTTTTTCTACAAATTTAGGATCGGTATTTTCAACCACCATAACGTGAAATTGGCGAGGCAACAACATAATAGCACTCATCGATAAAATAATTAACCACGACCATGACCAACTTTCTATTCCTGAATCATTGATGGAAAAAATTTTAGACAATTCTTCGTCCTGGTACGCCTGACTAAACAGATCTTCAAAGCCCCCATAAACGCCAAAAGTCACAAATATTCCGATGGCTAAAAACGCCACTAATTTCCAAATGGATTCAAATGCAATAGCTGCAATCAATCCTTCATGTCTTTCATTCGGATCAAGATGACGAGCACCAAATAGAATGGTAAAGATGGTAAGAATTACAGCAATCAAAAATGCTTTTTCCAGATAAAAAGCAGAACCATCCAACAAATCCCCTAACCAATCTGATTGATAAGCCAAGATACTTGAACTTGAATTAATTGCTTTTAACTGAATCGAGATATAAGGAATTATACCAATTACGGCAATCAAAGTTACGATGATTCCAAGCGTGGTACTCTTGCCATATCGAGAGGATATAAAATCTGCAATGGAAGTAATCCTTTGTGATTTACTGATGAGGATTATTTTTTTTACAATAAAAATCCAGAGCGGTGCTATTAGAACAGGGCCAATATAAATGGTCAAAAAAGTAAGTCCACCCAACGAGGCTGCCTTTCCTACGCTTCCATAAAATGTCCATGCCGTACAATATACTGCAAGTGATAAAGCATAAGTGTAAGGATTATTCACAATACTTTTCCCTTGCCTTGCCTTGGCATCAGCATAGTAGGCTATTAAAAATAAAACTAAAATATATACGATGGAGCTAAATACTGCTATGCTCGTAGTCATTTAATTGTTGGATTTTACTTGTCATTTTGTTTTGATCGAACTGTGCGTGCGATAAAAATAATTAAAACTAACCAAACCAAAAAGAAGTAAGCATACAAGGCAGGGAATCCAGAAACAAATTGATCTTTCCTAAATAGATTGATGATTGGAAAGTTGAATAATAATATTCCCAAGAAGAATAAACCAACAAGTTTTGGTATTTTTTTATCAGACATGAAATAGGAGGTCTGTCCCATATTATTTGCTTTTTACAAACAATATAGAGGAAAATAAAATAGAGAATTAAATTTTTGAGGAAAAAAAATCCGAAGTAGATTAACTAAAAACTAATCTACATTCGGAATTAACTAAAAATCTTGGAGATAAAACTTTTGGAATAATAATCTCCACATTTATTAACAAACAAAAATCATAGTAATGATTTTTCATTTGTTCAACTTAAAACAAAACGAAAAATCATTCTCCTTTTGGTTCTAATAGTCCAAACCATCCTGGATTCAAAATTTTACTTTTTACTAATGCCCATAAAAAAAGCAATCCAAATAATCCAAGTAAAATTGATATCAATATATTACTCTGTAATTGTGGTTCTAATAAAAATCGAATCAACAAAGTTCCCAAAAGGTATATCGTAACGATGATATCTGAAGCGGTTTTTCCTATTTGTAATTTCATTGTTATAAAATTTAAAAGAATGTTATTCATTAGGTATCGGATCCCTTGGAGGGATCCGATACCTGACAATTTAATGTGTAGCTGCTCCTGCTCCACTTGGAATTCTAATGTTTTCTACAATCTCTTGTACTTCTTGTGGCGGTGCTGGTGTCAATCTAGAAACCACCATCGATACCACAAAATTCACTAGCATCGCAATCGTTCCGAATCCTTCAGGAGATGTCCCAAACCACCACTCACTTGAAGGTCGAGGATCCATCACTCCTATTAATCCAGTTTTGTAACGAATCATATAAAATAACATTAAAGTGATTCCGACTACCATCCCGGCAATGGCTCCTTCTCTATTCATTCGCTTATCAAAAATCCCTAAAATAATTGCAGGGAAAAATGATGCGGCGGCTAATCCAAAAGCGAGTGCGACAACGGCGGCGACAAATCCAGGAGGATAAATTCCAAAGATTCCAGCGATGACGACTGCTACTACGATACTTGCACGTGCGACTCTTAATTCATTTTTCTCAGAAATATTCGGACGTAACTGCATCTTAATCAAATCACGAGAAACGGAAGTAGAAATGACTAATAACAAACCTGCTGCTGTTGATAAAGCTGCTGCCAATCCACCTGCTGCAACTAGTGCGATCACCCAATTTGGAAGGTTAGCAATTTCAGGGTTTGCTAGCACCATAATATCTCTATCGACGTAAAGTTCATTGGCGGTTTTCATACTTGCATTTTCAATTTTTCGCTGTCCATGAGTCCCTCTTTCGTTGGTGAAAATCGGTTTTTTACCATCTAATGCGTTACCCGCTACGTATTGAATCTTTCCATCATTGTTTTTATCAGCCCATGCTATCAATCCTGTATTTTCCCAGTTTTTAAACCATTCTGGAATTTCTGAATATTGTTTTTCACTTACAGTTTCGATTAAGTTTGTTCTTGCGAAAACTGCAATCGCAGGTGCTGTCGTATAAAGAATCGCAATAAATAATAATGCTAATCCTGCTGACTTTCGAGCATCTCGTACTTTTGCTACAGTAAAAAACCGAACGATTACGTGAGGCAATCCTGCTGTCCCAACCATTAATGCGCAAGTAATTGCAAATACATCCCACGTACTTTTTGAGCCACTCGTATATTCACTAAAACCTAATTTGGTATGCAGCTCATCCAGCGTGTCGAGGAGATAACTTCCATTTTCCAAAGTACCTCCCATTCCTAATTGTGGCACAGGGTTTCCTGTCATATTAAACGAAATAAAAATCGCAGGAACCATAAAAGCAAAAATCAAAACACAATATTGTGCAACTTGTGTGTAGGTAATTCCTTTCATCCCACCTAGGAATGCAAAGAACAAAACAACACACATTCCGATGATTACTCCCCAATGGATTTGTACTTGAAGGAATTGAGAAAATACGATTCCTACTCCTCTCATTTGTCCTGCCACATAAGTGAAAGAAACAATCAATGCACAAAAAACTGCTACCGTACGTGCTGTGTTAGAATAATATCTATCCCCAATAAAATCGGGAACGGTAAATTTCCCAAACTTCCTCAAATAAGGTGCTAATAGTAATGCCAGCAAAACATATCCTCCAGTCCATCCCATCAAATAAACTGCACCATCATATCCCATAAAAGAGATCAATCCTGCCATCGAAATAAACGAAGCTGCACTCATCCAATCAGCAGCTGTTGCCATTCCATTGGCAAGTGGAGAGACACCTCCACCAGCAATATAAAATTCCTTAGTTGAGCCTGCTCTTGCCCAAATTGCTATTCCAAAATATAGAGTAAATGTTACTCCAACTAATATCCAAGTCCATGTTTGAACACTCATTTTTTTACTTTTTATTGGTTAAAAATTAACGCTCATTGACAAATCCTAAACTCAATTGAGAGACTTGTCATTGAACAAAACGGAATGTTTATTCCTCATCGTAGCCGTACTCTTTATCGAGTTTATTCATCCAATTCACATACACGAAAATCAAAACGACGAAAACATAAATAGAACCTTGCTGAGCAAACCAGAAGCCTAATTTGAATCCTCCTAGTCTGATGTTATTGAGTTGATCCACAAGGAGTATCCCACAGACATAGGATACGAGAAACCAAATAGATAGAAGTATAGTAAGATAGCGGAGATTTTTACTCCAGTATTCTTTTGCTTTTTTGTCAGCCATAATAGTTGTTTTTTTTCGAATCGATAAAAATGTAAATACATTGTTATCATTTTTCGTTTTGTTAATAAATTTTATAAAAATAAATGTAGTTGTAATCTAAGTTGAGAAAGTGCATCATCTCCAGTTGCAATTGCACCTTCTCGAATATCACCCATGATTCTGTGATACTCCAATGTAAGTTTTGCATTGTGCCCATTAATATAGTAATTCGCTCCGATATCTAGTGATCTAATAGGATCTTCAAGGCCTTCATAATTTCCATTTTGGAAAGCAACATAAGGCATCATCTTAGCTGACTTGACAAAATATCCTAATTGAGCATATATATTTGAGCCTGTTCCACTCCAACGGCTAACGTAATTTTCGCCATAATTGAAATTTTGAAAAGAGGCATAGGCATGAATACAATCTCCTTTCTCTGTCGGATATTCCATAAATGCATCTAGCGCAAAGTGAGTAACATTTTCATGAGCTCCAGTTGAGTCATTATACATTCCATTTGGATGAGCAAAGAATCCTGCGCCTATTCCCAATAATTTTTTCTTTCCCATGTAAGTTCCAACTGCATAAGGTAACTTAGTCGATTCTGTATCCCAAAAATTATATCGGAAATATCCTTCTACTAAATAATTACCAGTTGGATCTTCATCCCTA
Organism: uncultured Saprospiraceae bacterium; assembly: GCA_905480595.1. Lineage (GTDB taxonomy): Bacteria > Bacteroidota > Bacteroidia > Chitinophagales > Saprospiraceae > CAJQQY01. Next base: position 52,106 of record CAJQQY010000315.1, on the reverse strand, counting down.
TTCAATTTACTAACACCTGTATAAGTCAAATCTGAACCTTTGGTACTATAATTTTTACCTGCGCCAAGTGGACTTCTTCCTGGAGAATTGACAGCAATTCTATAATCAAATTTATCTATTTGACCTTTGGCATAAATTCCTAAGTGGCGAGCAAATTGATCGGTGATTCCTAAGGAATGCCAACTCGTAAATGGTCTTGCTTGGTCAAGTGTCATAAAATTCAGCGTACTCTGATTCGCTAATCGAGTCATCCCTTTCCAATAATGTAACCCTGAACCAATATAAAGTGCATCTGATATTTTCACCTCTCCCCATGCATCATGTAAAAACATTTGTGGAGAATCTCCATTACTTCCAAGTGAAGATAAATTTCCTGGAGTCAAACTATTCAAACCAAAATGTGTGAGAATTAAAAACTTAGGAGAGACCTGAGCAAAAGCTAAAAACCGAGAACGACGAATACTTGGAGTAAGTTGTAACTTTGCATCATCTGCATCGAGATTATTTGTGGTAAGCCATAGTTGATGCCACATGATAAAGCGGACATATTTTTTTCCATCTTCAGATAATTTGACGGTAAGTGGTTTGTAAGAATGATCTACTTCTGGCTTTGTTGCATCTTGAGCAAATAGGTTATTTGAAATAAAAATAGCAATAAACAGTATTATATAAATACGAAAAAATTGTATTGAATTTTTCATATGTCAGTTGATGATTTGTTTTTAAAATATAGTTTCGCATTGCAATTGCTTACACTAAAGTATATAGATATCTATATATATATCCAAATGTAATTTAGAAACTTTATTTTTTATCAATAGAAAATAACGAGATAAAGAATGAGTACGAAAGGAAATTCTAAACAAAACAATCACCCTTTCTTTAAATAAGCTATTTACTTAAATCTTTAAACAACCATCATAAAACATTAAAAACCAACATTTTACGAATAAAATAAAAATATCTTTATCAAGACAACATAGGATAGAAAATCAAGCTAGCTTAGAAATGAGATAAGATTTAAGAGATAAAATTATTTTTTAATAAAAAAATAAAATATCTTTAAATATAGATACTTATATGTGTTTTGGTAAAAAAAACGAATTATAAAGTGTTAGTCAATACTTCGACTATAGTATAATAGTCCTTACTAGAAAGTGAGTAAAAGGAATTTTTCCCTTCACGAGTAACGACTACTACATTTTTATTTTTTAAAATTCGAAGGTGGTGAGAAGCAACAGCTTGTTCTATTTGTAGTTGCTCATGAATTTCGCTAACTGAAAGTTTTTCATTTTTATTAAGCATATCAATTATGGCAATACGAATTGGGTGAGCTATCGCTCGGAGTGTCTCGGTTGCATTTTCTAAAAAATTGATATTGAAATGTGTCTTCATAAATTGATACAAATTTAAAAGATATTTACCATATAAAAGTATATATATATCTAAATGTTTAAAAAAAGTAGAAACTCAAAACTGATTTTAATCATCTTTTGATCTTCAAAGATTTCAGACATTTAAGCTGTTTAAATTCACCATACAATTATGAATAATACTATTGCCATTCGTGTCTATGATTTTTTAAAAAATTATCCTCCTTTCACTTTAGTGGAAAAAGGTCGACTTATGAATGTGGCTGAAAAAATAGTTATTCAATATTATGAACCTCAACAATATATCTTCGAACAAGACTCTGCTATTTCCAATTATTTCTATGTTGTAAAAGAAGGAGCTGTTCAATTATTGAGAAATGAAGAAGATCAAAAAATCCTAATTGATGAATGTGATAATGGAGATGTTTTTGGTATTCGACCATTGTTAGCCAAACGTCCTTATGTTGTATCTGCACAGGCAATGGAAGAAACTTTAATTTATGCTATTCATACTGATGACTTCCAAGATATTTTTAAAAATAATTCAGAAGTTGCCTTTTATCTAGCTTCTAATTTTGCAGCAGGTGTACGAAATCGATTTGCTGAAAATAAAAAAGGAAAGTTTTATTATGGAGCAGAAAAAGAAATTTCATCCAATTATAAATTAGTAGAAGTCCAATCAATCGAGAGTAGCAAAACACCTGTCACTTGCCTTCCCAATACTTTAATTAGAGATGCTGCCAAAATAATGAGTAAAAATGGAGTTGGATCTATCATTGTTGTCAATGAGAAATTTCATCCTTTAGGAATCACAACTGATCGAGATTTCAGACAAGAAGTAGTTGCAGGTTCAGTCTCGCCTACTCAACCGGTTTCAGAAATTATGTCTTCTCCTGTTATCACAATTCCCCCTGATCGAACAGTTGCTGAAGTGCAAATTGAAATGTTGCAACATAGAATCCACCACCTTTGCATCACAGAAGATGGAACCATTCATTCCAAAATTTTAGGAATTATTTCAGAGCATGATTTGCTTGTAGTTCAAGCTAATAATCCAGCGGTTTTAATTAGAGAAATCAAAAAAGGAACCTCTGGAGCAACGCTTCGAAAAATTAGAGACAAAGCAGAAATCTTGTTGCAAAAATATTTAGAACAAGAAGTTTCTATTAAATATATTTCTGAAATCATGTCAGAAATAAATGATGCATTGATCATTCGTGCTATTCAAATTGCTGAAAATGATTTGGAAGTGGCAGGTTACGAAAAACCATCTGCCGATTTTTGTTGGTTAGCTTTAGGAAGTGAAGGGAGGAAAGAACAGCTGCTCAGAACAGATCAAGACAATGCTTTAGTTTTTGAAAATGTAGCAGAGGAAGATTATGATGAAGTCAAAAATTATTATCTCGCCATGGCAGAAAATGTTACTCTGATTATACATGAATGTGGGTTTGAATATTGCCCTGCTGACATGATGGCGAGTAATCCTCAATGGTGCATGTCTTTGGAAAAATGGGAACAACGATTTTCTAAATGGATGAATCAACCAGGTACGAAAGAGGTGATGATGACAACCATCTTTTTTGACTATCGCCCGATCCATGGTAATTTTCAATTGGCGGAAGAAATGACTCAACATATTTTTGAAGGAATCAATCAACAAGAAATATATCTTTCTCACTTAGCTAATAATGCTTTGCAAAATCCACCACCACTTAGTTTTTTCAGAAACTTTATTGTGGAGAAAAATGGGGAACACAAAGATCAATTTGATTTAAAAGCACGTGCCATGATGCCTCTCGCAGATGCAGCAAGAGTACTTATTCTCAATGCTAAAGTTGGACAAATTAATAACACATTTGAGCGATTTGAAAAGTTGGCGGAGCTGGAAGAAGGTAATCGAGAACTTTTTGAACAGGCTGCCGATGCTTATGAAATACTGATGAGATTTAGAGCCACACAAGGACTGAAACATAACGATAGCGGGCGTTTTGTCAAGCCATCTGAATTAAATAAAATGCAAAGGTTGATGCTTCGAAATAGTTTTCAGCCTATTCATGATTTACAAAGTTTATTAAAAGTTCGATTTAGATTAAACCTATTTGGATGATGTTTAGTTTTTGGAAAAAGAAAAAAGAGTATCCTGATTTTTGGAAAAACTACTTAGCTCATTTCGAGAATAAGCTACCTAAGAAAACGCCTATTAGTGAATTAAAATTTGTGGTTTTCGATACAGAGACTTCTGGTTTTGATCATAAAAAAGATAAGCTTTTGACCATAGGAGCAGTTAGAGTAAGCAATAATAAAATTGACTTAGCCGACAGTTTTGAAGTTAGGGTTTTACAACAAGACATTTACAATACTGAAGCAATCCCTATTCATGGTATTGTCCCAAACAAAGAAAAGGGTATTCCAAAAAATGACGCTATCCAACAATTTATCAATTACATAGGTGCTGATATTATCGTGGGACAAAATATTAATTTTGATATCGCAATGATCAATCATGGTCTCCAACCTATCCTGAACGAAAAACTTAAAAACAAAAATATAGATACGGCACAATTGGCGAAGAGAGCAGAACACCTTCGCTCTCCTCAAATGATGAAACCTTCCGAGTTTACTTTGGATGCACTTTGTAAGCGTTATAATATTCCAATGCATGATCGACACAATGCTGCAGGAGATGCATTGTTGACTGCTTTTTTATTTTTAAAATTAATCTCACAATTGAAAAAGAGAGGTGTGAAAAATTTAGGTGATTTAATAAAATGATTATTGTCATATTAGAAATATGATTAACGTCATCTTCTCAATTTTTTTCTTGGTTTAATTTTATCTATTATTTCGTCTTATAAAATTACAATCATGAAAAATTCCACCCTCCTTCCTTTAATATCATTTCTTTGTTTTTCATTTTTTTTAAATGCTCAAACTCCAACCTTAGTAAAAAATATTTATACCTCTGGTGGATCATTTCCAGAAAATCTAATCGACTTTAATGGAGAACTTATCTTTACTGCCAACGATAATACCAATGGTGTGGAACTTTGGATTTCAGATGGTACAGAAGAGGGAACTCAAATGGTAAAAGACATTAATCTTTCCGGTAGTAGTGAGCCAGCGTATTTAGAAAAAGTAAATAATTTAATTTTCTTTAGTGCCAATAACGTAATTGATGGGCGTGAACTTTGGGTCTCAAATGGAACACTCGAAGGAACAGTAGAACTAAAAAACATTCACCCGACTGGAAGCTCTGAACCCAATTATTTAACTCACGTAAATGGATTATTATTTTTTTCCGCAAATGATGGAACCAACAGTAGAGAACTTTGGAAAAGTGATGGAACGGAAGCAGGAACTACTCTCGTCATGGACATCAACCCTAATGGAGAAAGTGAACCTGAAGATTTAATCAATTTTAATGATATACTTTTTTTCTCGGCAGAGGATGAAACTAATGGCCGAGAATTATGGAAATCAGATGGAACCGCAACAGAGATGGTTGCAAATATCAATACAAATGGGAGCTCCTCTCCTACTAATTTTGCGGTTTCCAATGGATTGCTTTTCTTTCAAGCCAAAGGTTCAGATGGTATGGAATTATGGAAATCTGACGGAACTGCTGCGGGAACTCAATTGGTGAAAGATATTAATCCTATGGGAAATTCTGCTCCAGAAAATCTGACAGACGTAAATGGTCTTTTGTTTTTTACGGCCACAGATGGTACTTCCGGCATTGAACTTTGGAAATCTGATGGAACCGAAGCAGGGACTATTTTAGTAAAAAATATTAATCCAAATATGGGATCCAATCCAGCTGAATTAACCAAGGCAGATGGATTATTATATTTTTCTGCAACTGATGGCGTGACTGGTCATGAACTTTGGAAATCTGATGGATCAGAGGCTGGAACTCAATTGGTGAAAGATATTAATCCACAAGGCAATTCTAATTCAGCTCCTAATTTTATTACCTATTATAATGATAAAATTTACTTTGCATCAACTGATGGTCCGCACGGTAAAGAACTATGGGTTTCTGATGGTACAACTAGCAATACTGAGATGGTTGCAGATATTAATCCTGTAGGAAGCGGCGATCCAGCTTATCTAACTGTAGTTGGAAATACTTTATTTTTTAGTGCGAATGATGGAAATGTAGGACACGAATTATGGATGTTTGATTTAACTACAAAAGTTACGAATCTTGTTCAAACGATTAGTTTTGAAATTTTTCCAAATCCTGTAAACGATATCTTAAATATAAAAATTAATGGTCTGGATAGAGATAACTATGAACTACGTGTATATAATATTATGGGAAAAAAACTATTAGAACAGCATCTTGGAAGATTAGATGATCTTTCTCATTTAGAATTGAATGTAAATGAATTTCCATCTGGAGTTTATTTTATTAATATCATTAATCAGAAAGGAATTATTATGTCAGATACTTTTATAAAAGGGTAATCATAAATAAATTCATATTGCATATAGTATAATACACATAAAAGAATATACCTAGCTCTTGCTTAGTACATTCTTTTTCCTAAATTTTTCACTTAATATATTGATTTATATCACCTCCATTACTCAATAATTCATCCTTGTTTTTTTACTTAAAGAAATGCACTTGCTTATCTTTACCTAAAAGTAACTTCTAGCATTTTTTTATAAAATTATATTGACCATCCTATGAAATTATCGATCACTCTTTTTACTTGCTTTTTAATGTTCCTCGTTTTTGCATGTTCAGATGTTGATGAATCAAAATCAGATCTTACTCCTACCCAGCCCAATCCAAATGGAGATAGCGAATTAGCACTTTTAATGCGTGAAATGTTTGATGATGGAATGCGTATGAAGCAACAACTTGAAAGTGGAGACAAACTTGAAGTCCTCGCTAAGTTTGAAAAAATACATACCGCTACAGCTACTGAACCTGAAAAGGCAGCTAGCAAAAAATTCAAAATGTATGCAGATGCTTACCTTAATATGATCGAACAATTAAAAGTTAGCTCACCTGAGGACACAGAAGTTTTGTATCAAGGCTTAGTTAAAAGCTGCATGAATTGTCACCAAGCTTTGTGTCCAGGTCCAATGGTTAGAATTAAGAAACTGTATCTAAAGAAATAAGACATCATTTCCTTTTTCCAACTAAAAACCCAGCCCATTAACTCTAGCGGAGTAATAAGTTACACATATCGTTTTCCATAAACATTACTGAATGCGTATAGAAACCATTTTAGTTAATTTAGGGAAATAAGAAATAATAGATTAGGCTATAAAATTAAAGTAATGGCGCAAAATCTATTTGGTTGAAAGAGATTTTTCAATAGCCAGGATGTGTGATAAATAAGTGAAATGTTGGGGGAAAATAATCTGCATTGAAAACTTAAGGCTGAATGTTTTTACCATTTTCTGCTTCTCTGTGAAAGCAAGTTGGAGAAAGTAATTAGTGCTCCTCCCATGATAAACGCGCCTGTTGCAATGTACAGAATTAACATGTTAGATGAATTTTTGCGTTTTAAAAAATATGGTTTCCTCTCTATCTTCATTTGGAGTTGTGTGGAGAGTATGCTAAAGTGAGAAAAATAAAACGGAATTCCAACCTTTTTGCCAATTAAAAGTCAAAAAAAGATTCCTAACAAATCTTTTACGAAATACCAATGTTATAACAATACATTTACGGGATTAAAACAAGGTTATTGCCATTCCTAGTAGCAGAAAAAAATGCTAAGTAAATAGCTCTACTAAAAAGTAGAGATAAAAAATTACCAAAATAAATCCTTCCCAACGCGATATACTTCTTGAAAAACACATCACCCCAAAAAGAATTGTCATCACTATCATCAATGGCAAACTAAAAGTTAAGATTTCAGGTTTGATAACTAAATCACCAATAAAGGCTGGTATCCCAACTACTGCAAGGGTATTAAAAATATTGGAACCTAAAACATTTCCTACAGCTATTCCCGTTTTTCCCTTTTTTGCCGCATTCAAACTTACGATTACCTCTGGCAATGATGTTCCAAGTGCTACTGCTGATAATGCAATTACACCTGAACCAATTCCTGCAATATCAGATAATTCTTTAATCGCAACAACTGTATATCTCGCTCCCAACCAAACTAGGCCAGCTCCTATGATCATCAAAAGATAACTTTTTAAAGATGCTTTAGGATGCTTTTCTTCGTCATTATTGTCATCTGATTTTAGGGAAAAAATCAAAAACACCACAAGTGCTAACAAAAGCAATCCTGCTTCAAAATAAGATACATCTTGATCTTGTACGATGAACCAAAGAAAGAATGCGGTAAAATAAAGAAATGGCATATCTATTTTCCAAATATTCGTCTCCAGTTTTATTTCTTTTACATAAATAGCCACTAAACCTAAAACCAAAGCAATATTTGTAATATTCGAACCTATTACATTTCCCATCACAATTTCTGATTCACCTTGAAAAATACTTGCTAAAGAAGTCGCTAGCTCTGGCAATGAAGTACCAAAAGCAATAATCGTAACACCAATAATATATGGGGAAATTCCAAGTGATAATCCAATCTCTTCTGCCGAATCAATAAACCAATCTGATGCTTTTAGCAAGACTGCAAGACTCCCTATAAAAAGACCAACATAGATTAAAACTTCTGTATTCATATATTGTTAGGCTAGAAATTTTTTCGAACCGCAAAAGTACAATTTTTTATCATTTGCTCTTGGTTTTTCTACAAATGAAAAGAAATAATTGATAGAATTCGATTTAAGATTAATGACTTCAATTTAAATGTTGAGCTAGTTATTTTTCTAATAAAAAAAAGTAAATCGACATGGGGCTGACATTTGAAAAAACTTAATTCAATTTCACAACCTTTTAGACTCTAAAAAACGTCTATAGTAATGGATCTAGTTGTTATTTTTCTCAAAACATATTGCTATCTCAGGCGTATTATTACATAGAATAATGAATGCAATTTTTCGTTATTTTCTTACAATGTACTTGTGCTCAAATACTAATCATTTGTAAATGACCCTAAATTGACAGATAAATTTTCCTTGATTAGATGAAAACTTCCTAAATTGAACAAAATCCCACTTTGATATGATAAAGCTTCTACGTTTTTCCATTTTTTTAATTGCTGCTTTTTCCGCATTGTCGGTAAATGCCACCCATAATCGTGCAGGTGAAATTACCTATGTGACGGATACTTCTAATTCCCTTTCGATAACAGCTACAATTACCACTTATACAAAAGAAAGTAGTGTTCCGGCAGACAGAGATAGTCTGGAAATTTGTTGGGGATGGGAAAACAATGATCAGCTAGTTTGTGAATGGGTGCTAAGAAGTAATGGAAATGGTCTGTCTTTAGGAAATGATATCAAAAAGAACCTTTATACTGCTTCACATACTTTCCCCTCATTTGGACATTATGTGATCAGCATGACTGACCCAAATCGAAATGGAGGAATCTTAAATGTTAATCCTCCTAGTTCTGATAATGTTCCTTTTCATCTCGAAACAACTGTTACCATTTTTAATCCTCAATTTAATGGTTTTAATAATTCTCCTATTTTATACCAACCTCCTATCGACAACGCATGTGTTGGTCGTCCATTTGTTCATAATCCAAATGCTTATGATCAAGATGGAGATAGCCTTTCATATGAATTGACTGTTCCTTTGCAATCTGTAGGTACACTTGTTCCTAATTATAGTTATCCAGATCAAATTCCTAATATCGACCCTATTAATAATACGATGTCGATAAATTCAGTTACCGGAGACTTAACTTGGCTAACTCCGCAAAAAGCAGGAGAATATAATATTGCTATTTATATTATCGAATGGCGAGATGGAGATCCACTCGATACGATGATTCGAGATATGCAAATTACCGTTTTGGATTGTGATAACGAGCCTCCTGTGATTGAAACGATAGATGAACTTTGTGTAATTGCGGGAACTCTAATTGATTTTGAAGTAATTGCTACCGACCCTGATATTGGACAAAAAGTTAGGTTAACTGCTTTGGGTGGTCCTTTGGTTTTGACTCCTAGTCCAGCTCAATTTTCACCTAATACGAATACATTTGAAACACCTCCTGTAGTTAGTAATTTTACTTGGCAAACTACCTGTGAACATATTTCAGATCAATTCTATTCCGTCATTTTCAAAGCAACGGATAATTATATTTTAGGTACTGATTCCGCAGGATTGTCTGACCTCAAAACTGTTCGGATAAAAGTAGTTGGTCCACCACCTGAAGATCTTCAAGCAGAAGCTGTCGATGAACAAATTAATTTAAGTTGGGAAAAACCTTACGACTGTGAAGTAGTTGAAGACGATTATTTTAAAGGATTTTCTGTTTGGCGAAAATTAGGGAGTAATGCATTTCCTCTTGACACTTGTGATCCAGGTTTAGATGGAAAAGGATATACTCTCCTAGACAAAAAAATATTTGACATGTCTGGAGGTAGATATGTTTTTACAGATTTTGATGTAGAAAGAGGACGAAATTATTGTTATCGAATCGTTGGTGATTTTGCCAAAACATCAGCAGGTGGGTTTAACTTTAACTTTGTAGAAAGTTTAGCTTCAATAGAAGTATGCGTTCAGTTGAGCCGCGATATTCCTTTGATTACTAATGTAAGTGTTGAAGAAACAGATCCATCCAATGGAGAAATATTTGTCCAATGGTCTACCCCAAATCCAGCAGATTTAGATACTATTGAACTTCCTGGACCTTACAAATATGAAGTTTGGAGAGCCGAAGGAATAACCAATACAGGATTCTCTCTGATTCATACAACTCCTTCCTATGCTAATTTTTATGAAGCAGTTGATACCAACTATGTTGATACAGGTTTAGATACTGAAAATAATGCTTACTCTTATCGCATTGCTTTTTATGTAAATGGAGAAATAGAGCCATTAGGTTTTACTAATGATGCCTCCTCCACTTTCTTGAATATTGCGTCAACTGATGAAACCAATATTCTAACTTGGGACTTAGATGTGCCATGGGATAATTCACTTTATACTATTTATCGAGGTAATAATACGGAACCTATTTCTCAATATAATATTGTTGGAACTTCCGATACAGAAGAATATATAGATAATGAAGGATTAGTTAATGGGGTAGAATATTGTTACTATGTCAGAGGAGAAGGTTCTTATAATATTGAGGGCATTTTGCCAGTTTTAATTAATGATTCTCAAAGAGAATGTGGAACTCCGTTAGATACAATTCCTCCTTGCCCACCTGAATTAACTATTACTAATGGTTGTGAAGACATAGGTGATACTGGTTCAGGAGATGATATTATCAACAATCTGGTTTGGATCAATCCAATGAATAGATTAGTGGACATTTGCGAAGAAACGGATGACGTTGTTTACTATAATGTCTATTATGCACCTCCGACAGACAATAGTAATTTCCAATTGATCTATACAAGTGATGATTCAGCAGATACAACTTTGATGCATAATTCTGAATTTGGAATCGCAGGTTGTTACGCTGTTACAGCCATTGATACTTTTGAAAATGAAAGTGCCTATAGTAATATTATTTGTGTTGACAACTGTCCAATTTATTTGTTACCAAATACCTTTACTCCAAATGGAGATGGTTCGAATGAATTATTTATTCCTTATCCTTATCGATTTGTAGATCGAGTCGAATTTAATGTTTTCAATATTTGGGGAAATTTAGTTTATACTACCACTAATCCTGACTTAGGTTGGGATGGAAAAAATCTAAATGGAAAAGATGTCGCACCAGGAGTATATTACTACACTTGTCGAGTATTTGAGAATCGAGTTTCGGGCGTGACTGAAAGTCCAGAAATACTCAATGGGTTTATTGAACTCCTGAGATAATGGTGAATCATTAATCATTAATCATTAATCATTAAAAAAAAGAGAAATGGAGCTTTAGGTTTCATTTCTCTTTTTTTTATTTTTGCAAAAAACTAATTAGTATTTTCTTTGTTTAAACTTAAATTTTCAAATAGCAAATTTTACCATAAAAAAATTCAATCATGTTTACAGGAATTATCGAAGCTGAAGGCAAAGTAGAAAATATCGAAACAGAAGGAAGCAATGTTCACTTCACACTATCCTCTCCTATTTCCAATGAATTAAAAATAGACCAAAGTGTTTCACACAATGGAGTCTGCTTGACCGTAACTCATCAAACAGATCAGCAATACAAAGTAACTGCGATTGAAGAAACGATGATTAGAACTAATTTGGGGAAATTCAAAACAGGTGATGCGATCAATCTCGAAAGAGCGATGGTTCAACATGGTCGGTTGGATGGACATATCGTTCAAGGTCATGTGGATGATACTGCCACTTGCATTGAAGTGAAAGAGGTGGAAGGAAGTTGGTATTTTAGTTTTCAGTTTGATAAAAAAAATGCGCACTTGTTGGTGGACAAAGGATCAGTTTGTGTAAATGGAGTGAGTTTGACATTGGTGAATCCTACCGAAGATACTTTTTCAGTTGCGATTATTCCATATACCTATGAGCATACGAATTTCAGAAATTTAAAAGTAGATGATGTAGTGAATTTAGAGTTTGATATTTTAGGGAAATATATTGCGAGGTATGCGGAGTTGTATATGAAGAAATAGTTAATAATCGTTTTTGGCGTATAATATCGATTTTTGCAATCCAAAAGAATTACTTCTCCATAAAACGTGACTTATAAATATTAACTCGTCATAAAGGTGTGCATATGAATATTATTAAATGTATCTTTGCACCGAACTATTAAGTTCTTAGGTTATTTTTCTTCCTTTCTTTAGGTTTTCTTTAATCTTTCCTTAGTTTTTCAATTAACATTTTTTTTTACATTATCTCACTTTCCTAGTGGGATTATTAATTATTTTATTTTATGAATATTTTTGTTGCAAAATTGAACTTCGACACAAGAGAGTCGGATTTACAAGACGCTTTTGAAGCTCATGGAGCTGTTGATTCCGTAAAAATTATTATGGACAAAATGACTGGTCGATCAAAAGGCTTCGGCTTTGTTGAAATGGCAAGTGATGAAGAAGGTCAAGCAGCTATCGATGCCTTGAATGATCAAGAATTCGATGGTCGAACTATCGTTGTTAAGAAAGCTGAACCGCGTGAGAATCGTGGTGGAGGTGGAAACCGTGGTGGCGGTGGATACGGAGGTGGAAACCGCGGTGGCGGTGGAGGATACGGCGGTGGCCGATACTAGAAATTAATTGAATAAAGCATTTTAGAATGCTTATTTCATTATAAAAATTTGAATGAAAAAGCTCCGAGTAATTGGGGCTTTTTCTATTTAAAGTAGTCTCTGATCTATTTTTCCACCCATTCTATTTACAAATCAAACATTTTACTAAAAAACCCCTATCAAGAATTAACTTGATAGGGATTTAATATTTTGAATAAGACGATTTTTATTCTTCTATAATTTGTACTTCTCCACTTCCTTCAAAAGGCGTTTTTATTATTAGGAGTATTGTTTGTTTTATTTTGTTTTGTTTCCTCGTAAAATAATAAAGGTTATGATCATTCCAAAGACAAGTGTTTCTAAAAAGAAAATACGACTTGATAAAACTAATTGTCTTATAGAATCAGCTTGTGTTGAAAGCGTATCAAAAGCTACATTAGGTAAAATCCAAAATATTAATATATTTATTAGAGCTAATGAAATTGCAATTGTAACTGTGGAAATCACACTAAATTGAATACCATTCTTAAAGTTATAGTTATTTTGGTTGTCAGTACCTTGAGCATTTATTCCATATCCTAATACGGCGAATAAAGCGATGAATTTTAGGAGTTTTAAAACAATGGCATTACCAATCATTACCTGAGCTGTAACTAATAACATGACCATTCCTAATGCACCTAATATTCCAAAAAGGAAAGCCTCATTAGCGATACTGGAGTTTTCGATACTCACCTTATCATTAGGGTTTATTGTTCTGAGGTGTTTATATTTATTTTCCTCTATACCTATAGCGTGAGTTTTTTTATTTGTTTGAATCATTTTTGCTTCTTTTTTATTTCTTATTTGATGTGAAGATTGATATTATATTATGTTAATCCATTTATTTAATTTAGTGAACCTTCTTGATTAGACTAGAGCAGATTTTCTATATAATTAATAGAAGGTTGCAGAAGCCTCAATCACATCTTTTAAATAATATTTTGAAATATTATCAACATTCGAACTACCGCAAAAAAGTACATCTAATTCTTCATCATTATCTATTTCAATAAATGCACCAGAACTACATGATACTTATTCAAATAGTGTTCAGGCAAATTCTGTAAAGACATCTAAACGGTTACTTATATAATAGAATTATACACAAAATGTTCTAAATAATTTTGGTTTACGACAATTTTCCCAATAAAAAATCCCCAACAAGAATTAACTTGATGGGGACTTAATATTTCGTCTAAAACGATTTTTATTCTTCGATCATTTCTTCTTCTGCAAGCATTTCTTCTCTTGCTCGGAATGCATCAAAGTCCGCTTTATTAGTTACAATTAATTCATCGTACTTACGTAATCCTGTTCCTGCTGGAATTCGTTTTCCTACAATTACATTCTCTTTCAATCCTGTTAAGTAATCACGTTTCGCACCGATGGCAGCTGTACTCAATACTTTCGTCGTCTCCTGGAATGATGCAGCTGAAATCCAACTGAAGGTTCCTAAAGATGATTTAGTAATACCTTGTAGCAATGGACTTGACGTTGCTGGAACTGCATCTCTGTACTCAACAGGTTTTCTGTCTTCACGTTTTAAGAAAGAATTTTCTTCTCTCACTTGACGTAAAGTAACTAATTGACCTGCTTTCAATTTATTAGAATCTCCTGCCTCCGTCACGAATTTTTTATCAAAAATCCAGTCATTTTGCTCTAAGAAATCATACTTCTCAACTGCTTCTCCTTCCAAGAATGTTGTATCTCCAGCATCTTCGATTTGAACTCTACGCATCATTTGGCGAACGATCACCTCGATGTGTTTATCATTAATTGTAATACCTTGAGAACGATATACTTCTTGAACTCCATTTACTAAGTAGTACTGAACAGCGAATGGCCCTTTGATATTCAAAATATCTCGAGGAGAAGTTGCTCCATCAGAAAGCTGTGTTCCTGCTCTTACGAAGTCTCCCTCTTGAACCAAGATATGTTTAGATAATCCAATTAAGTATTTTCTAATTTGGCCATCTTTAGCTGTAATGATAACCTCTCTATTTCCACGTTTGATTTTTCCGAAAGAAGTAATACCATCAATCTCAGCAGTAACTGCTGGATTAGAAGGATTACGTGCCTCGAACAATTCAGTAACCCGTGGAAGACCACCCGTAATATCCTGGATCTTACCGAGGTTACGAGGAATTTTTACGATAGTCTGACCTGCTTTGATTTCCTGACCTTCATCAATAGAAATGTAAGATCCTACTGGTAAGTTGTAGCTTCGCAACTCGTCACCATTTGGTTTTACAATCTTAATGATTGGAATCATTCGTTTCTTCTTAGACTCGATGATTACTTTTTCAGCAAATCCAGTTTGATCATCTCTCTCTACTCGGAAGGTATCTCCCTCTATTACTGCATCAAATTGAGCAATCCCTGAGAATTCAGAAACGATTACTGCATTATAAGGATCCCATTCACAAATTACATCTCCTTTCTTGATCTTCTTTTTATCTTTTACTGATAAAATTGCACCATAAGGAATGTGTAAGTTTGAATATGTTTTATTCACATTTTCAGGATCAACAATTTTTAACTCACCTGTTCGTGAAAGAACAATGTCCACTTTTTTACCTTCTTCATCTTTTGAAGTTACTGTTCGGATACTATCGAATTCAAGTAGGCCGTCAAATTTAGAGATCAATTGATTTTCTGTTTTTGATACCGATGCAGTACCCCCAACGTGGAAAGTACGAAGTGTCAACTGTGTTCCTGGCTCACCAATTGATTGTGCTGCAATAATTCCTACCGCATCACCTTGCTCTGCAATTCGTCCTGTTGCTAGGTTTTTACCATAACATTTCAAACAAACTCCACGCTTAGTTTCACAAGTCAATACTGATCGAATGGTAACAGCTTCAATTCCGATTTCATCAATGTTGTTACCCATTTCTTCATCGATATATTCTCCTGCTGCCAAAAGAACCTCATCTGTAACTGGGTGAACAATATCATGTAAAGTATATCTTCCTCTAATTCGATCTGATAAACTCTGAATTACTTTTTCATTATCTTTTAACGATGTCGTTTCGATACCTCTTAAAGTATCACAATCTCTTTCGTTAATTACTACATCTTGAGAAACATCAACCAAACGTCGAGTCAAGTAACCCGCATCGGCAGTTTTCAATGCTGTATCGGCCAAACCTTTACGAGCACCGTGAGTAGAGATAAAGTATTCCAATACTGACAATCCATCTACAAAGTTTGCCAAAATCGGATTCTCGATAATCGCAGCTCCTGTATCACCTGATTTTCTTGGTTTTGCCATCAATCCCCGAAGTCCACACAACTGCTTAATTTGTTGTTTAGATCCCCGAGCACCTGAGTGCAACATCATATATACCGAGTTAAAACCTTGCTTGTGCTCAGCTAACTCAACCATCAAATTTTCAGTAATTGTATTATCCGCAAAAGTCCATTTATCAATAATCTGATTGTACCGTTCATTGTTGGTAATCAATCCCATATTGTAATTTTCCCAAACGTTATCTACTTCTTCTTGTGCATTTTTAAGCGTTGACTCCTTCAATGTCGGAGTAATCAAATCTCCTAAGTTGAAAGAAAGACCACCTTTGAATGACCAGTTAAATCCTAAAGTTTTAATCTTATCCAAGAAGGTAGCCGTCACATCAAAACCTGTACGGTTGATAATTCCTTGAATTACTTTTTTCAAGTTTTTCTTTGTCAACAATTCATTTACAAAAGGAACTGTTTCAGGAACTGCTTGATTGAAAAGGATTCTACCTACAGTCGTTTTTACACGGCCTGTTGTCATTTTCCCATCTTCACCTTCTACTCTACCTCTTACTGTAACTGCTGCATGAAGATCAACTACTTCTTCGTTGTAAGCAATAACTGCTTCTTCAGCTGAATAGAAAGTTCTTCCTTCACCTTTTACAGGAACTGCTTTAGTTCCCACTCTTTCTTTTGTCAAGTAGTAAAGTCCCAATACCATATCCTGAGAAGGTAATGTAATTGGAGAACCATCCTGTGGATTCAACATATTGTGTGCAGAAAGCATCAATACTTGCGCTTCCAAAATTGCTGCATGTCCAAGAGGTACGTGTACCGCCATTTGGTCACCATCAAAATCGGCGTTGAAGGCACCACAAACAAGTGGGTGCAATTGAATTGCTTTTCCTTCAATCAATTTAGGTTGGAAAGCCTGAATTGAAAGTCTGTGCAACGTAGGAGCCCGGTTCAACATGATCGGGTGTCCTCGAAGAATATTTTCCAAAATCTCCCAGATTACTTGATCTTTACGATCAACTAATTTCTTAGCAGATTTTACAGTTTTTACGATACCTCGTTCGATCAATTTTCTGATCACGAAAGGTTTGAATAACTCAGCAGCCATTCCTTTTGGAATACCACATTCGTGTAATTTCAAGTCAGGTCCTACAACGATAACTGAACGACCAGAGTAATCCACACGTTTTCCTAAAAGGTTCTGACGGAAACGTCCTTGCTTACCTTTAAGTACATCAGATAATGATTTCAACGCACGTCCACCTTCCGCTTTTACAGCATTAGATTTTCTTGAGTTATCAAACAATGAATCTACAGCCTCTTGCAACATTCTTTTTTCGTTTCTCAAAATCACCTCTGGTGCTTTGATTTCCAAAAGACGTTTCAAACGGTTATTTCTAATAATAACTCTTCGATATAAATCATTCAAATCCGAACTTGCGAAACGACCACCATCCAATGGAACTAATGGACGCAACTCAGGTGGAACAACTGGTAAGTATTGAATAACTGCCCATTCAGGACGGTTTTCGCAACGTGTTTGTCCATCTCGGAATGCTTCAACAACTCTTAATCTTTTAAGTGCTTCTGATTTTCTTTGTTGTGAAGTTTCATTAGCAGCTTGGTAACGTAAGTTGTATGATAATGAATCCAACTCTAATCTGTTCAACAAATCTCGAACAGCATCTGCTCCCATCTTAGCGATGAATTTTTGTGGATCATCATCTTCCAGCATTTGGTTTTCTTTTGGAAGGTTTTCCAAAATATCCAAATATTCTTCTTCCGTCAACAAATCCATGTGAGCAGCTGTACCTGATTCTTCCAAAATACCTGGCTGAATCACTACATATCGTTCGTAATAAATAATAGATTCTAACTTCTTAGAAGAAAGACCTAACATGTATCCAATCTTGTTCGGTAGTGATTTGAAAAACCAAATATGAACAACAGGAACTACCAACTTGATATGTCCCATTCGTTCTCTTCGTACTTTCTTCTCAGTTACTTCTACACCACATCTGTCACATACGATACCTTTATAACGGATACGTTTATATTTTCCACAGTAGCATTCGTAATCTTTTACTGGCCCGAAAATTCGTTCGCAAAACAAACCATCTCTTTCAGGTTTGTACGACCGATAATTAATCGTTTCAGGTTTCAACACCTCACCATAAGATCTTTCCAGAATTTGATCTGGAGAAGCCAAACTAATAGTGATGCTGTCGAAGTTAGCTTTTTGCTGCTTGTGATTTTTCTTAAATGGCATACTTTATAGTTTTATGTTTGAAAAAAATTCAACTCACAAGGTGACAAAAAATCATCTTGTGAGTTTTTTCAAACAAAAGGTTAATCAAATTTTACATCAAGCGCTAGTCCACGTAATTCGTGAATCAATACATTAAATGATTCTGGAATATTGGATTCTGGAAGATTGTCACCTTTGACAATTGCTTCGTAAGCTTTAGCTCTACCTAGAATATCATCTGACTTAAGTGTCAGTAACTCTTGTAGAATATTTGCTGCTCCGAATGCCTCTAAAGCCCAAACCTCCATCTCTCCAAAACGCTGTCCCCCGAACTGTGCCTTACCACCTAATGGTTGTTGAGTAATCAACGAGTAAGGTCCAATAGAACGTGCATGCATTTTGTCGTCAACCATGTGAGATAATTTCAACATGTAAATCACCCCTACTGTTGCTTGCTGGTGGAAACGATCTCCCGTTTCTCCATCTGACAAGTAAGTTTGACCTAACTGAGGCAAACCAGCTTCGATTACTTTATCCGCAATCTCAGATGCTTTCGCACCATCAAAAATTGGAGTCGCGTATTTTACGCCTAATCGTTCACCAGCCCAACCTAGTACTGTTTCGAAAATCTGTCCGAGGTTCATCCGAGAAGGTACACCAAGTGGATTCAACACGATATCTACAGGAGTTCCATCTTCTAAGAAAGGCATGTCTTCTGCACGCACAATTCTAGATACAATTCCTTTGTTACCATGACGTCCCGCAAGCTTATCACCTACTTTCAGTTTACGTTTTTTAGCCAAATAAACTTTAGCTAATTTCAATACACCAGCTGGTAACTCATCACCAATTGAAATATTGAATTTTTCACGCTTGTATTTTCCAACCTCTTCGTTGACTTTGATTGTATAGTTGTGTAACAATCGAGCTACGAGTTTATTTAACTTGTCATCATCCGTCCAGTTACTATAATCAATCGTAGTATAGTTGATGTCTTTCAACATTCGACTATTATACTTAGTACCTTCTGGAAAAATGTTTTCGTTATAGATAGATTTAACACCTTTTGATGCTTTACCTTTCAATAAAACCATCAACTTATCCACCAAAATCGTTTTCAACTCATTTAATGCAATAGCGTGTTGATCATCCAACGCAGTCAATAAATCTTTTTCTTTAGATTTTTGATCTTTGTCTTTTTTCGCTCGCGCAAATAATTGTTTGTTGATGATAATACCTTTAGTTGATGGAGGTGCTTTCAATGACGCATCTTTTACATCACCTGCTTTATCACCGAAGATTGCACGTAATAATTTTTCCTCTGGAGTAGGATCTGATTCCCCTTTCGGAGTAATTTTTCCAATGATGATGTCCCCTTCTTTTACCCAAGCTCCTACTCGGATAATTCCGTTTTCATCCAAATCTTTGGTTGCATCCTCACTTACGTTTGGAATATCATTGGTTAATTCTTCTTCTCCTAATTTAGTATCACGCACATCTAATTCGAAGTGCTCAATATGTAAAGAAGTAAAAATATCTTCTCGAACTACCCGCTCTGACAATACAATCGCATCCTCAAAGTTGTAACCTTTCCAAGGCATAAATGCCACTTTCAAGTTTTGTCCAAGTGCCAATTCTCCTTTGTCAGTTGCGTAACCGTCACAGAGAATCATTCCTTCTTTTACTCTATCACCTTTTCTAACAATAGGTTTCAAATTGATGCAAGTTCCTTGATTTGTTCTTCGGAACTTAGTCAATTTGTATGATTTTCTATTGTCTTCGAAAGAAACCATCATGTCAGCTTCCGAACGGTCATATCGAATTACTACTTCGTTTGCATCTACATATTCAACAACTCCATTTCCTTCTGCATTAATCAACATTCGAGAATCTCGTGCAACTTTTCCTTCCAAGCCTGTTCCCACAACTGGAGAACTTGGCTTAATTAAAGGAACTGCTTGACGCTGCATGTTCGATCCCATCAAGGCACGATTGGCATCATCATTCTCTAAGAAAGGAATCAATGAAGCAGAAACCCCAACAATCTGGTTAGGTGCGACATCCATGTATTCAACTTCATCTGGAGTCAATACTGGGAATTCACCGTGTTCTCTACATTTAATTCTGTCCGTTGTAAATGCTCCTTTTTCTGCAATCGGGGTATTTGCCTGTGCAATTTTTTTAAAATCCTCTCCTTCTGCTGAAAGGTATTGAGCTTTCTTAATATCAACTACACCATTTTTCACTTTTCGGTATGGTGTTTCTAGGAAACCCATTTTATTCACTTTTGCGTGAACACAAAGGGTAGAAATCAATCCAATATTCGGCCCCTCTGGTGTCTCAATTGTACAAAGACGACCATAGTGAGAATAGTGAACATCCCGCACCTCGAAACCTGCACGCTCTCTCGAAAGACCACCAGGTCCTAAAGCTGAGATACGACGTTTGTGCGTAATTTCTGAAAGTGGGTTTGTTTGATCTAAGAATTGAGATAATTGACTCGTTCCGAAGAAAGAGTTAATTACTGATGAAAGCGTACGTGCATTAATCAAATCGATTGGTGTAAATACCTCATTGTCACGAACGTTCATTCTCTCTCGGATTGTTCTAGCCATCCGAGCCAAACCAACTCCGAATTGAGCATATAATTGCTCACCAACTGTACGAACACGTCTGTTACTCAAGTGATCGATATCATCGATCTCCGCACGTTGGTTCATTAAACTTACCAAATAAGTTACGATAGAAATAATATCTTCTTTGGTCAAAACCAAAACATCCATATCAGTTTCCAATTTAAGTTTTCGGTTGATTTTATATCGACCTACTTCACCTAAGTTATATCGCTTATCTGAGAAGAATAATTTATCAATAATCCCTCTGGCAGTCTCTTCATCTGGTGGATCAGTTCCACGTAATTGACGATAGATATATTGAACTGCTTCTATTTCAGAACTAGAAGGATCTTTTTGTAATGTATTATAAATGATAGAGTAATCCTCCTCGATGTCTTCTCTTTGGAGAATAATATCTTCCACTCCACCAGTTTCGATGATGAGTTCGATATTTTCTTCATCCAAAACAATATCACGCTCAAGAATAATATCATTTCTTTCGATAGTTACTACCTCTCCAGTATCTTCATCCACGAAATCCTCTGTCCATTTTTTCAAGACACGGGCAGCTAATTTTCTACCGATTGCTTTATTTAAAGATTTTTTATCAACTGTAATTGTCTCAGCAAGGTTGAATAAATCTAAAATAGCTTTATCTGAATCGTAACCAATTGCTCTCAACAATGTAGTTACTGGGAATTTTTTCTTACGATCTATGTATGCATACATCACCGTGTTAATATCTGTTGCAAATTCCATCCAAGCCCCCTTGAAAGGAATGATCCTAGCAGAATATAACTTGGTTCCATTCGGGTGAAAACTTTGTCCAAAGAAAACTCCTGGTGAACGGTGTAATTGAGAAACGATAACTCGCTCAGCTCCATTAATTACAAACGTACCCTTTGGAGTCATATATGGAATATTTCCCAAAAATACATCCTGTACAATTGTTTGGAAATCAACATGCTCCTCATCGTTACAAGACAAACGAAGTTTTGCTTTCAACGGAACGCTGTAAGTCAAACCTCTTTGCTGACATTCAGGAATGTCGTAACGTGGTGGATCTACGAAATAATCTAAAAACTCAAGAACGAAGATATTTCTAGCATCCGTAATTGGGAAATTTTCTTGAAAAACTCGATATAACCCTTCATTAGTTCTATTCTCAGGAGTTGTTTCTAATTGGAAAAACTCTTGGAATGACTTAAGTTGAATCTCAAGTAGATCAGGATATTCTGAGGAAAGTTGGATTTTACCAAAACTTTGTCGTAAGTATTCTGCGGAATTCTTTAGTACCGTACTTAATGCCATTTGTTGTGAGATGTTATTTGGAAACGATAAAACAAAAGTTCCAAGGCAAAGGAAGATGTTATTTTATTGTTTCATAGTTTTTGCTAATTAATTATATATTACCTTCTGTAATTAGCAATAAAATAAATACTCGATATTCGATATTTTACTGTCGTCTTTGCTTGTCTGTTTTTTGTACTTTGCATCATTGAAAATATAGAATTAGGAATCAACAAACTGCAAAATAATAAAAGCAACAATAGGCTTAACCGATAAATAAATATCGGTTAAGCCTCCTTGTTTTCTAGTAATGTATTATTAGGTCTCTATGAATAATCATTGAGGGATTTTGGTCAATACAATAAACGTCTTATTTTAATTCAACGCTAGCACCTGCAGCTTCTAAAGCAGCCTTAAGAGACTCAGCTTCTTCTTTACTTGCACCTTCTTTGACAGGCCCTGGAGCACCATCTACTAATACTTTTGCATCTTTTAATCCAATGCCTAATAAGTTTTTAACTTCTTTAACTACTTGAAGTTTAGTACCACCTGCTGAAGTTAATATCACATCAAATTCAGTTTGAGCAGCAGCTTCTCCGCCACCACCAGCACCTGGTCCAGCAGCAACAGCAACAGCTGCAGCAGCAGGCTCAATGCCGTACTCATCTTTCAATATAGTTGCTAACTCACTTACTTCTTTAACAGTAAGGTTTACGAGTTGTTCTGCGAATTCTTTTAAATCTGCCATGTTACAGTTTTTTTTTTAATGTTTTGCAATAATTTAATATATGCGAATGAGCTTGGAAGCCGTGTTTTTTGAACGGTGATATTTTAACGGTTAATGAGGAACATTTTTGTTCACAGTTAACCATTAATTATTAACCGTTATTATTCTCCTCTTTCTTCTAATGTTTTCAACAAACCTGAAATGGTAGAACCACTAGATTTAAGCGCGCTGATAACATTCTTCGCAGGAGATTGTAATAATGAGATGATTTCTCCAACCAATTCTTCTTTTGACTTCAATGCAGCCAAAGCTTTAAGTTGGTCATCACCCATATATATTGATGAATCAATATAAGCAGCCTTTAATACAGGTTTTTCTGCTGTTTTTCTAAATTCTTCGATTACTCTAGCAGGAGAATTAGCTACTTCTGTAAATAAAACAGCAGTAGGTCCTTTTAAAGCTTCGTATAATGGTGCATAGCCTTTTTCAGCATCTGCAGCTTCAAGTGCTTTTTGAGCTAGAGTGTTTTTTACAACTCTCATTTCAATATTTTGCTCATAAAGTTTTCCTCGAAGTTCGTTGATTTGTTCAACTGTTAATGTTGATGAATCAGTCAAGTAAAAGAATGAACTGTTACTAAACTTTTCCTTCAATTCAGCGATTTGTTCGCCTTTTTCTGCTCTGGTCATGATGGTATAGTTTAATCTGTTTACTTAAGTGATTTAATATCTATCTTAATTCCTGGGCTCATAGTACTTGCAATCGTCACCGATTTCATATAAGTACCCTTTGCTGAGGAAGGTTTGATTCTGATGATAGTAGACAATAGTTCATTAGCATTTTCGGCTAATTTCTCAGGAGTGAATGATACTCGGCCAACTGAATTGTGGATAATTCCAAATTTGTCAGCTCGGTAAGCAATTTTACCACCTTTTACATCTGCAACTGCAGCACCTACATTAGGAGTTACTGTTCCAGTTTTAGGGTTAGGCATCAAACCTCTTGGTCCAAGAGTTCGACCTATACGACCTACTTTTGCCATTACATTTGGCGTAGCAATAATCACATCTACGTCGGTCCAACCGCCAGAGATCTTTTGAATATAATCATCTAATCCAACATAATCAGCACCGGCAGCTTTCGCTTCTTCCTCCTTGTCAGGAGTACATAAAACTAAAACAGTTTTATTTTTTCCAGTACCGTTTGGTAAGTTTACTGTTCCTCGAAGTGCTTGGTCAGCTTTTCGTGGATCGATTCCGAGGCGAATATGTACATCTACAGATGCGTCAAATTTCGTCGTATTGACTTGTTTAACCAAAGCCATTGCCTCTTGAAGATTGTAGAGTTTTTCACTATCGACTTTCTCGTTAGCCTTTGCTCTTTTTTTGGAAACTTTTCCCATGGTCAAAATTTTAAGGTTCGAACGTTTAAGCTATTTTTTAGCTAAACTCCCTTTGTTATATAAAATATATTCTAAATTCCTACTGAAAGATTCCTGCTTAAGCCTCCCAAGGTGGAGTTCCTTTAACAAGTAATCCCATACTTCTTGCTGTACCTGCAACCATCTTCATTCCTGATTCTACTTTGAATGAGTTTAAATCTGGTGCCTTTTGTTCAGCAATTGCTCGAATTTGATCCCAAGTAACTGATCCTACTTTTTGACGGTTAGATTCAGGAGATCCTTTTTTAAGTTTTGCAGCTTCCAACAACTGAACAGCAGCTGGTGGAGTTTTGATGATAAAATCGAAAGATTTATCAGTATAAACAGTAATCACTACCGGTAAAACTTTACCTCTTTGATCTTCTGTTTTGGCATTGAATCGCTTACAAAATTCCATGATATTCACACCCTTCGCACCTAATGCAGGTCCTACCGGAGGTGATGGATTTGCAGCGCCACCTTTTACTTGAAGTTTGATGAAACCACCTATTTCTTTAGCCATTATTGGTATGTATTTTTAAAATCTATTTAAATGTTGGAAGGTTAAAAATTAAATGTAGGAAGCATTATTTATTTTTAACCATTCTCAGTTATTGCTGTTTTTCAACTTGCATAAAGTTCAATTCTACTTCTGTTCCTCGACCAAATATCTTTACTATAACTTTCAATTTCTTTTTCTCCTCATTAACTTCTTGAATGTCTCCGACAAACTCGTTGAAAGGTCCATCAATAATCTTGACAGTTTCTCCAACTATAAATGGCTCGACCATTGCCTCGCTTAATGATTGTGATTCATCCACCTTTCCTAACATTCGATTAGCTTCAGAAGCTTGCATTGGAATTGGATTATTTTTCCCTAAGAAATGAATAACGTTAGGAACATTTGCAATTGCTTGAACCATTTCTCCTGTGAATCTTGCAGGATCAGCTTCTACTAAAATGTATCCAGGTAAAATATTTCTTTCTAAGATTACCTTTTTACCATTTCTAATTTTATATACCTTCTCAGATGGGACAAGGATTTGAGTAACAAAATCGCCCCATTTACTTCGGCTAATTTCTAACTCAATTCTTTCCTTTATCTTTCTCTCTTTTCCACTAATCACTCGTAAAGAATACCATCTTCTTGAATCTTCAACTTTCTTTTTTACAGGAGTTGGAGCTTCTGCAACCACAGGTTGTTCGGTTGGAGCAATTACTTCAACTGATTCTCCAGCAGTTTCTGTTTCTTCGCTCGTCTCTTCAGCACCATCACCAAAAACATCTTCCCCCTCATCATCATTACCAAAAACATCTTCTGAAGAGTCATTGTTTTCGCTTGTTTCATCGGACTCTTCAACCACGTCACCAGCATCAGCATTTACCTCATCTGATAAATCTGAAGTTTCTTGGGAAACTTGTTTTTCTGGATTTAAATTTTCCTCAGGAGAGTTAGTATTCTCTTCTTTTGGCAAATTGTGATCTTCTGACATGAGGGTAATTTTTACACTAAGCTTTTGATAATCAACAACTTAGATTGAGTTTTCAAATATTAATTGATTCCTGACTCCGGGTAAATTAATCCCAAAATTCCTTGAGCAGCCATATCCATCAAAAAAATGATAAATGACAAAATCAAAGAAGCAACTAATACTAAACGAGAATCTTGTAACAATTTAGACCATGTTGGCCATGTTACTTTATTCACCAACTCGTTATAGCTTTCTTTTAAATAAAGTTGAATTCTATCCATTATTTTAAAAATTTTGCACGGGCAGTAGGGATCGAACCCACGACCTACGGATTTGGAATCCGCCACTCTACCAGCTGAGCTATACCCGTGTATGCAAAAATTAAGTACCCTTTCGAATACTTAATTTTGCACGTTTATTAGAAACGATTTGATTAGAAATCAAATACGTCTTACTCTATAATTTCAGTAACCTGACCAGCACCTACTGTTCGACCACCTTCACGAATTGCAAATCGAAGACCTTTCTCCATAGCAATAGTGTTGATTAGTTTCACTTCTAAAGCCACATTATCACCAGGCATTACCATTTCTACACCTTCTGCCAAATTCACATCACCAGTTACATCTGTAGTTCTGAAGTAAAATTGAGGTCGGTATCCATTAAAGAATGGAGTGTGACGTCCACCTTCATCTTTTGATAATACATAAACCTCTGCTTTGAAATGCTTATGTGGATTAACTGACTTTGGTGCACAAATTACCATTCCACGCTTAATGTCTTCCTTATTAATACCTCTCAAAAGGATACCAGCATTATCACCAGCTTCTCCTCTTGTTAATATTTTTCGGAACATTTCAACTCCTGTAACAACTGAAGTTAATGGTTTAGCATCATCTGCCATCATACCAATAATTTCTACAGCATCACCAGTATTAATCACTCCACGCTCGATACGACCTGTAGCTACAGTTCCACGACCTGTGATAGAAAACACATCCTCGATAGGCATCAAGAAAGGTTTGTCTGTTAAACGAACTGGTTCTGGAATATAACTATCGCAAGCTTCCATTAATTCCATAATCTTTGCTTGAGCATCAGCATCACCTTCCAAAGCTTTCAATGCAGATCCCATAATGATAGGAGTATCGTCACCATTAAACTCATATGAACTTAATAATTCACGAACTTCCATCTCTACAAGTTCTAACATTTCCTCATCATCCACTAAATCAACTTTGTTCATAAAAACAACTAACTCAGGTACACCTACCTGACGTGCCAACAAAATGTGCTCACGAGTCTGAGGCATAGGACCATCTGTAGCAGCAACAACGATAATAGCACCATCCATTTGTGCCGCTCCCGTTACCATGTTTTTCACATAATCCGCGTGACCTGGACAATCTACGTGTGCGTAATGACGATTTTCAGTTTCGTACTCAACGTGAGCAGTATTAATAGTGATACCTCTCTCTTTCTCTTCAGGAGCTGCATCAATATTACTGTAATCTTGTTTTTGCGCTAAACCCTTCTCAGACAAAACATATGTAATTGCAGCTGTCAAAGTAGTTTTACCGTGGTCAACGTGACCAATGGTGCCAATATTTAAGTGAGGCTTATTTCTTTCAAAGGTTTCCTTAGCCATCGTTAAAAGTTTTTAATTTTATGAATAATAAGGTTAACAAATTTCTTTTAAAATTAGTCCAGAGCCAATGAAGGGATTTGAACCCTTGACCCCTTCCTTACCATGGAAGTGCTCTACCCCTGAGCTACATCGGCTTTTTAATAAAAAGAAGTAATTAAGATATTTAATTGCTCATTTTTATTTCATCAAATGTGAGGGTGGATAGAATTTCAAACCACTCCACGGTTATTTCAAAAATAAAAAAATGAGCGGGAGACGAGGCTCGAACCCGCGACCTACAGCTTGGAAGGCTGTCGCTCTACCAACTGAGCTACTCCCGCTTATAATGATTCCTATAATGTTAAAAATCGCTCGAAGATAAGATTTTTATTGATTATAATTTTCATTAATTTAAATTATCAAGTGGGGGTGGTAGTAATCGAACCTACTCAGCTAGAAGCAACGGATTTACAGTCCGTCCCGGCTCTCCAACTCCGGCGCACCCCCTGAATGATATTTTATTCTTGATTTTCTTAACATTTTTCGTGGAGTTGGTACTTAGATAAAAACTGAACTCAAACTTTCCTTTGAAAGTGTCAACTTTATTTTTAAATAAACCACAAAAAAGTCAAAAAACAATATGTCAAATTAGAACTAAAAAGAGCCGATGGACGGATTCGAACCGCCGACCCGCTGATTACAAATCAGCTGCTCTGGCCAACTGAGCTACATCGGCTTATAAATTATGATTTCTCACAATTTGTCTTTTCAAAAAAGATCCCAAAAAACTATATTTCTGGACGTTTCTCTAAAAACGATTGCAAAGATACATTTTTTAAATAAATTGGCAAATGAAAAATACTTTTTTTGAGTCTTTTTTTACTTTTTTTTTGAAAAAAATTTGATTTAGACCTTTGAAAAATGAAATCTGCCCAAAATGCTTTAAAAATGCTCACTTTTTTATCGTTTTTAACTACCTATTAGTTTCAAAATACTTGTGTTTTTTTCAAACTTATTTATGAATTCTCTTTTTTCATACCTAAAAAAGAAAAACGGGCTTACTTCAAATAGAAATAAGCCCGTTTTTCATTAAAAAATGAAGATTAATTATGGTTATTATTTTCTCAAGGCAACATCTCCTTTATACAATACTTTCAAACCATCAATAAATTCAATTTCTGCCCAATAAACTAACACTTGAGGATTCATTGCTTCTCCTTTAAATGTTCCATCCCAACCATATTGAGGATCCATTGGTCCAAAATCAGCAGCTTTGAAAATGGTTTCTCCCCATCGATCATAAATCATGAAAGTATTTACTTGCTTGATCTGACTTAGGTCTCCTGCATAAATCATAAAAACATCATTCTCGCCATCACCATTCGGAGTAAATACATTTGGAATATAAATAGCTCGTGCTTTATCTACATTGATATTAATTTTAGCGCTGACTTTACAACCATTACTATTAACAATCGTCAACGTATAGGTTGCATTATCAAATAATTGCTCCACCATTGGATTCAAGCAATTATCACAAGACAAATTACTAGCTGGGTACCAAGTAATACTAGCTATATCACTTGTAGGTATATTAGTAAATGCTTCAATTTGGTAATTCTCTCCTAAATCAATTGTCGCTTCTTCTTCCAAAAGGATCTCAACTGGAGGTAATTCCGGAATTTCAAAATTAATTTGAATTTCACATCCTTGTGCATCTTGAGCATAAAGTGTGTAATCTCCTGCTTCAATAGTAAAAATGTGACCACTATAATAATTGACCCCATCAATTGAATAAACATAAGGAGCGGTTCCTCCATCTACCGTTTCAATTATAATACTTCCTTGATCGCCACGACATTCAGGTTGATCAATGGTATAAATAATTTCACTTGGAGTATTCGTATCTTCTTCAACTATAACAAAATCTGTAGCTGTACATCCATTTTGAATATTAGTAACTTCCAAATTATAACTTCCGGCAAGATCAACTTCTGTAGAAATGGCATTTGTATTTCCAATAATACTACCATTACTTGTATTCCATTCGTAAATGAAATTCGGTCCTGATGAAGAACCTGAACCATTTAATGAAACAGTAGTAGTTTGACAATCCAAATTATCAGCAACACCAGCTTCTGCAATCGGAGGAGTTGTGTCTTCCAAAACGCTAATCGAAGCTTGATTCGTACAGTTACTTCCTAAATCAGTTATGACTAATTGATATGTTCCTATTTGATTTATTAATGGCGTCAAAGTATTTGCACCTGAGACGATACTTCCATTGGTTGTTGTCCATTGGTAAGAATAGTTTCCTTGAGATGAATTATCAGCATCTAAAATTGTTTCAGTCAAATCACATGTCAAAATCAAAGGATCTGCAATATTAACTTGCGGAACTGAAAGATCTTGATCTATAAAAATAGATTGAGTTTCCGTACATCCGTTCGTTAAATTAGTCACAGTTAAAATGTATTCTCCATCATCATCTACTTCTGGATTAGCAGTATTCGCCCCCGTAAGAATATTTCCATCTACTGTAGTCCATAGATAAGAAACATTCCCAATTGGCTGAGAACCTGAGCCATCTAAAATGATACTTGAAATATCACAATCTAAACTGGTATTACCTGTTTGATCAATTGCAGCTACTGGAGGTGATATATCTTCTCCAACGGTTATGGTTGTTTCATTAATACATCCATTATCTGTATTTGTAACCAATAATGTATACTCTCCTATTTGATTAACTATAGGTGAAATAGTAGTTTCGCCAGAAACGATATTTCCATTTATGGTGGACCATTCGTACGTGAAATTTGATCCAGTTGACGAACCATTTCCACTTATGGAAACTGTGTTTTCATCACAAGTTAAAACGCCCATTGGAATAGCCGCTGCACTTGGAGCATTTATATCTTCAATTACTTCAACAAATGAGTTTGAAGTACATCCTGATATTGTATTGGTGACAATCAATTCGTAAGTTCCAGTTCCTCCAATAGTTGGAGTTGGAGTATCATCATCACCAACTATACTTCCATTAGAAGTCATCCATTGGTAGGTTATATTATTGCCAGTACTTGAATTAGTTCCATCTAGTTGAGCTTCAATAATTGTACAAGTCAATTGTGCTTGAAGTCCAGCATCTGCGATTGGAGTATCGATGTTTTGATCGACTATAATTTCAGCAGATGAAACACAATTATTTGTAGTATTTGTAACTTGAATTTCATAAGTTCCAGGTTCATCAATCATCGGATTGAGAGTATTATTCCCCATCACAATATTCCCATCTGCTGTTGTCCAGAGATATTCAAAATCAGTTCCTGTACTCGAATTACTTCCATCTAACTCAAATGATTCATTGGTACAAGTCAAATCATTTGCAACACCTGCATCAGCACTTGGAGGAGTGATATCTTGAGAGATAAATACACTTTCAATTGCAGTACATCCATTCACCAAATCTGTTACTAAAATCTGATAATCCCCTGGCATATTTATTTCAGGATTTAATGTATTATCACCTGTAACAATGTTTCCGTTTGAAGTCGTCCATTGATAAATATAATTCACACCAAGACTACTTCCATTTCCAGCTAAAGTCGTAACTGTTTGAGTACAATTTAATTCGTCAGTTGTGCCAGCATCTGCTGTTGGAACTGTAAAATTAGATGTAATAATTACTTCATCTGTAGAGACACAACCGGTTGCAGTATTAGTTATCATTAATTGATAAGTTCCTGCACTATCTACATCAATTGTGAGATCATTATTTCCAGAAATAATATTCCCATCTGCAGTTGTCCATTCATAAATAAAATCACTACTCACATCAGAAGTTGAACCAATAATTGAAAGATTTTCATTATTACAATTTAACTCCATCGTTGCTCCTGCTTCAACGTCTGGTGAATCATTGTTTTCAATAACTGTCGCTGACGAAATTGCGGTACACCCATTTGTAATATTTGTCAATGTCAATTGATAAACACCAGGTGCATCAACGAAAGGTGTCAATGAATTTGCTCCTGAAACAATGTTCCCATCTGCGGTAGTCCATTCAAACGCAATATCATTATTAATTGTAGAAGCTGAACCGTCTAGACTACCATCAAAAACTTGACAAGTTATTTCAAAACCTAGCCCTGCATCAGCTACTGGCAAACTACTATCTTGAGTAATTTCAACCTCATCTGAGAATGTACATCCATTAGTTAAAGAAGTTACTATTAACTCATAAGTTCCCGTAGCATTAACTTCTGGAGCAAGTGAATTTTCACCTGAAACTATATTTCCATTTGCGGTTACCCATTCATAAGTATAATCTGTCCCCGTACTCGAACCAGTTCCATCCAACGTAAGTGTACTATTTGTACAACTTAAAAATTGTGAAAGACCTGCTTCTGAAGTTGGTGGTGTATCATCAATATCTATCACTAATGAAGAAATAGTAGAACATCCATTGACTACATTTGAAACAACTAATTGGTAATCTCCTGGAGCATTGATTTCAGGATTTAAAGTAGTTCCTCCTGAGACAATATTTCCATTTGAAGTTGTCCATTCATAGGTAAATTCTAAACCTTGAGAAGATCCACCTCCGTCCAAAATCAGACTTGTAATATTACAATTTAAAAGGTCATCTAAACCTGCTTCTGCAATTGGCGCATTGCTATCTTGAGATACTGTTACAACTTCAGTTGCAACACATCCATTATCTGTGTTAGTTACTTGAATTTGATATTCTCCAGGAGAATTAATTTCAGGAGTAAGTGTATTTTCACCCGAAACAATATTTCCATCTGAAGTTGTCCACTCATAAATGAAATTCGAGCCAAAACTACTTCCATTTCCATTCAATTGAGCAGAAGTTGAAGCACAACTTAATGTCTGAGGAAGACCAGCAACTGCAATTGGATCTTCTATATCTTCATCAACAAAGACATCTGCAACTGAAGTACATCCATTTAAGGTATTAGTTACTTCCAATTGGTAGGTTCCAGTTGCTCCAACAATTGGACTTAAACTATCTCCTCCAGAAATAATATTCCCATCTGAAGTCGTCCATTCATAAGTAAAATTAGCTCCAGTATCAGATCCACCTCCATCTAACGCTACTTCAGTTTCAGCGCAGGTCACTTCCATTGGTGCACCTGCATCTGCAGTTGGTTCTTGATTATCAATTGGCACATCAACAGAGATTGCTGAAGTACATCCATTAATTGTATTGGTAACTTCTAAAACATAATTTCCAGCAGAATTCACGGTCGGAGTTAAACCATTTTCACCAGAAACAATATTCCCATCGTTTGTTGTCCATAAGTATGTAAAATTACTACCTGTTACATTATTTGTAGCATTTAAATCAATAGAAGAAATAATACATGTCAAAGTAGATGGATCATCTGCCGAAATATCTGGTGACTCCAAATCTTCATCTACTAAAACAGTAGAAGTTGCGGTACATCCATTATCAAGATCTGATACTAATAATTGGTAGGTTCCTGTTGCATTCACAATTGGATTTAATCCATCATCACCTGAAACAATATTTCCATCGCCTGTCGTCCACAGGTAAGTAAAATTACTACCGGTTGAAGCAGTTCCATTTAATGTGATTTCATTGGTCTCACAAGTCAAATCATCAGCTACTCCTGCATCTGCATTTGGTAAATCTCCATCAACCACAACATCCACAGAAGCTATTTCTGTACATCCATTTATAGTATTGGTGACCAATATTTGATAGGTTCCAGCTAAATTGACTTCTGGAGAAAGGGAGTTCTCTCCAGAAACAATATTGCCATTCGAAGTCGTCCATTCGTAAGTAAAATCCCCCCCAGAACTTGAGCCATTTCCATCTAACGAAACTACTGTAGATGTACATGATAATTGAGTAGGAGCACTCGCAACTGCTATTGGAGCTTGGTTATCTAAATTAACCACTACAATTGAAATCGCAGTACATCCATTATCAGTATTTGTTACTAAGATTTGATAGGTTCCATCTCCATCAACAATTGGATTTAAACCATTACTTCCAGAAACAATATTACCATCACCTGTCGTCCAAAGATATGTAATATTCGTTCCTACTTCTGAGCCATTCCCATCTAAGGTTACTTCCAAAATATTACAATCTAAAGTTTGAGTTGTTCCTGCATTTGCTACAGGTAAATCAGCTGTGTTATTTACAGCTACAGTTTCAATTGCGGTACATCCATTTGTAGTATTGGTTACTAGGATTTGATAAGTTCCACTTGCGCCAACCATTGGAGTCAAACTTTCTTCTCCTGAAATTATAATCCCATCTGAAGTTGTCCATAAATAAGTGAATTCACTTCCAGTACTTGATCCATCTCCATTTATAGATACTTGAGTATTGATACAACTTAATGGATCAGGCGCATTCGCAACTGCAGTTGGTGGATCAATATTATCTTCAACAATTGCAGTTGTGGTTACAAAACATCCTCCTAAATCGGTAACAGTTACAGTATAAGTTCCAGCCGGAAGTCCAGTTGGATCTTCACTATTTGTACCATTACTCCAAATTGTAGAGAATGGAAATGTCCCACCATTTATGGTCAAATCAATACTTCCACCATTGGGATTACTACAATCTACTGAACTCCCGACTGCATCCAAAATAATAGGATCAGGCTCTTCAATGACTACATTTGTTATTCCCTCACATCCATTGTCATCATAAACTGTTACCGCATAATCACCTGGTGGCAAATTATTTGGACTACTCCCATTAGCATAAGGACTATTCCAAGAGTAAACATATGGACCTTGTCCTCCAATTGGGAAAACATCAATCCAACCATCATTAAACCCCCAACAGCTTACATCAAACCCAAGAGCCAACGGAGCAATTACTGTTTCTGAGACTACTCCAATTCCTGACCCTGGCCCAGGACAACCATTTACCATTAACTGAGTGATTGTATAGGTTCCAATTTCCGAAACTGGAAAGAAAAAAGGATTATCGGTAATCCCCAAAAGCGGAGCTTGAGGCACTCCATCTATTGAATAAAAAACATCCCATGGCCCAGTTCCCGTAAAATCTATTTGCAAAGTCGCAACTGGGTTATTTGGAGGACAAACATCTCCTATTCCACTAAGAAAAGCAGTTGGAGTTTCTCCTACTTCTATTATCACATCATCTTGAACTGAATTTCCACAGGCATCCATAACCGTTACAGAAAAAGTCGTAGTCGCTGAAACAAATTCTGAGATAGTAGCGGTAGTTCCTCCATTACTCCATGTATACGTAAATGGCTCAACACCTCCTGAAATACCTGCGGTCAAAGTTACCGTCTCCGATCCACATAGCACTTGATCTATCATAGGGTCAACTATCAGCGGAGGCACATCTTGAATTTGTATCTCTGCAGTACTATTCACGCAAGAACAAGAATTATCCATATCAATAATGATCGTTTCTATTCCTTCTATAATTCCATCTGAAAAGATTGTCAATGGAATAGTTACTTCTGTTTGTCCTGCAGGGATGGTAACTGAAGTTGGAAGTCCTGTATAATCAACACCATTTGTAGCTGTACTAGCAGGATCAATAGTGTAAGTAATCACTAAAGGAATGTCAATATCACCGGTTTGTCTTGTAAATGTAATAAGTGCATCTCCACAATCTTCATATACCAAGGTAGATCCTGTGGAAGCATTTAAAGCACTTACTGTAGCTTGTCCACCAGCATTAAAACTACCCGCTTCTAAAAATACAGCTGAGTCATATATCGCATCTCCACCATCTCCAATTACTAATTTAATATGGTAAGTTTCGCATGGAATTACATTTGCTGTGGCTGTCAAAACGGTTGTATAACCATCAAATTGAATATCTGCTGTATTCGTAATTCCTCCACAACCTGTACTATTAGGTACAAAGTAGGCTGAATTAACATTATTATTTACATCATCAATACTAATTGGTGTAGTAGTCATTGGCACTAAAGCCAAATTAGCTCCATTATTACTAAATGGTCCTGTTATCCCTGGACCACTTATAAAAAATCCAAATACATCATTCACATTTGAATTTACAAATTCACAATATTCTTCTGACCCAAATACAAATCTAAAATCAATGGTAGATAGTGTAGGAGAAAAATCAAATTCAATCCCTGTTGCATCAAAAATGCTTTGTGAATTCAATAACTGTAGATCTGGATCTGAACCTCCTCCTGTTCCACTTCCAGCACTTCCAGAGTTATTTGGTCCAGAAACTGTACCTATATTACCAGAAGATATTACCACTCCTTCATCAAATCCTACAGAAGTTAATCCATTTGCAAATGCACCTATTCCTACTGACGCCCCAAGGGTAGTCACATTCGTAACATCAAAACATCCTCCTCCAATAAAAACATCCTCAATCAATTCTGTAGCGGTATAATTTCCATTTGTAGTAATCGGAACCATTTCTGCTCCTGTAGAAATGGTTGACCCGTCTGCTCCTTGCTCAAAAACAGAAAGCATCACAGGTTTTTTAAAATTACATGGATTAAAAATATTTAAATCATGACAAGTGGTAGTAGCAGTAATTTGCAAATTGGTTTCACTACCTACTGCATTTCCTTCAAATTCAGGAGGAATCGAGCATGCACTCGTCACATCAACAAGATATAAATCATATGTTTTTCCAACTTCTAAATCACATAAAACCACATTATTAATTCCGCCTTCTGGCAAAACAAACTTTATTCTTTCCACAGGCTGTGAAAGATTCAATACCACATCATCAGCGGTACAGTTAATAAAATCACTTTTAGAATCAGGCGCAGAAGTAAAGGCCATCGAAATAAATAGAATTAAAATCGTGGTTACAGGGAGTAAAAATCTTTTCATTTTGAGTCGTTCAAGTTAGATAAATGTTTTTAACTAAAAATACGTCTCAATTTTGCATAGCTATATTATCCTAATATTTATTCAGGTTCTTTGGGATTGATATGTGGGACTTGATGAAAATAAATAGAATGAAACTCATTTCGTAAAAAGGATTACTGAACTGACATTTTTCCTCTCTAAACAGAATTGAATTTCATTTTTTAATCTGGATATTGATTATAATATCTCTAAAAATATAAAGATACACTTTTGATACAAAATGATGCCTCGCCTAGACAATCAAATTCAAAATATTATCATTTTACAGATATATTATTTTTCTCTTTTTATAAAATGAATTTTGAAAACTAATAATAAACTAAACATCCTCTTTTTTCTATTTCAAAAATCCATCTCGGAATTTTCAAATTCTGATTCCAGCGCAGGTCTAATTTTTCCAAATTCTTTAATTTCAAGATGGTTTTAGGTAAAGTTTCTAGTCGGTTGGCACGTAAATCTAAATGAATAAGAGAAGTTAATTTTCCAATAGATTCGGGAAGGGAAACAATTTGATTAAATCTTAAATTAAAAATACGCATTTTTTTTAACTCTCCAATCGAACTAGGCAATATTTCAATTTTATTCTTCTTCAAGTCTAGAATTCTAAGCTCACTCAGTTTCCCTATTTTTTCAGGTAAAAACCGTAACTCATTATTCATCAAATATAATTCTCTTAATTTTGACAACTCTACAATTGATTTCGGCAACTTTGTAATCGCATTGTTATAAAAACTTATCACTCTATAATTTTTATGCTTGACATAAACATTAATAATTGATAAATTCTGACTATCCATATTTAACTCTTTCACCATATATTTTTTATCCTTTGAAAGCGTGCCACGAGGGAGTGCTTCAAAAAAATCAACAAGCACAATGATACCCCTTCTTCATATCTCGATGCAAATCTTCCAAATAAGCTATAATTTCATCTACCCCTTCTACCCTATCTTGACCAAATTCCAACAACGGTTTCTTAATCTTTTTTCGCTCAATTAATTTATGCGACACCACCATTTCGATCATTTTCTCTTCGAGGTTTTTTACCTTCTCATCTAAAACTGGATAGTATAATTTCATATCATTTTTATTTTTAAAAGCCCAAAATAAATAATCCTATTTTTATTTTTTAACTACAAACAGACAATTGGAACATCTGTTTATTTTTTTTCAAAAACATAAGCTATTTGTCTTCTCCCTATGATAATCCTTCTTTGTTCCTTCTTTCCTTTTTTTTTCAATAAATTAGCCGACATTTTAATTCTTAACTAAAATCTAAAACCAAGTACAACATGAGGAACCTGTTCATTTTTCTCTTTCTCTCCCTTTTTCCCATCTTCTGTTTTTCCCAAAAAATAAATGTCGAAGACCTCGAAAATCTCGAAATGCGAAATATCGGCCCTGCCGGAATGAGTGGTCGAGTTACAAGTATCGATGTCGATCTATCCAACCCTGAAATCATTTATGTCGGAACTGCCTCAGGTGGTGTTTGGAAATCTGAAAGTGGTGGAATTCGTTGGGAACCAATTTTTGATGAAGCGCCTCTACAATCTGTTGGAAGCATCGCCATCAATCAAAAAAACACCGATGAAATTTGGGTAGGAACTGGAGAAGGAAATCCACGGAACTCTCAAAATAGTGGAGAAGGAATTTTTAAAACCATTGACGGAGGTAAAACTTGGAAGCGAATGGGTTTAGAAAAAACTCGGGTCATCCACAGAATTTTAATCAATAAAGATAATCCAAATATCGTCTATGCAGGTGTGCAAGGTCAAGCTTGGGGAACCAACTCTGAGCGAGGTGTTTTCAAAACTACCGATGGTGGAAAGACTTGGAAGAAAATTTTATATGTCAACGAATCAACTGGAATCGCTGACCTCGTGATGGATCCTTCCAATCCAAATAAATTGGTCGCAGCCATGTGGGAGTTCGGTCGAAAGCCTTGGACTTTTAATTCTGGAGGTGAAGGTTCTGGAATGCACATCACTTATGATGGCGGCGAAACTTGGAAAAAATTAAACTCGAAAGACAACGGAATGCCAAAAGGTAATCTCGGTAGAATTGGTTTAGCTTTTTCTCCAAGCAAACCAAATATCATGTACTCATTAATTGAAGCCAAAGAAAATGGTTTGTACAAATCTACTGACGGAGGTGAAAATTGGAAGTTAGTTTCGAAGAAAAATATTGGAGGTAGACCATTTTACTATGCAGATATATTTGTCGATTCTGGTAATGAAAATCGTCTTTGGAACTTACATACTTATGTTACCAAAAGTGAGGATGGAGGTAAAACATTTGAAACGATTTTAGATTATGGAAAAGGAGTACATCCTGATCACCATGCATTTTGGCAACACCCAACTGATCCAAGTTATATGATTGAGGGAAACGATGGTGGTGTAAATATTTCTAGAGATAATGGAGTGAATTGGAGATTTGTAGAGAACATTCCTGTTGGACAATTTTACCATGTTAACTATGATATGGAAATTCCTTACAATATCGGAGGAGGAATGCAAGACAATGGTTCTTGGGTTGGACCAAGTTCTATTTGGAAGCGAGGAGGTATTCGAAATGAAGACTTTCGAGAAGTAATGTTTGGTGATGGTTTTGATATGATTTTCAAAAAAGGAGATAGTCGATACTTGTGGTCAATGTCGCAAGGTGGATTCGTTGGTTTGGTAGATAGAGAAACGGGGCACACCACTTCTATCAAACCTGTTCACCCTGACGGAATAGAATTGAGATTCAATTGGAATGCTGCGATTGCGCAAAATCCATTTAACGATAATGGACTTTATTTTGGAAGTCAATTTGTTCACAAAAGCAATAATTCAGGAATGAGTTGGGAAATTATTTCTCCTGATTTGACGACCAATGACACAGCAAAAATTAACGCTGGCTTTAAAACTGGAGGATTGACTCCAGATGTTACACGTGCTGAAAATCATGCAACGATTTTAGCAATTCTTCCAAGCGCTGTTGATGAAAATACAATTTGGGTTGGGACAGATGATGGTCAATTACAACTCACTCGCGATGGTGG
The DNA here is from genome assembly GCA_905480595.1 of uncultured Saprospiraceae bacterium. Lineage (GTDB taxonomy): Bacteria > Bacteroidota > Bacteroidia > Chitinophagales > Saprospiraceae > CAJQQY01. The sequence goes on along the minus strand of CAJQQY010000315.1, from coordinate 12,850 downwards.
AAAAAACTGGGTAAACCTTTCGAGTCGTCTTCCAGGTGCACCAAAAAATGCTTGGATTCCATACATCGAAGTTTCTCAAAAAAATGCTGGGGAAGCATTTGTCATCTTAAATAATTATCGTCAAAATGATTGGGGAACTTACCTTTATCATACAACTGACTTTGGTCAAACTTTCCAAAGGTTGGCAAATGGAACTACTGTAAAAGGCCATACACTTTCGATTGTACAAGACCCTGTGGAAGAAAATTTATTGATTTTAGGAACTGATTATGGTTTGTATTTTTCTATTGATAAAGGTCAAAATTGGAACAAGTGGATGAAAGATTATCCTTCTGTTTCGACGCGTGATTTAAAGATTCACCCAAGAGATCATGATTTGATTGTTGGAAGTTTTGGACGATCAATTTGGATTTTTGATGACCTCGGAGTATTCCGAGAATTAGCAAAAACGAAAGGTAATTTATTGAAAAAAGACTTCGATGTGATTTCTGCAACGGAAGGATATTTAGCATCATTCCGATCAGTTGATGGTGTTCGATTTACAGCTGACGCAACTTTCCTTGGGGACAACAAAGGTTCAAGTCCAATGATTTCTATTTGGGTAAAAAAAGAAGACGAAAAGCAAAAAATGGATAAAGCGACGGAAGATAAAAAAGGAAAAAAATCCAAAAAGAAAAAAGGCAAGAAGGACGATGATAAAAAAATGACGGACGATAAACCAAAGAAAAAAGCAGGAGCCAAAGATGGAAAAGTAAAAATCCATGTGATGAATATGGCTGGCGACACAATTAGAACTTACTCTCGCGAATTAGACCCAGGTATGAATCGAATTGGTTGGAGAATGGATCGAGATGGCGTTCGCTACCCTTCTTGGAGAACGGCTAAAAAAGATGCTGATCCTCCAGGCGGTGGGCCAGATGTTTTGCCTGGAACTTACAAAATGGTTTGCATTTATGGCGACTTTAAAGACTCGACTATGGTCAAAGTAAACCTTGATCCTAGACGAAAAATCACCGCTGCGCAAATGCAACAACAAGAGTCGGCGATTAATGATTTTTCAAAATTAGTGACAACTGCTTACGAAGGTTTTGAACGATTAAAAGAAGCGAAAAAAACCATCAAATTAGTCAATGATCAAATGGTCAATGCTCCTGATTCTGTTAAAACTGAAATTAAAAAATTAGGGAAATCTTTGACTGATTCAATTTCTCAAATTCAATATCTTTTCACTTCGCCTAGAGATGCAAAAGGAATCCAACGGAGAGATGATCGAATCAATTCTTATCTTTTCACAGCAGCTGGATACATTTATGATTCACCAGGTGCTCCAAGTCAAATGGCACAATTCTCAACTGCCAAAGCTGAGGAAAAAGTAAAAGATGCTTTGATCAAATTAAACGCATTTTTTGAGATAGATTGGAAGGATTATCGGACAAAAGTAGAAGCGGCACAGACTCCAATTTTCAAAGATTATGAACAGATAAAAATGAATTAAACACCTCCCCGTGTCACGGTTCTAACCATGACACGGGGTTTCCACCCTCTCCCCTAATAATAAAAAGAACGAAACGAATCATTCATACAAAAACATTGCTGCCCCCTATGTTTTTTTGTCAAAAAAGAAAATAGCCACATATTATTTGGATTATGGAATAATATTTGATATATTAATAAATAATAATATTACATAAACGAAAAATCAATTTCATATTTTTCATAAATATAAAATTGCCACATATGATTCCCTCCATCGCACTTCCATTCAAGCAAATGAATGTTTCTCAACAAATTCATTTCGCAAAAAATATTGTTCAAAAGATGAATGCAGACATTCGTTTTAGAACACTCCGACCAACAGTTTTTACATTAAACATCAAAATTCAAGAGTGGCAAACCGCCATCATTAATGCACAAAATGGTGGTAAAATTAAAACCATCAAAAAGATCGAAAAAGGATTGACCGTTCGAGATCTTATTTTTGCTCTCGCCGCTGAAATTGAAATAATGGCAGAAAAAAATGAAGTCTTAATTACAGCTTCTGGTTTTGAAAACAAAAGAGAATTTGCTCTTTTCCAAAATGCATTTACCACCCATCAAATCGAAGAGTTATTAGTTACTATGGCTTAATTTAAGCATTAGCTTAAAACACATTTCATTTTTTTATATTATAAATTTACCATAATAGCGGTATGTTGTAATCAACATAGGCAATGTATCTTTATTGCTAGATCTCAGGCGATCCCCCTCATCAATTTTCCTTCCGTCTTATACTTATTTTAACCAACAACTATCAGCCATTATTAATGAAATTAAATCACCTACACTTCAGTTGCATTCTATTGCTATTTCTTAATATTCATTTTACGGAAGCTCAAACTTATGTTGATGCAAATGTTAGCGGTGGTTCCCAAAACGGTTCTTCTTGGGCTAATGCCTATTCTGATTTAGCGGTAGCTTTGATTAACGCTAGTGCAGGCGAAGAATTCTGGGTAGCTCAAGGAATTTATTATCCAACCTCAGGTTCAGATAAAACTGCTTCGTTTACCGTTTCCGTTCAAGGAACAAAAATTTATGGTGGTTTTCAAAATGGAAATACTGCTTTGAACCAAAGAAACTGGGCAAATAATCCTACCATATTAAGTGGTGATATTAATATGGATAACGATACTTTAGGAAATTCCTATTGTGTTTTTTCAATAGGACAAACTGTGACTACCTTAACGCTAGATGGATTCACTATCCAAGGTGGAAATGCAAATGGGCAAGGAGGTGGTGGAACTATTAATGGCGGAGCAATAAATCTCAATGCATATTCTACCCCTACAGGAAGTGCCCCTAATTTTAATAATTGCAATTTTCAAAATAACTTTTCTATAGGCCAAGGTGGTGCTGTTTATATTGAGGCTGCAAGTGGTGGACTCGCTTTTCCTTTTTTTGATAATTGTACTTTCCAAAATAATGAAGCAAAATCAAGTGGAGGTGCCGTGTACCATAGTGGATATGCTAATGGAAGTATTTCGACCACTTTCACTAATTGTGATTTCTTAAATAATACTGCTGGATCATCTGGTGGTGCAGTTTTCAATCATGGAGGAAATAATGGAAAAGCAAGTCCTTTTTTCAAACAATGTAATTTTGATTCTAACAATTCTATTGGTCAACATGGTGGAGCAATTTATAATTTAGGAACTCAAACAGGTCATTCTAGCCCAATAATTTTCAACTGTCGATTTTATAATAATAGTGGCTACGCAGCTGGGGGAATTTATAATAATGGAACACAAGGAGGAATGAGTAGCCCTACAATTACTAATTGTACTTTTGTAGCAAATTTCACTACTGATCCAGGTGGAAATGGTGGAGCAATTTATGCTAATGGAAGCCTAAGTGGAACGAGCAATCCAATAATTACCAATTGTATTTTTTGGGACAATATGACTCAAAATACTAACGGATCTGAAATCATTAGATCCGTGGGTGGAGACCCTGTTCTCAGTTATTGCTTAGTCGATGTGGCTAATTGTCAAGAACTTCAAAGTGGCCCAAATATTACTTGTGGATCTGGAATGGTTTATAATGATAGTCCACTTTTTACCAATTTAGCCAATGGCGACCTAACACTTTCAAATGCTAGTTCAGGAGCAGCAGATGTTGGACTAAATGGTATTAATTCTGAGCCTTTGGATTTGATAGGAAATGACCGAGTAAGCAATACCACAATTGATATTGGCGCTTATGAATTTGAAAATTCAGGAGGTCTTCCAATTGAATTAATTTCTTTTAGAGCGGATTTCCAACAAGATAAAGTGAAACTATCATGGGTGACTGCAAATGAAATTAACAATGAATATTTTACCATCCAGCATTCTATGGATGGAGTCAATTTTCAAGATGTGGAAGATATCAATGGTGCAGGGAATAGTAATTCCATCCTATCCTATTTTACTTTTCACAATAAACCTAAGAGAGGAATTAATTACTACCGATTAATGCAAACTGACTTTGGCGGAACAAGTTCGTTCAGTAATCTTAAAGCAGTAGAAATTTTCAATGGAAAAATTAACGCTTACCCAAATCCTGTCAATAATGAAATAAATATTTCATTCGCAGATTTTGAAAAAGGAAAAATTGAATTCGCGATTTATAATATTTATGGAAAAGAAATTCTAAGTCAGCAAGTTAAAATTGAAGATGGATTACATATCATAAATTTAAATGAAGTGGATTCATTTTTTCCTGGAACATATTTTATCAAAATATTTAATTCTCCAAGTGGAACTTATGTTTATAAATTTCAAAAAGTGGTGGACTAGGTTGAATTTTGAGTTTAAAAAAAAATCCTTTTGACTGAAGAAGCCAAAAGGATTTTTTTTGCTAAAATTAAAAATTCTTATCACTCAATTCCATGTCGATAATACATCAAAATTCCGCCAAAAATAGTAATCAAAGCAATTAAGACTGTTGCCATATTTATCGAGTTTTTCATATGCCTGACAAATAGCTCTATTGACTCTCGATGCTCAGGATGTTTTGAGATAACTTCTTTTTCCATTTTTTCTTTATTGAAAAAATGAGAAGAATTAAATCTAATATCATTCTGCGTCAACACTTTGTATGCTTTAAAAACTTTCACTCGAAAGTAAACATTCAAGAAAAGCATCGCTACAAATAACGTCACCACAATAGAAACTAATAATACAAACATATTTTATCGCTAGTTTTTTATCAAAAAAATAAAGGTAATTAATTTGTTAAAAAAACACCATCCATTGATCTCCACTTTTTCCATGTCACACAAATATAAATTTATCGTAATATTAAAAATTACTGTTTTTGTAATTTCCCAACAGGAATACAATAAATACATTTTTACTCACAGTAAATCTTAAAAGCAATTTTTTCTTTAAATCCGTAGCTCCAAAATAAATCTAAATTAAAATCGACAAAATTCTCTTTTGTCAAAAACGGTTATTATGAATACATTATCCCCTTGGGTATATACAATTTTATTTGTATGCTTATCCTTCAATTCATTTTCTATTATAGAAAATAACTCAGCTAATGCTTGCTCACTTGACTGTAATGGTCAGATTAATTTATCTCTACCTGAAACAGGTTTTGCAGTAATCACACCCAGCATGATGTCTTTAGCGTCGGGTTGTCCAGGAGTACTCGAAGTACATATCATGGATTCGAATGGTGTCGATATAGGAAACACCGTAAACTGCAATTATGTTGGAGAAATTTTAATGGTTTCTGTAGTTCACCCTGCATCTGGTAGTAGTTGCTGGGGAAGTGTTTTGGTAGAAGATAAACTAAAACCAACCATAAATTGTGTCGACGTTGAAGTCGATTGCAATGAAGATACTAGTCCTGCAAATACTGGGATACCTAGTATTTCTGACAATTGTACAGTTTCATCAAGTCCAACTTTTGTTGACCTAATGGAAACTTTAGATTGTAACGACCCTCTCTTTAAAGCAGTTATCAAGAGAACTTGGACTGTAACGGATGATTATGGGAATGCCAATAGTTGTGAGCAAAATATTTTTATAAAAAAATTAGACATTAATCAAGTTACATTCCCTCCTGCTGTGATAGTTGACTGTGCTGATAATAATTTTGATCCATCAAATACAGGTGTACCATTGGTCAATGGAATTCCAATTGGAAATGGTTGCAATTTAATGGTTACAAAAACCGATGGTTCCCCATTCCCAACTTGTGGAGGAGGTTATAAATTTATCCGAGAATGGATTGTAATAGAATGGTGTACCAATGAAATCAAGACTGGAAATCAAACTATTGAAATTACAGACACGACACCTCCAACAATTGTTTGTCCTGATGATTTAACTTTTAGTACAACGAGTAATAACTGTTTAGGAAATATCATTTTACCTACACCAACAGTAAGTGATGATTGTTCCAATTTTACTGTAACTGTTGATTTTAATTTCCCACACTCAGGAAATTCTTATTTCAATATACCTGTAGGAACTCATCCTGTAACTTACACCGCTACCGATGATTGTGGTAATACAGCATCTTGCACTTTCAATGTCATCATAAAAGATCTGATTGCTCCAATTGCTGTTTGTGATAATCCAACTCAAGTTTCAATCGGAACCGATGGTACTGCACAAGTCTGTGCAATCACTTTTGATGATGGAAGTACTGATAATTGTGGTCTTGATACTTTTTTGGTTAGAAAAATGAGTGATTCTGATTTTTCTGACTGTATAATTTTTGACTGTAGCGAAGTTGGAGATACTATCATGGTAGTTTTACGTGTCATCGATGAGTGTGGAAATTATAATGAATGTATGGTTGAAGCTATTATTGATGATAAACTTCCCCCTTCGATTTCTTGCCCAAATGATTTAACTATAGAATGTACTCAATTAGCCAATACAGCTTTTACACCTCCAACATTGATGGACAATTGTGGATTGGATTCAATGTATTTTGTCGATGATTCATCGGGATTTAATACTTGCAATCTAACAGGAATTATTATACGAGAATGGTTTGCAATAGATTTAGGCGGTCTCATTGATAGCTGCACTCAATCTATAACTGTAGAAGATAATGCAAAACCAATCTTTACTTTTCCTGAAAATGATACCATCTCATGTACTCAAAATTATGACCCAAACATCTCAGGAAGACCAACTGTGATGGGAGGTTGTAATGATGTTATTGATGTTCTAATAGATTCAGTCAGAGTAAATATCGATGACTGCGAAGAACAACTTTTTATTAAATGGGGTTTTTATGATAACTGTGTCGATACTTTTTTGACGGATACTGCTTTTCAAATAATTTTTATTCTTGATCAAGAAGGGCCAACTATGTTTTGTCAAGACACCATCATTAATCAAGATATAAATGATAATTGTTTAGAATTCCTAAGTTTTTTCACTTTTGCAATTGATAGTTGCTCGGGAGTAGATACCATTCAAAATAATTATAATCCTTCATTTGCCCCAGAAGGAGCTTCCGTTGCTGGAAATTTCCCCGTAGGTGAAACGACTGTTACCTTTAATGCTTTTGATTATTGTGGAAATGAATCTACCTGCGAAACTGTAGTAATAGTGGAAGACATTACACCTCCAGATATCTTTTGTCCAGGTGTAATTCAAATTCAAATACCACCTATTCTTGGAATGGTCTCAATAGATATTAATGACTATCCTAACAGAATTTTTGCTTTAGAAAATTGCTCAAATCCTGCGCCTCTTATCTTAGATGAAAGTACACTTGATTTTGGAACAGAAGTTAAATGCACAGACTTTCCGAATGAATTTTATGATGATTCGGTAACCGTTACAGCGACAGATGCTGCTGGAAATATAAAGATGTGCACCACTATCCTTCGATATATTTGTGCCTCAAATCTAGCCTTAGCAGGAGTTATAAATGACGAACAGAATCAATCATTAGATGACGTAATGGTTAAAGTCATGTCGAATACTGATACTACCATGAACTATACCAATGGATTCTATTTGAACGATGACTTAACTAGTGGAATTGACTACACCGTTACTCCCGAAAAAAATATCAACCCACTCAACGGTGTCACGACGTATGATCTAGTTTTGATTTCAAAGCATATTCTTGGGGTTGAACTATTGGATTCGCCTTACAAAATTATCGCAGCAGATGCCAATCACTCTGGAAGTGTAACGGCAGTAGATTTAGCTTTATTACGCTCGTTAATTCTACATTCGATTGATGAATTACCAAATAATAAATCTTGGAGATTCGTAGATGCACATTACGAATTCAATAATCCAATACAACCATTTTTGGAGGATTTCCCTGAAAACATGGAATGCGTAAATCTAATAGAGAGTGATTTAGGCATGGATTTTATCGGCGTGAAAGTAGGTGATGTAAATGGAACAGCTTCACCTAACAACTTTGCAACAACAGATACTCGAGAGAAAGAAGGTTCTTTAATTCTACACACTAACAATGTTTTATTAGAAAAAAATAAAGTGACTCGAGTTCCAATCTTTGCAAAAAATCTTGATGAAATCTCTGGTTTCCAATTTACTTTTAACTTTGATCCGAACCAAATTGAGCTTTTAAATATTGAAAACAACATATTAGAAAAAGAAAATTTCGGACTTACATTTCAAGAGGAAGGAGTAATAACTTGTAGTTGGATTAAAGAAGATAAATATGAAATTTCGTCACAGAATCCTTTATTCCACTTAGTTTTCAAAGCTAAAAACGATTTATTCCTAGAAAATAATTTATGGCTAAATTCTAAATTCACTCAAGCAGAAGCATATAATATAAAAAATAAAATATATTCAATTGATTTCTTATTTGAAAAAAATAATGTAGATTTATTTAGTTATTCGGATGAAGCTCGACTTTTTCAAAATCAACCGAATCCATTTTCAACATCCACCGAAATAAATTTTTATTTACCTAAATCCACACACTTAGAACTTCAGATTTTAGATATTTCAGGTAAGATCATACACACTTATCATACACAACACGCCACAGGAATCCATAAAATTGACATAGATCAAAATATCTTCCCATCGCCAGGAGTTTACCTTTATAGGTTAATTACTCCTGCGTTTTCGGCGAGTAGGAAAATGATTTTAATAAATTAAGTATACAAACCTTTAATGAGAAAACGCCTGACGCACTAGCACGGCATTAATAATTTCAATGTGTATTCCAAAGACTGATCATTGTATCAATAGCATGAAATTATTCGCCGTGCGTTTTTTCTCAACTGTCCTAAAAAATGTAAAAACGTTGTTATGAGGAAGCCATAACAACGCTTTTACATTTTACAAAACATCTTCTCCTCTCTAAAAATAAAAACAATACTTCCTCTTTTTTACAAAAAAAACAATATACTTACAAACAGGAAAGTAAAATACAGAAAAGAGTTTTTTAGTCAGTATAGCTAGGTCGTTTTTCGAAACTTTATTTTTTCTAATAAGAATTTCGTTTTTTTGTTAAAAAAAAACGATCCTATTTTAAAATCAATTCTTTTATTTAAAATCAGATTCATCCATTTTCCTTTTGTATTTTTAAACCTTGTATTTCAATTTTTATTTTTGAAGAAATCAACTAATACCAAATATGAGAAAAATATTAACCTTCGCATTTCTAGCATTCACTTTCGTTTTTGCTTTTCCCCAAAAAAACTCCATCAATTATTTTTTACCTGATTGTGAGTATGATTCTAAAATTCCCACACCTGAATCTGTTCTCGGATATCAAGTTGGAGAGTGGCATGCGAGCCATGACCAAGTCGTGATGTACTTGCGAGAATTAGCAAAAGTGTCCCCTCGAATTGTGATGGAAGAGTATGCAAGAAGTTATGAACACAGACCTTTGTACCATCTTTATATTACTTCGGAAGCGAATCATGCTCGCTTAGATGATATCCAAAAAGAGCATTATAAATTATCTCAACCTGACCAATCTGCTGATGTGGACATTTCCAAAATGCCTTCGGTCGTTTACCAAGGATTTAGTATTCATGGAAATGAACCGAGTGGTGCGAATGCAAGTATGTTGGTCGCTTATCATTTAGCGGCTGGAAAATGTGCAGAGGTAAATGACATTTTAGACAATGTAGTTATCCTGTTGGATCCAGTTTATAATCCAGATGGATTTCATCGTTTTTCGACTTGGGCCAATTCCCACAAAAGTAAAAATATGTCCTCCGATCCAAATGATCGAGAGTACAATGAAGTTTTTCCAAGAGGTCGAACGAATCATTATTGGTTTGACTTGAATCGAGATTGGTTACTCTTGGCGCATCCTGAAAGTCGTGGTCGAGTTGCCAAGTTTCATGAGTGGAAACCAAATATTTTGACTGATCATCATGAAATGGGAACGAACCAAACATTCTTTTTTATGCCTGGTATTCAAACTCGAATTCACCCATTGACGCCTAAAAAGAATCAAGAGTTAACTGCTAAAATTGGAACCTACCACGCCAAAGCTTTGGACAAGATTGGTTCACTATATTTTACGGAAGAACGCTACGACGATTATTATTATGGCAAAGGTTCGACCTATCCAGATGCGAATGGATGTGTTGGAATTTTATTTGAACAAGCGAGTTCGAGAGGTCATGTGCAAGAGACAGACAATGGGGTAATGACTTTCCCTTTTACTATTCGTAACCAAGCGACCACGGCAATGTCAACACTCCAAGCTGCTTCAAGTATGCGCGAAGAATTGCTAGGTTACCAACGTGAATTTTACAAAACTGCGATGCAAGAAGCCAAAAAAGATTCCCGTAAAGGTTTTGTTTTTTCTGAACAAAAAGACAAAAGTAGATTGACTCATTTTGTCAATCTATTGCAAAAACATGATATCCAAGTGCAGACTTTGCAGCAAAATATTTCTGCTGGAGGAAAGCAATTCGACAAAGAACATTCTTACTATGTTCCTCTAGAACAACCTCAATATCGATTGATCAAATCTGTCTTTGATCCTATTTTCAAATTTGACGATAGTTTATTTTATGATGTTTCAGCGTTCACACTTCCGATGGCATACAATATTGATTACCAAGAAGTTACAGGTAAAAAAGCTATGACTGAATCAATGCCTTATTTAGGAAAACCAGAAGGAAAAGTCGTGGGTGGAAAAAGTGAATATGCTTATCTTTTTGAATGGAATGAATATTATGCCCCGAATGCGTTGCATGAATTATTGAGTGAAAATTTGATTGTAAAAGTGGGGACACAGCAATTAAAAATCGAAACTTCGGAAGGCATGAAGTTATTCGATTATGGAACCATTCAAATTCCAGTCAGCAATAATCAAAGAAGAACTTCTGCTGAAATTTTTGACCTTGTAAAAAAAGTAGCGAGCAAAAATCAATTAAAAATCTACGGAGTAAAAACTGGTTTGACGCCGATGGGAAGTGATTTAGGAAGTGGTGATTTTGAAGTTTTAGAAAAACCAGAAGTGCTACTTTTAGTTGGTAGCGGAGTGAATAGTTATGATGCAGGAGAAGTTTGGCACTTACTCGATCAGCGGTACGATATGCCGATTACCAAAATGGACGTGAGTAGATTCAGTCGTGCAGATTTAAGTAGATATAATGTTATCGTCATGGTAGATGGAAATTACAATAGTATTTCCAATCAATCTGAAAAATTAAAAACCTGGGTACAAAAAGGAGGAACTTTAATTCCTTTTAAGCGAGCGATTCGATGGGCAAAATCAAAAGGCATTTCCAATGTTACTTTTAAAAAATCTAGTGATGATAAGAAAGAGAAAAAGCGTAGACCTTACGAAAAACAGAGTGCAGATTCTGGAGCTGAGGTAATTGGTGGAGCTATTTTTTCTACGGAATTAGATTTGACTCATCCGTTGGGTTTTGGATACCATAGTTCAAGTTTGCCAATTTTCAGAAGAGGAACACTTTTCCTTGAACCTGCAAAAAATCCATATGCTACTCCTTTGGTTTACACTTCTGCTCCCCTTTTGAGTGGATATATTTCTAAGAAAAATTTAGAAACTTTGAGCAATTCTGCTTCGATAGTCGTGAGTGGAATGGGACGTGGAAAAGTCATCAACATGGCTGACAATACTAACTTCCGAGCATTTTGGTACGGAACGAATAAGTTATTTGCCAATGCTATTTTCTTTGGAAATATCATTAGTGGAGGAACTGTGGAATAAGAAACAAAATTCCTTTTCCCAAAAAAGAAAAACTCATCTCTTGGAAAAGGGATGAGTTTTTTTATTTGAATAATAGTTTCAAAGTTTTATGTTGTTAAGCCATTCTATATGTTTTGAAAAATAACTTTCTGATAAAATGGCTACTCTGAAATAATCCAGAATAGCCATTTTAAAAAAGTAAAATACTTTTGTTAAAAGAATATTACTCACACAATTCAGAGTAAATTCTTGCTGCTTTGATCAAGTCATCTTGGTTCTTTTTGATACCACCTTCTGTACACATATCTTTCAAGTCAGCACAATCTCCGAAGTATTTCGACAACCCTTTTTTCCATAATAAAAATTGAGTATCCTCTAAAGACAATGGAAAGTCATCTGAATTCTTTTGGAAAGCGAACTCTGATTTCTCCTCTCCTAAAGCCCCCGAGGAAGGATAATATTTCAATAATTTTATTTTATCAGAAGTATAAACCACTTCTAAAATATGCATTGCTGATTCTCCTTTTCCTTTAGCAGATGGGTTAAATCTAGTTTTAATAAACTTACGTTCGCCCATCGTAAATTCAGAAACTTCTTCAGAAGTTAAGTCATATTCGATCATTTCCCCATCTTCTTCAGCCATGAATTTAGTATTTCCTTTAGCTCCAAAAACCATTTCATCCACTCCTTTTGCTTGCATCACAGAACCCTTGATTTCTTTGTCTCCCATCTTTACTACTGCAGCTACCGTATTATTATCAGATTCTAATTCTTCTTTGACTTCTTCAAATTCTTTTACTTTTGCAGGAGCTTTAGCACCTGAAAGATCACGAACATAAAACATAGTATTGATTCCATGGAAATCCATTTTCTTCTGAGTAGTTTCAATATCTTTCAAAAGGAGTTTTGATTTTCGATCTTTTCCTTCTGACTTTTGCACTTTTTTAGCATATTTTTCTGCTCCTTCCAAATCACCTAAAAAGTAACTTACTAAAGCATAATTATAATTAGCTGCTCGATAAACTCTTTTGGATTTTTTGTCAGAAGGTTTTATCTCTCCTGTCTTTTTCCAAAAATCCAAAGCTGGTTGAAGTTTAGTTTTTGCAGCTTCTGCATTTTCTGCTGTGATTCCTTTTTTAAGTGTTGCAAAAGTTTCTTTCGTCAATTCAAAATACTTATC